>JAKLJX010000001.1:0-300000 GCA_023150945.1 bacterium | reverse complement strand
CTGCAACCACACACGTTGACGCGGGATACCCGCCTTGCTTTTCATCATATGCGTTTTGACGCAGTACTGGCACACCGGTTGCTATTCGAGAAATCAGAGTTATTCTTGTCGTCGACAGGAGAGTTGGCGAAAGCGAACTTTGCATCCGGCTCATGACCGTGGCTGTTAGCAGATGTGGCAGGACTTCCTCCTTTCCGCGGAGAGCATGACGCTCGCCGCCCCTCACGGTTGGCCGGATGCTTTCTTTTTGGGATTCATCGGAACGCCGCGTGGCGATTGACATAGATATGGCTCCCCCTCACAGCCAAGAAGGCCTGAATCACCTGATTCGGGCCTTTTTTTTTGCGGCAAGCGGGAATGCGGGCAGGAAATCAATGCGGGCAAGACTGCGCCGCTGAATTGGAGGGTGTAAAACTCAAATCGCGATGATCGCCTCTGCGCCCTGGCGTGCGCGGAAATAATTCGCCACTTGAATGTCTTTGGTGAAATAGAAAATCTGGTGGGACTCCGCCAGCTCGGCGAAGATCGCCAGAGCTTCGCGCAGGCGGGTTTCATCGGCGTGCGCCAGCGGATCATCGAGCAGCAGCGGCATGGTTTCGCCACTCCTGGCGAACAGCTCGACCACGCCCGCGCGCAACAGCAGATAAATCTGCTCGCGCGTGCCGAAACTGAGCTTCTCGAGATCGACCGGCGCCTCATACTGGCTCGGCAGCAGGCGCACGGCAAACGTCGAGGGATCAACCAGCGCGGTAAGGTATCTGCCGTTGGTGAGTTTCTGCACATGCTGGCTGAGAAACTCGTTGAGGCGCGGCGCGAAATCGCGATGCAGCCGCTGGGCGGCCTGCGTCATGGTTTCGTGAGCGAGTTCGAGGGCGCGGCGGGCGCGCTCAAAGCGGGCGACATCCGCCTCGACCAGCGCGATTTCTTCCTCCAGCTCCGCGAGCAGTGGTTGGCCCTGCAGCCGCGCGGCAATGCGCTCGTGGGTCGCCGCCAACGTCTGTTGCAGGCTGTTCCTCTCGCTCAGCAAGCTGTCGCGCTTCTCGCGCAATGCCGCCACTCCCGCTTCGGAAACTTCCACGGCTCTGGCTGCGGCCGGCGGCAGCGCCGCGAGCTGGGCTTCGAGCTGGGCGAGTTGCGCATGGATGGTCTCGACGGTTTCGCCTTCGAGAATTTCGCGGCTGAGCGTGGCCGCCTGTTGCTGCTGCAGCCGCAACGTCTCGAGATACTCCCGCTTCTGGCAGTTGGCCAGGAAAATTTGAAACGCCTTCTCCCCCACCGGCTCGTCGAGGTGGGCGAGCTTCAGCAATTCTTCGAGCTGCCATCTCGTTTTGGCGAGGTTGGCGGAGCTTTCCGCCTGCTGCGCCAGGATCTCGTTGCGGCGCTGCCGCTGCGTATTGCCTTCACTCCACAGGCGGTGGCTTTCCTCCAAATTCTTCTCCGCCACCGGCAGGGAATCCGGGCCGACATAACTGATGCCGAGCGCCGACATCCACGGCTGCAGCTCGTCCTCGATCTGCTTGCGTTCGAATTCCAGCTTTTGATGGATCTGTTTGAAGCCGGCCAGGGCCTGATGCTGGGCGCGGCGCTGCGCCAGATCGGCGACGCTCTCGATGCCGAAGCGAAGCTGCAGGCTGTGGAACTCGTCGCGGTTGGCCATGTATTTCTCTTCGACGCTCACCAGGTTGAAATTCAGACTGCGGCTGCGGCTGTTCCATTGAATGTTGACCACGGCCACGATGACCAGAATGATGACGCTCAGACCGAACACCAGCATGTTGGAGAAATCAAAGCTCGTGCTGCTGGTGGAAGCCACCACGTAGAGCATGGAAACGCCGGCCACCAAACCCGCAAACGCGAGCACGCGGCGCCAGTAGGCGACGTTGCGATGAAACAGATCATACTCCTTGCGAATCCTGGTGACTTCATCATCCGATTGCTGCACCTTGGTTTCGAGTGCCTTGTAGTTTTCGAGATCCTCGTCGGTCATGCTGGCGAGCGCCTGGCGGTCTTCCTCCTTCAAACCGGCGCGGGCAAAGGCCTGATCGGCATCGCTGGCGCGGTTACCGGCCTCGATGGATTCATGGTACTTGTCCTGCCAGCGCCGGCACAACACCCGGAAATCTTCGATCGCAGAAATCTCCCAGAGCTTTTCCAGCGACTGCATCACTTTGCTTTTTTCCGCGAGCGCCATCAGGCGCAATTCGACGTTGTTGGCTTCGCTGGCGAGATTGGCCAGATGCCGCTCGAGGTAGAGAAATTCATCGCGCAGTTTGAAGAACTCCTCTTTGCGGCCCATGGGGAAATTTTCGAACAGCGCCAACTCCGCCATTTCCGCGCCGAGCTTGGCGCGCTGCTCTTCATTGAGCTGCCAGCGTTGCAGCCGGCGGCGCAGGAGTTCCATCTGGGTGAGCAGAATCTGGCGATCGAGCGCCGCGATTTGCGCGTTCAGCTCGTCGAGATCGAGCGTGAGGCGCTCCCTCTTCTCGTAATCTTCCTGCACCGCGCGTTGCGTTGCCAGGCGCAGAGCGTGGGTTTCGTGCAGATCATCCAGGCGGGCGCGGGCCATGGCCAGCAGCGTCTTTTGGGAACGATCGCTGCCCAATTCGCGCATCTTCAGCTCCAGGCGTTCGAGCGCGCGTTCCGCCGAGGTTTCCGTCACCGCGGAATCGAGCAGCCGCAGAATGGCATCGGACACGGCGTTGGACTCGCGTGCCTGCAGGCTGCGCAACGCCCCCTGCCCGATGCAGGCGGTGGCAAGAAAAACCTCGCGCGACATGCCAGCCTGCTTCTCCATGAAATCGACGCGGCCATGCCGGCCGCGGCTGAACCGGCCGGTGACCTCTTCGCCGGTGAGGCCGTCAAACAACTGGGTGGTGACCTCGTCACTGGCAAAATCGCGGTGCACGATCAACCGGCCGCCGTCTGCGAGTTGATAGTGCAGGCTGCCGGCATAGTCGGTGCCGTTGCGCCACGGCCGGAAGCGGGCATGCGTCTCGCGTTCACGAGGCAAGGCCCGCTGGTTGTCGTAAAAGCCGTAGAGCAACGCCACAATCGCCTGCTGCAAGGTGGACTTGCCGG
This sequence comes from bacterium, assembly GCA_023150945.1. NCBI lineage: Bacteria > bacterium. The sequence goes on along the minus strand of JAKLJX010000001.1, from coordinate 296,922 downwards.
CTTCATTCGGGCCAAAGATGACATTGATCCGCGGTTGAAACTGAAAATCGCGGCTGCTCAAACAGCCGAAGGCTTTGAGGTGAAGTTCAATGAGTTTCATCGCAGGGTGATGTCCTCATGTTCAAACGCCTGCATGCCGTAGTCCAGCGCTTCGAGATAAAGCGCGCGTTGTTCCGGCTCCTGGTCCATCGCCGCCAGCAGGTCGCGAATAAAAGCGCCGCGCACCGTGGGCTCGCTGGCAAGTGCAGTCAGGTCGATCGCCGGCCGCGTGTCGTTTTCCAGGTAGAGGAAGCCGAAGCCCTTTTCGACGCGCCGGGTGATGGCTTCAAGCTCAAGACGGAGCGTAGGCTCGGCCTCGCCGGTGAGGCGCAACCGCACGAGTTTGTCGCGATAGTGTCCCTCGCCGGCGAGCGCCAGAATGCGCTCGATGAGCTGATCGCGATGGCTGCAGCCGGCCACGCTCAACTCCAGGGTTGCGAAATGCAGTTTCGCCAGCGCGATGAATTCGAGCACCGGCTTCTGTTCCGGCTCCAAATGCACGAGCGTGACACCATGCTCGCCCTTTTCTTGAAAATGCAGCGGCTCAGGGCTGCCGGAGTAGACCGCAAGCACGCCCTCCTCCTGCACGACTTTGCGCGTGTGATAATGGCCGAGCAGCGCCAGCGCAAAACCGCCCTCCCGAATATCCGCCAGCGTGAGCGGCGCGTGACTGCGGCTGCCTTCGAAATTCGCCGGCGCCAGGCTGGCATGCAGCAGGAGAATGGGAACGCGCCGGCCGCTGGCCGCCGGCAAAACGAAGCCGCTCAGAAAATTGTGGCGATCACTCGGACTCAGGTGCGCCGCCGACCACAAACTGTAGGGCGGCGGCAAACGCCACTCGCTGAGCGCATGGCTGACCGCAATGCGCACGTTTTCCGGCCAACGCCCGCGCTGATAAAGAGAAGCGGCATCGGCAGCATCGTGATTTCCCGGCGCGATGAACACGGGAATCGGCGCCAGGCGCTCGAATTCCTGCGCCAGAAAAGCGGCCGTGTCGGGATTGAGCTTCTCGCGTTCGAACAAATCACCGGCAATCGTGACCGCATTGACGTGGCGCTGCTTGGCGAGATCAACGATGGCGCGCAGCGTCGAGCGCAACTGTTCGCGGCACCGGCGGGCGATCTCCGCAGGCAGCCGGCTCGCGGCAAAGGCCGCGTCGAGATGGAGGTCGGAAAAATGGAGAATGGTGAAGGGCACGGGCGGCTCCCGCATTCGTGCTGGTAAAAACCCGAAACCAACGCGCTACGACTGAAAAAACCGCCGTAAACGATAATCAATTTCTTTGTGGAAGTAAAGCTTGAAATTGGGAGGCCGGAGGGAAACTCAAAGGAGAATGTTGCAAAAGGGCGCACCAACAGCTCACCAAATCACGAATCACTCCTATCCCTGGCACAAGCGCAGATCATTACCAGCCGCAATTCATCAATCCCGTGCCGTTGTTTTCCTCCCGAAAGCAATAGACCGGAGGGGTGGGGAAAAACCAGGGAGAATCCGCCTTTTTGTCAATTCAACTGTTGTCCGCCGCGGGGCAAATATCATTGAGCGCGCAAAACGGGCAGGCGCCGGGGCCGGGGGTGGCGTGATAGTCGCGCTGGCGAATGCCCGCGGCGGCAGTTTGCACGTGTTCACGAATCGTGCGCAGATAGAGCTCTTTGCGCGGCACCTCGCCGAGCATGCCGGATTCGAGAAAATACAATCGCCAGCCATCGACCGGCTGGCCAAACCGTTCCTCATAGGCCCAGGCATAAAGCCGCAATTGCCGGCTCTTCATCGCCCGTTCGCGCGCCTTGTCCGCGTCTTCAACGGCGGAGGACTTGAAATCGGTGATCACGAGGCGGCCATCGGCAAGCTGGTCGATGCGATCCCAGCGGCCGCTGATGACATTGTTTTCGAAGGTGAACTTGAACGGCTCTTCCACATACAGCGGCCGGGCCGGATCAGCCTCCTGCTGCGCGAAGAAACGGCGCAAGGCCTCCTCCCCGGCGGCGAAGCGCAGTTGTTCATGCTCGCGGCTCAGATAGCCGTGGCTGCGCCATTTGGCCCGGTACACTGCCAGCAGTTCTTCGACGGTGACGCTTTCGCGGCGGAACTTGCGGCGATTATAAAGCTGCACCACTTCATGCAGCAGCCTGCCATAGACGATGGTATGATGCTCGGCCACCGGCACGTGCAGAACGTGAATGTATTTATACTTCAGCGGACAGGTCAGATAGTCATCGAGTTTGCGTTGATCGAGATGCAACACCTGATCCGGCGGAATCGGGCCGGCCGCCGGTGACTGCCGGGCGCCGGGCTGATCGAAGCGCGCCAGCGCCTCGAAGGGCGAGGCTTTGATCACGTCATCATCGGCGTGCGCATCATCCAGCGCTTCGCGTACGAAGCTGCTGACTTTGCGCAAGCGCGCGCCGCCATAGTCGCGGCTGCTGGTGAGATAAAGCTCATTCTGCGCGCGCGTCATGCCAACATAAAACAGCCGGCGCTCTTCCTGCAGATGAAAATCGCCCTCGGGCAGAACCTCTTTGATGATCGCCTCCGGCAACTCGATGGTCGAGTTGCGGGATTGCACCGGAAAGCGGCCTTCCACCAGGCCCACCATGAACACCACCGGAAATTCCAAACCCTTGGCTTTGTGCAGCGTCATCACCTGCACCGCGTCGGCATCGAGATCGGCCATAGCCGTGCCGGGGTCGTCGCCGAACTCCCGCAGCAGCTCGAGATGATTGACGAAGAAGGTCAAATCACCGGGCGTGGTGAAATACGAATAGTTCTGCACCGTTTGAAAGAACTTCGTCAGGTTGCCGATCTTCTCGTCCGCGGCTGCGGTTTCACCGCGCGCCAGGCTGCTGAGATAGCCGGAGTCTTTGAGAAACGTGTAGAGCACGGTGTAAGCCGGCGCCTGGCGGGACAATTCGAGATACTTCTCATTGTCGGCAATCAGCTTCTCCGCCGTCGCCCTGCCCTCGGCCGACAGCGGTTGTTCCCACTCGAATTGTCCCGGCTCTTTGAAAATGCGAAAAAGGGTGCGATGCGTTGCGGCGTGCACCTGCAGCGCGGCCTGCAAGTCACGCATGGGCATGGCGTAGACTTCGCTCTGCGCCAGATGGTAAAGATTCTGCGAATCCAGCGGATTGGCGATGCTCTTGAGAAAGCAAATCAGCAAGCGCACTTCTTCCCGCTGATACAGACCGTAGTTGCCGGAAAAGCGATGGGGCAGGCCGGCCTCCGCGAGCGCGCGCAGGAAGGGATCAGCGGCATTGTTGGAGCGCACCAGAATGCAAAAATCCTGGTGGCGCGCCGCGCCGGCTTGCAGACGGTCGCGAATATGCTGCGCCACGGCCGCCGCTTCGTTGCTGACGGTGTCGAAATGCCAGTGTGCCACCGGCTGGCCGCCCGGCGACTTGCCGGTCAGCTTCTTGTTGATCTGCTGTTTGACCTCCAGCCGGTTGGGATCGTTGTGCCGGATCAGGCGGTAGGCGGCGTCGAGAATCGCCTGGGTCGAGCGGTAGTTCTGTGTGAGCACGACGTGGCGCGCGTGCGGGTAGGTTTGCGTGAAATTGAGAATATTGCTGATCGCCGCGCCGCGGAATTTGTAGATCGATTGATCGTCATCAGCAACCACCGTGAGATTCTGGTGGCCGGCAGCCAGTTCCTTGACCAGTTGAAACTGCGCGTAATTGGTGTCTTGAAACTCATCGACGAGAATATAGCGATAGCGTTCCTGCAGCCGGCGGCGAACGTCGGGATGTGCGCGCAGCAATTCCAGGGAGTAGGTGATTTGATCGCCAAAGTCGGCGCAGCCCGTTTGCGCCAGCAATTTCTGATAGGCCTGGTAGCAGCGCGCCAGCTCCTGCTGTTTTTCCGCGGCGCGCCGGCCGGCCTCGTCGTCCGCGGGTGTTTCCGCCAGCAGCTTTTCCGCGAAAGCGAGATACTCTGCCGGTGAAATGTCTTCGTCTTTCAAGCGGCTGAAATGGCGCAGCAATTCGTGCAGGAATTTGGTGGGATCACCCAGCGGGCGGTAGTGATGCAGGGGCAGGTCAAAGAGATGCTCATGCAGAAACAGGGCTTGTTCCGCGGCGCTCAGCAGCCGGAAATCGGGGTTCAGCCCGAGGTCAACGGCGAACTCACGCACCAGCTTGTCGCCGAAGGCGTGAAACGTTGCGATGGTGAAGCCCACTTCACCGTAAGGCACCAGCGTATCGACGCGGGACTCCATTTCGGCCGCGGCTTTTTCAGTGAAGGTGAGCGCGAGGATTTGGTCGGGCCGGGCATACTGTGCCGCCACCAGATAGGCAATGCGGCGGGTAATGACCCCGGTCTTGCCCGTGCCGGCGCCGGCGATGATTACCAGCGGGCCGGCGAGGTGTTCCACCGCCGCGTGCTGCTGCGGATTGAGGGAGGCGAGAATCTCGTTGATTGAAAATTCGTGCGGCATTGCCATCCGGCAAGAGAAGCCCCGCAGGCAAGGATGGGCTGGCAGTCAGGAGGGGCGGAGCTTGCTCTCTTTCAGGTCAAAAGTCCAGGAATAAAAAAAGCGCACTTCCGGCCTCGGAAGGCGCTTGGCCATCATGCAAGCTGTTTCAATTGAGAAAGAAATTCTGAGGATCGACCGGTGAGTCGTCCTTGTGCACTTCGAAATGGAGATGGGGGCCGGTGGTGCGGCCGGTGTTGCCGACCAGGCCGATGACGTCCCAGCGTTCGATGCGCTGGCCTTCCTTCACCCAGACTTCGGAGAGGTGGCCGTAAAGAGTTTTGTAGCCATAGCCGTGATCGATGATGACATGCCGGCCATAGCCCTGGCCCAGGCTGTAGGTTGCCTTGGCCGCCACCACCACGCCCGCGGCTGCGGCATAGACTTCGGTTCCGATCTCCGCGGAAATGTCCACTCCGTAGTGGTGCTTCACGCGCTCGATGAAGGGATCCAGCCGTTTGCCGTATTTGTCGGTGATGCGTCCGGCTTCGACGGGGCGAATCGAGGGAGTGTGTTTGAGCTGGGCGTTGTCGTTCGCGATTTTTTCCTTCACTTCTTTGTTGTTGTCGAAGTGCAGGGCGATGCGGCGTTCAAGCTCGGCGAGCGTTTGATTCACCTGCCGGGTTTCACTTCTGACGGTTTCGGGCAGCAGGTTCAAATCCACGTCGACATAGGTGCCCAGCGCGCCGCCGGTGCCGGCCTTGCGCACGTCGGGGTCGAGGCGTGGGAGTTCGGCATAGACGCGCAGGTCATCGTCGTTTTGTTCGACAACTTGCATGCGGCTGTCAAGCTCAGTGACCTTGGCGCTCATGTGTTGGAGCTGCTTGGTCAGGGCCTGATTGGTTCGGTTGAGTCTGGTGATGCTTTCGTCCTTGTAGAAGTCGGTGAACAGAGCAATCGAAGAACCGACCATCAATAGCATCACGACGAATGATGAGAACATAATAGATATGATCCTCTTCCACGACAAATTAACCGTTCTGACTTCCGACCCCTGAAGCGAAAATAAGATCAGCTTAATCTTCTTATCGCCCATGATTCCCTTCCTCCGTGATTGGGGACGTTGCAGTGGACTTAAGTTGACTGTAGCTCGGGGGTGCTGGTCGTGTTGTGGTTAAGAGCGATACACATACTCCGTTCCTCCCCGTGCACCACGGGTTCCGATTAATTCGTGAAACCATCCTAGTCTTGCTTTCTGAAATAATTGTCTGTGCAATAGTTGGATGAGCCTAATCTACCCCGCTAACGCTCCAATGTCAACGGGAATCTTGGTCAGGAGGCTCATGAACCCGGCCGGCGGCGGTTCCTCGTCCTGAGGCGGGCCGTCAACCGAGATAACTGCGGAGCGGCTTGCTGCGCGAAGCATGCCGGAGACGCTTGATCGCCTTCTCCTTGATTTGCCGCACCCGCTCGCGCGTCAGTTTGAAAAGTTCACCAATTTCTTCGAGGGTCAGCGGATGTTCGCGTCCCAAGCCAAAATAGAGCTTGACGACCTCCGCTTCGCGTTCGGTCAGCGTCTCCAGCGCCCGCTCGACTTCGATGCGCAGCGACTCGCTCATGAGATTATTGTCCGGCGAGGGCATCTCCTCGTTTTCCAGCACGTCCAACAGCCGGCTCTCCTCATCTTGATTGAAAGGAGCATCCAGGGAGACATGCTTGCCGGAAATCTTTAAGGTATCTGAGACTTCATATGGCGTCATCTCGACTTTGTCGGCGATTTCGTGCGCGGAAGGCTCGCGTTCGAATTCCTGTTCCAGCGAGCTGAGCGCCTTGCCGATTTTGTTGAGAGCGCCGACACGGTTGAGCGGCAGACGGACGACGCGAGATTGCTCCGCCAGCGCTTGTAGAATGGACTGGCGAATCCACCAGACAGCGTAGGATATGAATTTGAACCCTCGTGTCTCATCAAAACGGCTCGCCGCCTTGATCAGTCCGAGGTTACCCTCATTGATCAAATCACCTAACGAAAGACCTTGATTTTGATACTGTTTAGCAACGCTGACTACGAAACGCAGATTGGCTTTGGTAAGTCTCTCTAATGCTTCTTCATCACCCTTCTTAATGCGCTTGGCGAGCTCGATCTCAGCTTCGGGGGATAGTAGAGGAACTTCACTAATTTCCTGGAGGTACTTCTCTAGGGACTGATCCGTTCTGGAACGGTTCGCACCCGTGAGTCTCGCCACACTCCCTCCTTCAAATTGGGTGATGCGTCTCTTGCATTATGCAGAGTTATTTCTCGAAAGCGTGGCAATCTACAAATTTTCAATTATTTTGTCAACAACTTCGTTTGCCACCCCTTGGGGCGGTTCCTCCACGGTGGCGCACGAAGCCGGTGACGATTTTCCGTAAAAAAATTGTGCTTTCTCCCTTTCCGCACAGGCAGCGCTTGCTTTTATGTTAATTTCTGCTAGTTTTTCCGCTCGCAGACCCGGCGTTGCCCGCAGTGGCTGCAGGAATTCCGGGCAGCGCGCGCGAGCGGCTGCCGCCGCTGGGCGAGACCGCCCAGCAATGACTTTTCGAAAACGTTTTGATGGATCGAAACCCCATGACAGGACGCCTGTTGCAAAAAGATAATCTTTTCAAAGAACTCCTGGTGCGTTGGCTGGCGGCCGCTACCGTCTTGCTCAGTACCGTATCTAGCTACCCGCAGGAGAAAAGGGCTGCGGAAATCGATTCCCTGCTGCAAGCCTCGGTGCATTGCACCATCAACCAGGAGTATGGCCGGGCACTCGCCGCCATCGACCGCGCCATTGCGCTTGCCCCCAACCATCCCCTCGGTCATCTCTTCCGCGCCGCCACCCTGCAGTCGATCATGCTCGACTATGAGGACAGCAGTGAGGAGAAGGAATTTTACAAAAGCTTAAGAAAGTGCCGGGAGCTTGCCGAAAAACAACTCCGGCAGCATCCCAACGATGCGGCCGCGCACTTCTTTCTCGGCAGCGCCTACGGCTATGAGTCTTTCTATGTCTCCAAGCATCGCCGTTATCTCGAAGCGTTTCATCACGGCGTGAAGACCATCCGCCACCTGGAGGCAGCCATTCGCCTGGATCCCACGCTTTATGATGCTTATCTCGGCATTGGCAGTTACAAGTACTATCGCAGCAAGCTCAGCAAGAAGCTTCCCGTTCCGCTCTTTTCCGACGAGCGCGAAGCCGGCATCCGAATGATCAGACAGGCCGTCGCCCACGGCCAGTATGCGCGCTATGCCGCCATCAACGGCCTCACCTGGATTCTGCTCGAGGAAGCCCGCCCCGAGGAAGCTTTCGCCCTGGCCGATTCCGCCCTGCGCCAGTTTCCCAACAGCCGCTTCTTTCTCTGGGGCGCGGCCGAGTCTGCCGTGCGGCTGGGCCGCCATGAACAGGCGCTGGACTACTACCGCCAGATCATGACCACGCTGCAACAGGAGAAGAAACTCTCCCCCTACCTCGAGGCGGTGTGCCGCACCAAAATGGCACGAGTCAGTTTTCAGGCAGGGCAAACCGAGGCGGGCTGCAACGAATTGGCGAGAGCTTCCCAGTTGCGCGTGCCCCGCGATGACTGGCACAAGGACATCAAGAAGGAAATCGAGGGATTGAAGCTCCAGTGCCTCAGCCCGGCGGCCGCCTCAAACGGCCACTCGACCGCGCACTGATCGCTCGGCCTTGGTCCAGAGTTGGCCGCAAGCAGCGTCGATGTCGTCTCCCTTGCTCCAGCGCAGCGTCACCGGCGCGGGCAAGTTTTGCAGCCGGCGATAAAACGCCTCGATGCGCTCAGCCGACGGCCGCTGAAAATTCTCATCCACGGCATTGTAGGGAATCAGGTTGATCTTGCAGGGAATGCCGGCCACGAGCTTCTTGAGGCGGTCGGCCTCCTGCACGCTGTCATTCACCCCCGCCAGCAGCACATACTCGAACGTCACCCGCTGTTTTGCCTGCCGCGTATAGTCCCGCGCGGCTGCCAGCAAATCCGCAATCGGATACTTGCGATTGAGCGGCATCAGCCGGTCTCTCACCTCGTCGGTGGTGGCATTGAGTGAGATCGCCAGCCGGTACTTGTGGCCCTCCGCGGCGAACTGCCGAATCTTGGGGATCAGCCCGCTGGTGGAAATCACAATGTGCCGTTGCCCAAGATTCGGGCCTTCGGCATCGGCCATGAGCTGGCAGGCCTTGATCACTGCCTCATAGTTGTTCAGCGGCTCTCCCATTCCCATCAACACGACATTGGTGACCTTCCTGCCGCACACGCGCTGCGCAGTCAGCAGTTGATTGATGATCTCGCCGGCGGTGAGATTGCGCAACAGCCCCATTTTGCCGGTGGCGCAAAACGCACAGTCAATCGGGCAACCGACCTGCGAAGAAAGGCACAGCGTGTGGCGCCCCTCCTCGGCCATCATCACACTTTCGACCTGCAGACCATCCGGTAGACGAAACAACAGTTTTTCAGTATCGCCGTTGCGGGAGATTTTGCGCTGCACGAGTTCGAGCGGCGCCAGTTCAGCGACTTCCGCCAAGCGTGCGCGCAACGCCAGCGCCAGGTTGGTCATCTCCGCAAAATGCGCGGCCGAGCGGCCATAGATCCACTGAAAAAGCTGGCGAGCGCGATAGGGTTTTTCGCCCAGCGCAACGCAGAAGGCGGCAATCTCTTCTCGGCTCATGCCGAGGAGGTTTTGCTTGGTCATGGTACTTGAAAAATGGCTTGACTTTGCATTCGTGACGGTTTACTGGCCCTGACCCACCGGAGGCGGGGCGTTGACTTGCGGACTCCACTCGCAAAGCACGCCGGCGATGGCCTTTCGAATCCTGCCGCTTGTGGCCGACCACATCTGGCCAGCAACATAATGAAGACGGTCGCTCCAAAAAGTTCCGCGGGATCTGGAAGGCCGGCCGCGGCCGGCAAACCGGCAGTCCGTGAGTGCCTGTGCCTTTCACCCAACTGAACGGAATTCAAAATATTCGCATTCTTGAAAAAATTCTCGTACCGCTTTCCCAATCATGCCAATTCAATTCATTCCAATTGTATTGCGGTTGCCGGTACATAATGATGCAGCGCTCATGGAAACACATGCTTAACTCTTGCAAATTATTCCCTGCTTATGCCGCAAAAACTGGCATCAATATTGTCTATCGAGGTACCCAGGTGGCTCCGGGTTTTGCTCAAACTCAGCAATTGACAGTAGATTGTGACTTGGAACTACAATCACCTCTCAACGCATTTGTGCGACCACACATTTCGGGTCGACTTTGTTTGATTCTGGCTGTCCCACCTACCAGGTTGTGATTTCAGTTCGCAGTAACGAGTTCATACCTTCTTTGGGAGTTGGCGTTTTTTCAATTCTATCCTGACCATGCCTGTTCTTTGCGACGGGAGGTGATGCCGGCAACTTGCGAGATGAGAGAGCTTCTGTTGTCGCTAATCAACGCACAGGTTTCTGGAGGTCGATTTTCCAATGATCGGCCACTCGAAAGAGGTGAAGCATTATGGATCGACGCGAATTCATCAAGATCACCGGCATTGCCGGCGCCGGCCTTTTTCTGCCCACAAAATGGTTGGGGACAAAGAAGCTCTTTGCTGCTCTGCCAGGCGGAACACTGGACCCCACCTTGCTGTCCAAGTACGTATCGCCGCTCGCCAAGCCGCCGGTATTCGCCCGCACTACCCAGATCAAATTCGGCAAGCTTGTCAAGGTGCAATACTATGAACTGGCGGTTCGGCAATTCCAGCAACAAATTCTGCCAGCCGGGCAACCAAAGACCACGGTGTGGAGCTACGGTCCGGCGAATGACCCGCGAACCGTGGCGCAGGGCGGGCAATACTTTTATCCCGCCTTCACCATCGAAAACCAGTGGCTCAAGCCGACGGCTATCAAATGGGTCAACGGCCTGGTTGATGCCAATGGCAATTATCTTCCTCATCTTCTTCCCATCGACCAAACGCTGCATTGGGCCAACCCGCCGGGCGGAGCCATGATGCGCGACATGCGCGGCAGTGACCCAACGCCTTACCTCGGGCCGGTGCCGATGGTCACCCATGTGCACGGCGCCCACACAACGGAAGAGAGCGACGGCTATGCCGAGGCTTGGTACCTTCCCGATGCCAAGAATATTCCGGGCGGCTATGCTCGCACAGGCACGTTCTACGATTACTTTGCACAGAAGTACGGGCTGCTCAATCTGCCCAAGTATTGGGGTCCGGGCAAGGCCACTTTCGCTTATCCCAACAACCAGCGCGCCACCACGCTATGGTATCATGACCATACGCTCGGCATGACGCGCTCCAACGTTTATGCCGGACCCGCCGGCTTCTACTTGATTCGCGGTGGCCCGAGCGATGCCGTTGGCGGCAAGTTGCCCGGCCCGGCACCCAGCGTCGGCTCCAATCCCTTCGGCACCTTCTATGAGATTCCGCTCGCCATCCAAGACCGCGCCTTCAATGCCGACGGCTCGCTTTTCTATCCCGAGCATCGCGCCTTTTTCGAAGGCTTGAACCCCGCGCAGTTGCAGATTCCCTTCATCCCGGAGGAAGCCTGCGATGGCCTGGCCAGCGAGGTCTCGCCCATTTGGAATCCGGAGTTTTTTGGCAACACCATGGTGGTCAATGGCCAGACCTGGCCCTATCTGGAGGTGGAGCAGCGGCGCTACCGTTTCCGGCTCCTGAACGGCTGCAATTCCCGCTTCCTGATTCTCAAAATGGACAACGGCCTGCCGTTTTACCAAATCGGCGCGGAAGGCGGTTTTCTGCCAACACCCGTGCAGCTTGATCGACTGTTGCTGTCACCCGCTGAGCGCGCGGATGTCATTGTCGATTTCACCAATGTGCCGGTTGGTACGGAGATTATTCTGTTGAACCTCGGGCCGGATGCGCCCTTTGCCGGCGGTGTGCCGGGAGTGGATTTTGATCCGGCCGATCCCTCCACCACCGGCCAAGTTATGCAATTCCGCGTCATCTCTTCGACCGGCGTGGACACCAGCACGCCGCCGATGCGATTGCGGCTGCCGGCTGTGCCTGCGCTGGGCGCCTCAGTGACCACCCGGCAGGTCTCTCTCAACGAGGAAGAATCCAGAACCGTGCGCGCCTCCGAGGATGGTTCGGGCAACATTGTGCTGGATTGCGAAAACGGCGCGCCCTTTGGCCCGACTGCGGCACTGTTGGGCACGCTCACTCCCGCCGGCACCGGTGCGCCACTCATGTGGATGGACAATATCTCGGAAAATCCCGGCGTCGGCGACACCGAAACCTGGGAAATCCACAACTTCACCATGGATTCCCACCCGATTCATGTGCATCAAGTTCAGTTCCAGGTTGTCAATCGGGAAAACAAGATGACCGGCATGGTGCGTGGGCCGGAGCCCTGGGAAATGGGCTACAAAGACACCGTCATCGCCTATCCGGATGAGATCACCCGCATCAAGGCAAAGTTTGACCTTCCCGGCTTCTACGTTTGGCACTGCCACATCGTGGAGCATGAAGACAACGAGATGATGCGGCCGTTCCATGTTGGGCCGATTCCGGCAAACGCGCCGGCACACAAGGCGTCGGCAAGCAATGCCACCGCAGAGGCCAAGCCACCGCGCGAGTTTGTTCTGGAGCAGAATTATCCCAATCCCTTCAATCCCTCGACCAACATCCGATTCCAGATGCCGGCCGCGGAACAAGTCGAGCTCCGCATCTTCAACGCGCTTGGACAGGAGGTTCGCACCTTGGCGAACGGAAGATTCGAGGCCGGCCGTCACACTTTCATGTGGGATGGCAGGGATAACCAAGGCCGGACCGTCGCCAGCGGCATCTACATTTGCCGCATGACTGCCGGCAAATTCACCCAAAGCCGGCTGATGAATCTCATCCGTTAGTCCTGAGTATCAGCGACCGGCCTTTCTGCTTTTCATCAAGCGGGCCGGAGGCGTGGTTCGGTTGACCTGGTGTCGCCGGGCTGCTGCCTCTGGTCCGCTTTTTTGAGGAGGAGGCCAGCATGCCAGCCGGTTGCCACCGGCCTCAACGCGGCAAAGCGAAGTGCCATCCCAATTGCTGCGCCAGAAACTCGAGCATGACATGGCCGCGCACGCTGCCGCCTTTGCTGTTGATGCGCGGGCTGGCCACAGCAATGCCGCCGCAGCCCGTGGCCACCGCCACGATCACGCCCGAAACGCCGCTCTTCGCGGGCAAGCCGGTGCGCACGAGATGGCTGCCGGATTCATCATACAAGCCGCAGGTTGCCATGATCGCGACAATCGAGCTGACGGTGCGGGCCGACAGCAGGCGCACGCCTGCCGCCGTCAAGCCGCCGTGCGCCAAAATCATGGCCAAGTGGGAAGCGTGCGCGACATGGGTTTCCAGCGAACACAGCGCGAAGTAGGTATCGAGCACGTCCTCGACTTCACCCATAACCACGCCGTTGCTTTTCATCAAATACGCCAGCGCGCGGTTGCGGTCGCCGGTGCGGCGCTCCGATTCATAAACGCTGAAGTTGAGGTTGGGCCGCATGCCGAGCAGCCGCTCCGCCCATTTCTCGACCCACGGAAAACGCTCCGCCATGTTGGTGCCGGGCAGATGGCTGCACAGGGCAATCGCGCCGGCATTGACCAGGGGATTGGGCGGCACCGGGCCGTGAAAATCAAGCTGGGCCACGGAGGCGAAGGCACTGCCGGAGGGTTCCACGCCGATCCAGGAAAATACCTGATTCTCGCCAAACTCTTCCACCATTCCCAACAACAGAATCAGCTTGGCTACGCTCTGCAGCGTGAAGCGATGTGCCGCGGCATCGCCGGCGGTCAGGCAGGTGCCGTCCAACAGCGTGATCGCCACGCTGGTCAATTCGGGATCGACGCGCGCCAACTCCGGAATATAGGACGCCAGCGTTCCGGCGTGATGAGCACGCGCCTGCGCCACAGCTTGATCAAGCACGGACTGAATGCGATCGTGTGACAGCGGCAAGCTCATGCCCGCTCTCCGGTTTCACTTTTTGGGCAACACATGCAGCGAGGTCAGCAAAATATTCTCCAGCTCTTCTTCGCTCAAGTCCGCCAGCAAATGCCCGTCTTTGGCAATGGAAATCTGCCCGGTTTCCTCGGAAGTGACGATCACCAAAGCATCGGATTCTTCCGACAGCCCCAGGGCGGCGCGATGGCGCGTGCCGTAGCGCCGTTCCAGCATGTCACTTTGCGACAGCGGCAAAATGGCCTTGGCGGCGATGACTTCTTCGTTCTCGATGATAATGGCGCCGTCATGCAGCGGCGATTTGGGACTGAAGAAGGCCAGCAGCACCGGCGCGGAAACCGCGGCTTGCAGCTTGATGCCGGTCTCCACCACCGAGCGAATGGCGTGATTGCGGACGATCACAATCAACGAACCGTGTCGCACGCGCGACAATTCCTGCACCGCGCGGACGATTTCATCGACCAACTGTGAGCCGGTGACTTTGACGAAGAAGCGAATCAGCGGGCTTTGGCCGAGATGCACCAGCATGCGGCGCAGCTCCGGCTGAAAAAGAATGACAAAGGCTATGAGCCAGATGGTTTCCAGCCGGCCGAAAATCCAACTCAAGCCGCTCATGCCCAAAATTTGCGCGAGCAGCGAAACGGTGAGAATGAGCAGCAGCCCGACTGCCATCTGCGCCGCGCGCGACCCTCGAATGAACAAATAGAGGCGATACATCACGAAGCTGATCGCCAGGATGTCGAGCACATCCAGCAGCGTGACGCGCAAAAACGCGATGCGGAAGAGTTCGAGGTCAGGCATAGACGGTCAATGGATGAGGGCGCCGGCAGAGGCGGCGCCGGAATCTGGCGGCGGGCTGCTCCCCCGCGACGTACGGCGGTCGCCGTGGTTTATGCGGTATATCCGAAGCGGCCGGCAATCAGGTCGGCAATGTGTGCCACCCGCCGCATTTCTTCGACGTCATGCACGCGCACGAGGTGGGCACCGTTGTTGACGGCGAGCGCCACGGCCGCGGCCGTGCCTTCCAGCCGCTGATCCGGCGGCAGATTCAGCACGGAGCCGACGAATGATTTGCGGGAAGGTCCGACGAGAATTGGGCAGCCCAGTCCGTGCAACTCCTCCAGGCGGCGGAGGATCTCGAAATTGTGTTCGAGACGTTTGCCGAAGCCGATGCCGGGATCGATGAGAATGCGTTCATGTGGAATGCCCGCCTGCATGGCGGCTTCCACCCGCGCCTCCAGATGCAGGTAGATTTCATCGAGCAGGTTTTCGTAAGTGGGGTCCGACTGCATGTTCGCCGGCGTGCCCTTGAGGTGCATCAAGATCACTACGGCCTGATGCTGCGCCACGACCTCCGCCATGTGGGGATCGAACAAGAAGCCGCTGATGTCGTTTACGATCGCCGCGCCGGCTTGGAGCGCTGCCTCCGCCACGGCTGCTTTGTAGGTGTCGATGCTGAGGGGAATTTCAGCTTTTTGGCTCAGGGCTTCGATCACCGGCAGCACCCGTGCCATCTCTTCTTCTGCCGATACCGGCTCGGCGCCTTCGCCATAAACACCTTTCGGCCGGGTGGATTCGCCGCCAATATCGATGAGATCCGCGCCGGCCTCCGCCATCTGCAGGCCGTGGGCGATCGCATGCTCGTGGCCATGATAACGCCCGCCATCATAGAAGGAGTCCGGTGTGCAATTGAGCACGCCCATCACCAGTGTCGGTCCCCCCACGATCATGCTGCACTTTGGGCTGTCGATGACGAATTCGGTGCGCGTTTGATTTTCAAGGAAGACGCGCAACTCGCGCGCAAAAGCGGCTTCATTGCTGGCGAACAACTGGCGGCCCAGCGCCAATTGCCGCAGTTGCTCCTCATCGGTGAAGAGATAGGCAAGGCCGGGTGCGGCGAGCCAGCACGGTATGTCACGCAATGAAAATGCCGAGAGTAGATTCTTGGAAAACTCCTGCTCCCGGCAGATGACTTTCAAAACCCAGGGATAACGGCGCACGCGGCGGGCAAACTCCTCGGCGCGCAGGCCGCGCTCGCCCTTCAACTCGGCCTGCAGATCCGGTTCATGGTCGAGAAAGAGGCGGCGGATCGAATAGCTGGCCATCATTTCTTCTCGAGTTTCTCCGGCAGCAGGTTCTCGGGCACCTCGCCGCGCTGCAGCAGGAGATTGTAGAGATGCTCGCGCGCCTCGCCGGCAAACGTATCGTGATCGCCCGTGCTCAAGCGAATGCGTTCGCGCAAGTACTGAATCGCCCGGTCCATCTCCTGCCGTTTTTCATAGATATAGGCAAGATAGAGCCGCGCATCGGCGTGATCGTTGAGGCGGAGGGCGCGTTCGAACAAACGAATCGCCGTGTCGAAATCATCCTGGTTGTAATAGGCAATGCCGAGATTGTAGTAGGCATCGGCGTTGCGGGGATCCAGCTTGAGAATATGCTCGTACAGCGGCAGGATTTGCAGCAAATCGTTGCGGGTGAGGTAAATGCGGCCCAGCATCATGAGCACCGGCAGATGATTGGGATTGAGGCGGCGATACTTTTCCAGCAGCGCGACGGCTTCCTCGCGGCGATTTTCCAGCAGAAGCTGATTGGCCGTGGCAATGGCGGCTTCGACATCCAGCGGATTGAGCGCCAGCGCCTGCGCGCACAACTCGTATTCGTCTTCGAATCCCAATTCACCGAGGCGGCTGGCATGCAACTGCGCGAAGCGGAGATAGATTTTGCTGTGCAGCGAATCCCGGGCGAAGGCGCGGCGCAAGGCTTGATCGGCCTCGTTCCATTTTCTCGCATAGAGATAACATTGGCCGAGCGCCAGCCAGGTTTCGGCGCGCAGAGTGTCCCGTTGCACCGCCGCAGCCACAACCGGAATCAGCGGACGCAGAGAATCCTGCCAGGCCCGTTCGGACAGCCGCAGGCGCGCCAGGTGTTGCAGCGTGCTGCGCGCCGCCAACACCGCAAACTCCGGCGTCAGGCTGTCACTCGCGGCCAGCGCGCGGGCGGCCGGCGCAGCCTGCGCGTAATCGCCGCGCAGGAATTCGAGATAGGCTTGGTAGTAACGAGGGTCCGCGGGAAGCAAATGAGCCGGCGACTGTGCCTGGGCATTATGCGGCTCAGAAATATCGAGATGTTGGAGAGTCTTTGTTTTGATTTCGGCAATCGCCGCGGGAGCATGGTTGCCGGCGGCCGCAGCGTCTTCCTGAAACAGCGGCTGCAACCGGCCCGCTGCGTAGAGTTGGAATTCGAGCTGCAGATGGCCATTCGCGCGGTGATAAACGCCGCGACCAACGTAATCCAGCCCCAGCTCGCCGGCGAGATGGACCAGATAGCCCGGCCGTGACAGCGAATCAAGGGCGGCGATTTCGAAGAGGGATTCCACCGGCAGAACGTGGATGGCCTGCCGGCCGGAACTGCGCAATTGTGCAGCCAGCATGTCCGCAAACGCCAAACCCTCTGCCGTGAGCGCAAGGGTATCGCCTTCTGCATGCAGGAATGGCGCCAGGACCAGCCGTTTTTCCACATCGGCGAAGCGGCGGTGTTCGCGCAGAGAGAGGGCGAATTGCGCCGCCGCGCCGGCAGCCACCACCAACAAGGCCGCTAGCAGGAATGCCCTCGTGCTGAGGGCATTGCTGTAGCGGCGGAGATTCCACAGGATGAGTAAGACCACTCCACAACCAATCAGGATGAAAATTGTCCCTGGCGGGATCGTCATGGCGGTCAGGCTTCAGTGGCGGGTTGAGTGGGTTGCGTGGGTTGCGCCTCCGTGCTTTCACTGCCGGCGGTGGGACGGCCGTTGCCGGCTTCCCCGGGGCCTTCCAGTTGCAGCCGGGCGCTGTTGAGCACGGCATCGATTTCCGCGCCGTCGAGCAATTCCTTTTCCAACAGCGCGGTGGCGAGCGCGTGCAGTTGCCGCACGTTTTCGCTGAGAATCTCGTACGCTTTTTGCGAAGCTTCCGTGACGATCTTTCTCACTTCATCGTCGATCTTCTGCGCGGTCAGTTCGCTGTAGTCGCGATGCTGGGCGATTTCGCGGCCGAGAAAGATCTCTTCCTGCTTCTTGCCGAAAGCCAGCGGGCCCATCACGTCGCTCATGCCCCAGTCGCACACCATGCGCCGCGCCAGTTCGGTGGCGCGCTCGATGTCGTTACCGGCGCCGGTGGTGGTTTCCTGAAAAATGATCCGCTCGGCTTCGCGGCCGCCCATGAGATGAACCAGCAGGGCTTCGCAATAGCTCTTCGAGTAGTTGTGCTTTTCGTCCATCGGCAGGGAGGTGGTGAGACCCAGCGCCCGGCCGCGGGGAATGATCGTGACTTTGTGAATCGGGTCGGAGCCCGGTGTGTACTTCGCCACCAGCACGTGGCCCGCTTCATGGTAGGCGGTGATGCGCTTTTCCTTGTCGCTGATCAACAGGCTGCGGCGTTCGGCTCCCATCAACACGCGATCCTTGGCTTCTTCCATGTCGCGCATTTCGACGAGATTCTTGTTCTTGCGTGCCGCCAGGAGCGCGGCTTCATTGACCAGGTTGGCGAGATCCGCGCCGGAGAAACCGGGCGTGCCCTTGGCCAGCACGGTCAGATCGACGTTGTCAGCCATCGCGATTTTTTTGGAATGCACTTTCAGGATGCCTTCGCGGCCGCGCACGTCCGGCCGGTCAACCACGATTTGGCGGTCGAAACGGCCGGGCCGCAGCAGTGCCTGATCGAGCACATCGGGGCGGTTGGTGGCGGCGATGAGAATCACGCCTTCATTGGAGTCGAAGCCGTCCATCTCCACCAGCAATTGATTCAGCGTCTGTTCGCGCTCATCGTGGCCGCCGCCCAGGCCGGCGCCGCGATGGCGGCCGACCGCGTCGATCTCATCGATGAAAATGATGCAGGGCGCATTGCGCTGGCCCTGTTCGAACAAGTCGCGCACGCGCGAGGCGCCGACGCCGACGAACATCTCGACGAAGTCGGCACCCGACATGCTGAAGAACGGCACACCGGCTTCGCCGGCCACGGCTTTGGCGAGCAGCGTTTTGCCGGTTCCGGGCGGACCGAGCAGCAGCGCGCCTTTGGGAATTTTGCCGCCCAGGCGCTGGAATTTCTCCGGGTCGCGCAGAAATTCGATGATCTCGCGCAATTCCTGCTTGGCTTCGTCCGCGCCGGCGACGTCATCAAAGGTCACCTTCGGCCGGTTGTTGCTGGCCAGCCGCGCACGCGAGCGGCCAAAAGTGAAGATGCTCTTGGTGCCGGCGCCCTGCATGCGGCGCAAAAGGAAAAGCCAGAAGAAGGCGACCAACACCCACGGCAGCAGATTCAGGAAATAATTCCACCACTCCACCGTTTTGGGTCGCACGTCGACTTCGAGGTTGTACTTCGAGTTCCAGGCGCTCACCGTCTCGAAGGAGAGCTCGCGCGGCAGAAAAACTTTGATGTTGGCATACTGCTTGGTATCATCGGCCGCCAGTTGCAGGGGCGTGCGCAACTGGCCCTGAATCTCGTCGCTGCGAATCACCACCTTCTGCAGCTTCTGGCCCTCCAGCAGCTCGATGAATTGGCTGAAGGTGATCTGTTTTTCCTCCGGCTCCTGCCGTTCCCAACTGAGCGTGATCCAAATCGCCAGCAGCAAAACCGCCAGCCAAAAGGTCAGGGTGCGCGAAGCGCGAGCCCACTGGAAGTTGTTGTTGTCATCCCGCCGCGGCGGCTGCGCGGGGCGTTTCCGCTTCGACGAGTTATTCGAATTGTCTTTTTTCTTGCTGTTACTGTTCATCAGATCCAGAAACGTTTAAAGGTAACAGGAAACGGCCGGCGGGCCCATCCGCTTCAGTCCATGGTGTAGATTTCGGGAAGATTGCGGAACTTCTGGGCATAATCCAAACCGTAACCCACGACGAAGCGCGTGGGTATGTGAAACCCGACATAGTCACAATGATAATCAACCTGCTTGCCGCCGTCTTTGACCAGCAGCGAAACGAAACGCAGCGAGGCCGGGTGCATCTCGCGCAGCTTGCGGTCAAGATACGTAACCGACAGGCCCGAGTCAATGATGTCCTCCACCACGATCACGTGGCGGCCCTCGATGTGGCAGTCGATCTCCTTCTTCACTTTGACGACGCCCGAGGACTTCATGGCTTCTCCGTAGCTTGAAATCTTAATGAAATCGACTTCGCAATCGATGGTGATTTCCTTCATCAAGTCGGCCATGAACATGAAACAGCCGTTGAGCACGCCGATGAACACCGGACACTTGCCGGCGTAATCGGCGGAGAGCTGCCGGCCCAGCTCCTGCACTTTGGTCTCGATCTCTTGCGCGGACAGCAAAACCTGGTAATGACCTTGATGAAAACGGGCTGTTTGCTCAGACACTCATTTCCTCCCGGGGAAAATCGCCGTGCGTGCCGCGGTTCCGAGTCACTGCCGCTCGGCCTGCAGATGCAGCACTGCCGTGGTCGTCGCGTCGATCTTGAAGCGCTCATCCAGCCGGTAACCGCAAACCCAGACGATGCCCGTACTGCACGCCACCACCGGAATCCGGCGGCGTTGATGCAGCGGCACCTTCCGGTCGATGAGGAAATCCGACAGCTTCTTGAAACCGGCCATGCCCAACGGCTGAAAGCGGTCGCCGGGTTGTGGGAAACGCACGCACAGGTCGCCGGTCACGGCGGCCGCGTCGATCCACTGAGAGTAGGCCGTCACATGATTCCGCCAATCCGGCGGGAGGCTTTGCCGCGAAATGGTGACCACCATTCCGGCCTCTGGAACCGGGCAGCGCATTCCGATTTCGAGCAAACGCGTGGGTAACGCAGGATGGATTCTGCTGAAGGCAACCTCGGTCTGCGCGACAACGACCTCGACCTCTCTCCGCCAGAGGTAACGCCGAGACCCGCGGGGAGGGCGAACCCGTGCCGCGTCAATGAGGGAAAGAATGCGATCGGTCTCGTCGAAAGTCAAATCGCAGCGAGACTCGGTGATCTGCTGCATCACACCTCGCACGACGTACGCTTGAATCGAGCGAAAATACTTCCAAAATTGCTGAAGATCAAGGACTATTTTCTCCGGCCCACGGCTGCGCATCACGTCGCGCAGCGCGCGATCGGCTTGTTCCTGCAAATCAGCATCGACTTGCGCGGCAATCGCCGCCAGCCGCAGCAGACTGTGATCAAAGGCGGGCTGAAAGCGTGTACGCAGCAGCGGCATCAGCTCGTGGCGGATACGGTTGCGCAAAAAGGCGGGGTCGGCGTTGGTGACATCTTCCCGCCATTGCAAGCCGCGCTGCCGGGCATAATCGTGCAGCTCGGCGCGCGAGAACGGCAGCAGCGGCCGCATTAACGTCGTTTCGCCTTCCGGAGAGGGCCGTCGCGCAGCCATGCCGGCGAGTCCGGCCAAACCACTGCCGCGCAGGAGATGCGCCAGGATCGTCTCAACTTGATCGTCGCGTGTGTGCGCGGTCACCACCGCATGTCCCCCAACCTGCCGGCACATCTCCCCAAGCGCACGATAGCGCAGCTTGCGGCCGGCTGCTTCGAGGCTCAAACGCTGCTCCCGGGCAAACTCCCGCACCGCGACCCGTTGAGCCATGAACGGCAGGTGATATTCCCGGGCGAGTGCTTCGACCAGCCGGGCATCGGCGTCAGCTTCCTCCCCGCGCAGTTGATGATGCACATGGCCGACGACG
Source organism: bacterium (assembly GCA_023150945.1). NCBI lineage: Bacteria > bacterium. The sequence goes on along the minus strand of JAKLJX010000001.1, from coordinate 275,852 downwards.
AGCGCCAACTCCCATTCGCCGCCTAGCGCGCAAAACAAATCCAACATCACCCGCGAATCCAGCCCGCCGGACACGGCCAGCAGCAGCCGGGCGCCGTGGGGAACAAACTGCAGGCTCTGCCAGTGGCGACGAAACCGCCACAACAAATCATCCTCTGCCGTTCTTGCCATGTCATCATGCCTGGGGTTGCGGCCGCCGTGCCAGCGGCACGTTTGGCGCGTGTCGTTCGCAAATGGTGAAATCATCCGAATGATCCTGCTCTCAAACGGAGATCCACGATGATCCGGCACCAAAAAAATAATCCCGACTTTCCACGCAGGAACCGTCGGGATCTTGCTTCAGGTAGCGGCGGAGGGACTTGAACCCCCGACCTACGGATTATGATTCCGCTGCTCTACCGACTGAGCTACACCGCCATTTCCAAACACCACCTAATCTAAAAATGCCGGAACGAAACGCAAGGGCTTTTTCCCGAGGCTTGCAGGCGAAAGCAGACGTTCGCTGATCTCTGCTGCCATCACAGCGCGCGGCAGCTCGGCAAAGTCGCAGGGGACAGCACAGATTGGCGGTCTTGTGCCATTTTCGCCAGGGCCACCTGCTGCTTGGAATCCTGTTGCCGCTTTGTTATATTTCGCCGGTCGACAATCATTGCTTGGAGAAAAATGCACTTGCCTTCGCAACCCGCGAGGACCATGACAACTTCTCTGATCTGCCGGAGCCTGCTGTTGAGCCTGGCATTGAGCACGCTCGCTTGCGGCGTTTCCCAACGCGAGCCGGCCGCACCCAGCCGTGACTTCACCATCATCTGGGGTACCGGCGGCGGCTTCACGGGATTTGCCGACGGCTTCATTCTGTACAGCGATGGCAAAATGGAGCGCTGGTCAGGGCAATATTTCCGCCGCGAGAAAATCCAGCCGCTGGGCGTGACCGGCGCGGCGCAACTCGAGTCGCTGCGCCGCACGCTTGCCAAGCACAATCTGAGAAAGTTGCATTACCAGGAAACTGGCAACATGACCACGCGGGTGTGGTGCATCACCGGCTCGGATACCACCGTCGTCTCCTGGAATGGCGTGGAACCCGGCGCCGAGGTTCCGGCCGCGCTGCAAGAATTGTATGAAAATCTGCAAATGGCTGCGGCTGCGGCGCAGCAGCGTTGACGCGAGGCACAAGCGTGCGTGCTGCCAATTGCGCGCACGGCACTGCCTTATTCTTCTCTGACAATTGCGCTTGTCAATCGCCGGGCCGTGATGCCGCTCCGCCCGGAGCACCTCGCCTCAACCTTCCAATGCCTGAAACCCGCGGCCCATCACTTCGTGCGCCGGCATGACGATGACGAAAGCGTCGGGATCCTCGGCTTTGACCGTGGCTTTGAGTCCCGGCATTTCACTCACCGTGGCGGCGACCATCAACACCTCGCGTGCCTGTTGCGTGTGCATGCCCGTGCCGTGGAATTCGGTCACCCCGCGCTTCAATTCCCGCATGATGCGGCCGGCAATGGCTTCCGGCCGGTTGGCGATGATCAAACACAGCAGTTGTTGGCGCTTGCGCGGACGCGGCCGGCCGCCGTGATGGTTGGCCTCCTTCTCACCGTTGTCCTTGACTTCCATGGCTTGCCACATTGCCGTCAACACCGGATAGTCGCTCGCCTTGGGCAGCACTTCGCCGGTCGCTTGCTGCAAGCCCGCAGTGCCGAAGCCAATGAGAAATAGCAAGCCATTGTAGGCGATCCCCAGCGCCAGGATCACCCAGCCGGAAACCGGGCCAATGGCCAGGCGCGTCACGAATTCCGCCCAGGAAGTGGCGGTGGTGGGGTGGATGAATCCTTTGAGCAGCCAGGCGAAGCCCAGCACCAGAAAGATCCAGACATAATTGCGGCGGAAGCGCCGGCCAAAGGCCTCCCACATGCTGATGGGGAATTCCGGTTCGCGCAGTGTTTTCGCCAGGCTTTCGGCCCATTCGGCTTGCGGCGCAAAGGGCGGGGCAATCATCGCCGCGAAGAAATCGGTTTCCATCAGGCGCGTGCGATAGGCCGCAAGCTCATAGTAGCGATAGCGCCGCGCTTCGATCCACAAAAAGAGAGTGACCAGCAGCGTGTTCAGGATGATCACGCCGTAATGATGGTCGGGCGCGGAGAGAGCGAAGGAAATCGCGGCGCTGGAAGCCAGGACGGCCCAATTGGTGGTGTTGTCCAGGCGCTGCCGCCAAACGTTGGAGCGTTGAATTTCGGCGCGATAGTAATGCACCATCGCGGTGTTGAATTCTCCCGGCCGCATGCGATAGCCGCGATAGGTCCACACCGGCTCGCGCGCTTCGGAATCTTCGTTCAGATTTTTTCCGGCAGATTCATTTTGGTTCATGTGAGTCCCTTCCTCAAAACGCTTGGAACATAAGCAAGGGAATGGCCAATTGCAACTGGGGGAAGGGGCAAGGATTGACGGCAACGGCGAGAACAGCCGGTAAATGTTGCTCCTTGCGACAATCAGTTTTTGTTCGAGAAGAGTCCAGCCCTGGCTGGGCCAGGGCTTCTGCAGGGTTTTCCAGATCGAACACTCAGGTATCCCACAGCTCAGCCGGGGGCGGATCCAGTTCGTGAAGCATCCAGGCATGGTCTTGGACAAGTGGAAGACTCGTGCCTTTCGGGCAGCACTGAAATTCTCCAGCAGATGGAGACAACCCAATCGATAGAAAAGCAGCCACTGGGTTATTTCCATCTGTTGGAGAAAAAATTGAAATCATATTCAAAGCTTGACAAGCCAATCGCAGTTTTCGGACAATCAGCAGTCATCTGGTCACTAAAGAGTAAACTCGTCGAAAAAAGCAAAGATTTGTTCGGTGGCTGCTTTCTCGGCCCGTATTGATGCGGATTTGGTATCAATTCTGTAAATCTCCGGCCTTTGCCACTGTGGGCAAAATAATCCACACAAAGACGCAAAGCCACAAAGATTTCCCAATCATTTCTTGCCGGCAATCATGAAAGACAAAACTCGAATCTTTTCTTTGCGCGGCTTTGCGTCTTTGTGGCCACTTCTGCCTTTTGGGGTTCCGGCTCGTTCGGGCTGGGTATCGCAGTCGTCAAACGAAGCCGAAGAGCTGGCCCCGCGCCAAAAAAGTCACCTTGACTCTCTCCGTCACCGACACTATTTTGTCACCACTTGAATTGCGGATCAGCGTCAAGCCGTTCGAAGCTGCGCGGAGATGAGATTGACTCGACTCAACCGCGAATGACTTTCAAAACTTCAGATTGCAGAATCATGATTCACTCCACAGGCCCACTGTCCCGCGCGCGCGTACGTTTCTTCACGCTCCTCGCCCTGCTGTGCGCGGCGCCGCTGGCGGCGCGGCCGGCATTTCGCGGCTATTACACCGGCACTTTGGGCGGCCGCTTCGCGATTCAAATGGACCTCACCATTGACTCCAGCGCGGCGATTACGGGAAATTATTTCTATGAAACTGTGGGCGAACGCCTGAATTTGCAGGGACGCCTCGGCACGCCCACGCTGTTGGAAGAATTGGATTCCGGCGACAACGTCACCGGCCGCTTTGCCGGCAGCCTGGCACCACCCTATGCCTCGTTCGAGGGCAACTGGACCAGCGCCGACGGCACGAAATCACTGCCTTTCACATTGCTGCGCGTCGCCGAGTACCACTTCTACAGCACCGAGGATGAACTTATTCAGGCGGAAGCTGCTTTTCCGCGTTTTGCGGGGAGAACACCGGCATGGCGGCAGCTCAACTCCAAACTGCACACCCAGGCCATGGTAGCGCACGGCCAGTTCGTGCACGACAGCGATGAGATGCTCGCCGCAGAAGAGCTGTATGCCGGCATGCGCTGCGGCTACAGCCATGATTGCAGCATCATGTACTATTCGGATGATTTGATCAGCCTGCTCATCACCGAGTGGTCTTTCACCGGCGGCGCGCACGGCAACACCTCCTATGCCGCGGAAAACTACTGGCGGCAAGCAGACCGCTTCCAGCCGCTGGCGTTGGCAGATCTGTTTCTCCCCCAGGCGGACTACGCGGCGGCGCTCGCGCGGTTGTGCGCTCAAAGCCTGCGGGCGCAGGGCGCGGCGTGGGTGCAACAGGGCGAGATCAAGACTTTCAGCGGGGAAGATCTGCAAGTGTTCAATGTCATGCCGCGGGCGCTGGTCTTCACTTTCGCGCCCTATGCCGTCGGGCCGTATGCCCAGGGCACATTTCATGTGCGCGTGCCCTATCGCCAACTCGATGAGGTTTTGGACCCCGCCGGCCCACTCAAACGATTGCTCTCTTTCAAGCAACCGCAGTGAAAACGAACCATCTTCGGAGGAGCATTTGATGAAGAGATTTTTCAAGGTAGTGGTCGGGATTATCGCGGCCATTCTGGTGTTGATCGCCGGCGGCCTGATTTATCTGACCACCAGCCTGCCCGATGTGGGGGAAGCGCCCGATCTCAAGATTGCGGCCACGCCTGAGTTGGTTGACCGCGGCCAGTATCTCGCCCATCACGTGACGGTCTGCATCGATTGCCATTCGCAACGCGATTTCAACTTCTATTCCGGGCCGGTGATGCCGGGCACCGAAGGCCAGGGCGGCGAGGAAATGGTGGAGACGATCGGCAAGCTGCGCGTGCCCAATATCACACCGGCGGCGCTCGGCAACTGGACCGATGGTGAGATCGCACGCGCCATCGCGGCCGGGGTGGGGAAAAACGGCGAGGCGCTCTTTCCCATGATGCCTTATCCGATCTACAACGAGCTGGCGGAGGAAGATCTGCACGCCATCATCGCCTACTTGCGCACGCTGCCGCCGATCGCCAACGAAGTGCCGCGCACGCAGCTCAACTTCCCCATGAATCTCATCGTTCGCATGATCCCCAAAGCCTATGCGCCGAAGCCGCGGCCGCCGGCCGGCGATACGCTGGCACACGGCAAATATCTCAACACGGTGGCCGGCTGCCACTTCTGCCACACGCCGGTGGATGACAAAGGCCGCGCTCTACCGGGCATGGACTTCGCCGGCGGCCATGAGTTCCGCCTGCCCGGCGGCGTCGTGGTGCGCACGGCCAACATCACACCGGAGATGGATACCGGCATTGGCGCTTGGGACGAAGCCTACTTCGTCAATCGCTTCAAAGAATACGCCGACTCCACCGCCAGCCGCATTGCGGTGCCGGCCGGCGGCGAAAACACCGTGATGCCCTGGACCATGTACGCCGGCATGACGGAAGAAGACTTGCGCGCTATCTACCGCTACTTGCGCACGGTCAAACCGGTGATCCATCAAGTCGAAAAGCATCCCCAACCCCAGACTACCGAAAAGTAAGGCGCGCAGTGCTGCACCGGCACACCGGTGGTGATCACTGCCTCTCAGTCCCCCCAATAAAAAAGTGACCAGCCCCTCACCAGAGAAGATGGCTGGTCACTTGCTATCAAACCGCAAAAAGCAACGGCTGGGCGCAGTGCTACTTCATCAACACCAGTTTGCGCTCCGCCACAAAACTGCCCGCCTTGAGAACATACACGTAGACGCCACTCGCCACGCGCTGACCGCTTTCATCACGTCCGTCCCACACGAAGGCATGGCGACCCGCCGCATATTCACCTTTTGCCAGCAGGCGCACGAGCTGGCCGGCGGTGTTGTAAATCGCCAGCGAAAGCTCACCCGCTTGCGGCAGGGCAAAGCGAATGGTGGTGCTGGGATTGAACGGGTTGGGATAGTTTTGTGCCAGTTCGTAGCTCGTCACGGTGCCTGCCGCCATGTCCTGGGCGAGCACCGGCTTCGGCACCGGCAGCGAGCCGCTGGAATAATGATGCAGCAAGGTCACGTCGCGCTCAACGTAGATCTTGTCCGCGATCAAAGAGCCTTTGAAGCTGGTGTTCTTGCCCACCAACACGCAGGCATTGGGCGCAATGATGGTGCCCAGCAGGTAGCATTCCTTCGCAATCACCATCTGCGTGCTTTGCCGTGTCGTGAAGGTCACACTGGTCGTGCCGGCTTCGCCGGAGGGCAGAATATTGCTCGTGGTCTCCGGGTTGAACCGCAGATTGGTCACGACCTTGATCGCCACGCTGCCGTTCGTGACATCGAGATTGAGGGTGGTGGCTTCATCCTTGGTTTCGAGACGGTTGAAACGATACGTGCCACTGCTCAGGTTGAGCGTTCCCTTTTCCCTGACATAGACATTGCCGTAAGAGCCCGGCGGCAGAGTCAATGAACCGCCGGTGGGCACGGTGTAGCTGGGCCCGCCCGCAGTGAAATAGGGATCCGGCAAGTTCAGCGGCGCAACACCGGCATAGGCATTGACAGCGCCGGTGATGCCGGCAGCCGGGTCGAGCTTGATCGCGCCGCCGGCGGTCACGTCGCCATCGATCAAGTTTTCCTTGTCAATGGTGATGCAACCCACCGCCGTCAGGTTGCCGGTGTAGGTGGTGGGATCGCCGCGCAGGAAGTAGAGGTTGCCATTGCAAAACATATTGCCCTGGCTGGAAAACTTGCTGCGCGTGATCTCAATGTACTCATTGGCAACGAAGACAAAATTGTGCACCAAGCTGAGATAGCCATTCACTTCGAGGTCTGACAGCGCCACCGGGCCGTAGCTGCTGCTGGGCGCCCACAGACCGGCAAAGACCTGCATCTTGGCCATGTCGCCCTTGAAGCTCAGCCCCGCGGGAAAATAGTCCGGCGCGCCGGCATGCCAATTGGGCGTGAAGAATCCCGTGGCAATGCCGTTGAGCGTGACGAACATCGTACCCAAGCCGGAGTTGATGGCGTGGTAAGTGATCACCACGTCATAGACGCCGCCGGTGTTGTAGGTGCCGCCATCAACCGCGCCCCAGCCCTGCGCCTGCCATTGGTCCACCCCGTCACGGTCGAACCAAATGCCATAATTGGCATAACTGCCGATGGGTGAAACCACGGTGCCGGGCGCGGTGGCATCGTAGTCCAATTCACCGCGACCACCCGAGGCCGACAGATTGTGCTTGTCATGCAGGTTTTGATTGTTGGGGTTGGGAGTGAGATCGCCCACCAGCGAGGTCAACCAGCCGCCCGCCCCGCCTTGGTAGGTGTTCCACGGGCCGGGATTGAAATTCGAAGCGCCAATCTGGCGCAGGCCGACCTCGGTGTAGGAGGTCTGCCACGGGCCGGGCTGAACAATACCGGTCATGTCGATCGTGTAGGACAATACCAAATCACCCTGAGTCAGATCCCACACCTCGCTGAAGTTGGTAGCGGAGTAGCCGGGATTCAGGGTCAACGCGCCGTAGTTAATCGTCGTCTGGGCAGACGCGATTCCGGCAACGACCATGGTCAAAAGGATCACAGTCGCAAAAAGCCTCTTCATGAGAACCTCCTCAAGTTGCTCCCAATGCACTTGCTCCCATCTCTCAATTGAGGGACAGTTGCCACGATCTGTGATTTTGACAGGCAGGAATCTTGAGGCTCACCCCCTTTCAACTGAATAGTTGGCGCCGGCAGGCGAAATGACCGCAGCTTCCGCGCGGTGCCGGTCGCTGCCCGACAAAGAAGCAGCAACCAGCCCATTCGTTCCACCACATTCCGGCGAAACGGCCGGCAAACTCATCGCCTTCCGGCGCACACCGAATGACCAACCCAACTGCATGATGACCCCTTGCGCTCTGCACCACTGCCAGCTCCTCCAACAGAGTAGCACTGTCATGCAAAACGCAAAAGAAAAACGGGCACAGCAACGCTTGGTTGTGCCTGCAGTCCGCGATTGAATGTTGAATGATTAAAGATGATGAAGGGTCTTTCCCCGAAAACTGACGTGATACAAGAAGTTGGCCTTCACGTTGAATGGCAGGAGGGTCAACAGGAAATACTTCAACAAGATGCGTGCCATGTTCGCGCCACCCACAACGGCACGCCTGGCATCAGACGGCCTGAGAAATCATTAGTTTGGCGAAGCATGACTTCTTTGCGCCAGGCGACAGCAGCCAGGATTTTCCCAACTCTAAGAATGATTGCATGTTTTTTCTCAAGAGTGAGAATCTACACGATCGCCAGGACAGTGGTGACAACGTTGCAGTGGCAGGAAAAATCATTCCCCCGGCAGGGACTCCGGTCAGCGAGAGGGAAAGGCAGTGCTCGGAAGGCCAGCGCTGGCCGCGTGCATTTCATGGCCAACGCTCCCGGCGGGCGCACAACGCAAACACAATGAGGCCGGCAGGAGCCGGCGCAGTTCGTTCTGAAGTGCAGGGAAAACGTCGTGCCTGCTGAGCACCAACGACCCTGCCCGGTGCACTTCACACTGACGCCGGTTCATGCCGAAGCACAAGATGAAGCACACTTCGCAGCCGGTGTTCACTTACCGGCACTCAGACTTCGACTCCCTCGATCCGCGCGGGTGTGGCAGCCGCAGTGCGCGCCCGCGTGTGATGAAACTCCTTGGAGAAGTAGGAATAAACGGCGGGAATCACATACAGCGTCAGGCCGGTGGCGAAAATCATTCCGCCGACGACGGCAATACCCATCGACACGCGGCTCTCGGAGCCGGCGCCCAAACCCATTGCAATCGGCAGGATGCCGAGAATGGTGGACAAGCTCGTCATCAAGATCGGGCGGAAACGCGCCACCGCCGCGCTCTGCACGGCTTCCAGCACCGAGAGTCCGGTGGCTTTGCGCTGGTTGGCGAACTCCACGATCAAGATGCCGTTCTTGGTGACCAAGCCGATGAGCATGATCTGGCCGATCTGGCTGAAGATGTTGATGGTTTGATTGAAATACCACAGCGAGAGCAACGCGCCGGCAACGGCGAGCGGCACGGTGAACATGATGATGAACGGATCGCGGAAGCTCTCGAATTGTGCCGCCAGAATGAGATAGGTCAGCACCAGCGCCAGGATGAAAACAAAAATCAAGCTCGACGAGCTTTCGGCGAAATCGCGCGCCGCGCCCGCCAGCGTGGTGCTGAACGATTCATCCAAAACTGTGGCCGCGATTTCATCCATGGCTTTGATGCCGTCGCCCAGCGTGTAGCCGGGCGCGAGGCCGGCGGAGACCGTGGCCGCGATGTAACGGTTGAAGCGAAAAAGCTGCGGCGGGTTGGATTGCTCGTAGGTTTTGACGAGATTGTCGAGCTGCACCAATTCGCCGCTCTTGCTGCGCACGAAGATCGAGGTGAGATCCATCGGCTCGTCGCGGTTCTCCCGCGTAAGCTGGCCGAGCACTTGATACTGCTTGCCGTCCTTGATGAAATAGCCGTAGCGCGAGTCGCTCAATGTGAGTTGCAGCGTTTGCGCCACGTCGCGCACGGAGACGCCGAGCGTGCGGGCGCGATCACGATCGATTGCAATCACCAATTCCGGCTTGTTGAATTTCAAATTCAAATCCACCGCGCTGAAGGCCGGGTGATCGTTCGCTTCTTCCAAGAATTTCGGCAACACTTCTTTGAGTTTCGCAAAGTTCGGCGCCTGAATCACGTATTGCACCGGCAGGCCGAAACGCGCCATGCCGCCGCCGACCGCGATGGTCTGCTCCTGATTGACGATCGTGCGCGCGTCGTTCAGGCTTCTCACCGAACGCGACATGGCCTCGGCAATTTGCTGCTGTGTGCGCTTGCGCTGTTCCGGCGGCACCAGCGTCACCGTGGTGTTGCCGGCATTGGCGCCGCCCGCCCATCCGGAGGTATTGGCGATGACGGCATCGGCTTCCGGCACTTCTTGTCTGACGAGATCGATCACGCTGTCCATGTATTTCTCCATGCGCTCGAACGAGGTGCCTTCCGGCGCCGTGGAAATCAGACGGAAGCGGCTGCGATCTTCCATCGGCGCCAGTTCCTGCGGCAGAATCGTGCCGAACAGCAACATCAGGCCAACGGCAAACACGATGGCCACGAAGCCGAGCCAGCGCACGCGCATGAAGGAAGCAAGGGAGTTCTCATACGCACGGATCAGCTTCTGAAAAAACGGTTCGGTTTGGCGATAGAACCAGCTATGATGCGCATGGGCTTTGATCATGCGGCTGCTCAACATGGGCGTGAGCGTGAGCGCGACAAAAGCCGAGATGGCCACCGATCCGCCGATGACGATGCCGAACTCTTTGAACAGCCGGCCGGTGAGTCCCTGCAGGAAGACGATGGGCATGAACACCGCGACCAGCGCGATCGTGGTCGAGATGATGGCAAAATAGACTTCCTTCGAACCTTTGAGCCCGGCCTCGATGGGGTTCATGCCGTCTTCGATTTTAGCAAAGATGTTTTCCAACACCACGATGGCATCGTCCACCACCAGGCCAATGGCCAGCACCAATCCCAGCAGCGTCAGCACGTTGATGGAAAAGCCGGCGAGATACATGACGAAGAAGGAGCCGATCAGTGAAATGGGAATGGCGAAGACGGGGATGAGCGTCGTGCGCCAGTCGCGCAAGAAGAGAAAGATGATCAACACCACCAGGCCGAAGGCCGTGAAGATGGTTTCCTGCACTTCCGAGATGGATTTGCGAATGTACTGCGTCGTGTCCCAGCCGATGCTGAGCGCAATGTCATCGCCCAAATCGGGTTTGATCTCCTCGAGGCGGCGGAAGAAGGCATCGGAAATCGCGATGTGATTGGAACCGGGTTGCGGCACGACGGCCACCGCCACGCGCGGGCCGGCCAGGCCCTTCGAGACTTGCCGCAGGTTTTCCGGCGCCAGCTCGGCATAGCCGAGGTCGCTGAAGCGCACCAAACGGCCGCTCTCTTCGCGGATGATGAGATGGTTGAACTCCTCCGGCGCCTCCAAACGGCTCAAGGTGCGCACGGTCAATTCCACGTCGTTGCCCTCGATGCGGCCGGAAGGCAGCTCGAGATTCTCGGCCTGGAGCGCGTCACGCACATCCAGCGGCGTCACTTGATAGGCGGCGAGCCGGTTCGGGTCCATCCACAAGCGCATGGCGTAACGCTTTTCGCCGAAGATGCGCACTTCCGCCACACCGGGAATGGTTTGCAGCCGTTCTTTGAAAATCTTGTCCGCCAGGTCGCTCAACTGCAGCAGGTTGCGCGTGTTGCTGCTGATGTTGACGACGATGATGGGGAACGCATCAGCATCGGCTTTGGAGACGCGGGGAGGATCGGCATCCGGCGGCAGATTGCCCACCGCGCCGGCGACTTTGTCGCGCACGTCGTTGGCTGCGGTTTCCAAGTCCACCGACAAATCGAATTCGATGGTGATGCTGCTGCGGCCCTCGCGGCTGGCGGAGTTGATGGTGCGAATACCGGGCACCGCGCTGATGTCCTCTTCGAGAATCGCGGTGATTTGCGACTCGATCACCTCGGCGTTGGCGCCGGGATACGAGGTATCGACGGTGATGACGGCCGGATCGACGTTCGGATATTCACGCACGCCGAGGTAGGTGAAGCCGATGACGCCGAACAGAACGATGGTGATCGCCAGCACCCACGTCAACACCGGGCGCTGAATGCAAGTGGCGGAAAGGCTCATGGGGGGATCTCGCTCTGAAGCTGCAAATCATGAAAAGTGCTGCTTCCTCAATAATGTCAATCACTTGGGAAGCCGCTTCGAGTTGTAAAACGCTTGGCGCGCTGTGCTTATGATGAAAGGGAGTTGTAATGCGCGCGTGACGAGGGAAATTTTTGTATCGAAAGACTTGCACCTCTATCCTGTATTGCGACGATCGTGGGTTTTCTGCCGGATGCTGCTTGAAATGATACTCGCTTCAGACACGTCGAGGTGGCTGCCGTCAAGCATCCCGCACGCATTGGAAACGGCCTCGTAGATCATCTGGTTTTCTACGATCGCCCAGTTTTTTGTATCTCTCGCGCGTGCAGCCGGCGCGCCAGCGCTCCGCCAGAGTGCACGGCACAGTGGGAACGACGAGAAGCAGGGAAGGGAAAAGCAGCACCATCAATCCGCTCCGACGCGGGCGGCCTGTTTCAGTTCTCCCTCTTCGGCATCTCCAAACGCGGCAGCGCTGCTTCGATCTGCTGCCGTTGCGGCTCCAGCCAGGGCGGCAAAATGAGTTGCTCGCCCAGACGTTCCATATCTTCGTCGCGATCAAAGCCGGGGCCGTCGGTGGCCAGTTCGAACAGCACTTCGCCTGGTTCGCGAAAATAAACCGATTTGAACCAGAAACGATCAATCTGCTCGGTGGGGAAAAGACCGGCATCGAAGAGCAGTTCGCGCATGGCCATTTCTTCCGCGGAATCTTTCATGCGCCAGGCGACGTGATGCACGGCACCGGTTCCCCAGCGGCCGCGGCTCTCTTGCGGCAGCTCTTTGACTTCGATGATCTTGCCGGAGCCGCCGCCCTCCACAGCAAAGCGTGTCCAGCCGTTTTCAGTTCCCAACCGGGCAAAGCCCATGCACTGCGTGAGCGCCTCCGCCGTCGGTGCAAGCCGGCGCACCCACAACCGAACCGAGTGCATGCCGCGTAATTGCTGCTCAACCGGAACTGCGCTTTTCTCCCACGGCACAAATTCGCGCGGGTCATCGCTCTCCACCAACGCCAGTTGCAGGCCGTGGGGATCCTTGAACGGCAGCGTCGTTTCGCCGAAGCGTGTTTCAACCGCACCGTATTTCACGCCCATCTGGTCGAAACGCGCACGCCAATTTTGCAGACTCCCATGCGGCACGGCAAAAGGAACTTCCACCACCAAGCCGGTTCCCGCTCGCCCCGGCCCCATGCTCGGCCAGGGAAAGAAGGTGAGATCGGTTCCCGGTGTGCCGGCGCCGTCGGCATAAAACAAGTGATAGGTATCAGGAACGTCTTGATTGACGCTCTTTTTCACCAGCCGCATGCCCATCACGCCCACGTAGAAGTCCAGATTCTCCTGCGCGTCGCCGGCAATGGCGGTGAGATGATGAATACCGTGAACGGAGTTTTTCATGATGATGCACTCCTGAATATTTGCATTAATGAATCAATCAACTCTTCGCGCCAAGCGGCGCCGCGTAGCATGGCCGTTTCCGGGCGATAAGCTGAAGCCATCGCCGAAGCAGTGGCGCCAATGAAACTGCCCAACGCCGCGCTGGCGATTCCTGCCGCGCCTAGTTGCACCCACACCGATTGCCAACCGTCAAGGATGAGATATTCCATAGAAGCATTGTCATGTCGGTACAACGCAGTTTATCGAAGCTCCAGCAGCATTGTCAACGAAGTTCCGGATGTTCCAACTCGCTTGAAACCTAATTTCTCGTAAAGCGCGCGCGAATAATTCTCCGGCTCGACGCTCAAGCTTATTCGCGCGATTGCGGAACGCCGCGCTTGTTGCAACAGCGCCGTGAGCAACGCCGTGCCGATGCCACGTTGGCGAAATTCTTGGCGAACTGCGATGCCAAGCTCCGGCGTGTCTGCATCAACAAAGCCGTAGGAGTGATTTTCTGCCATCCAAGAGCGATACCACGCGGCGCCGACCGGCATGCCATCTTCCCATTCTGCCACAACGGCGGTGTCGCCATTTCTTCCCCAACCGCTCAAGAGTTTGGCCAGCTCCGGCTCGGCCAAAACTTCTTCGAGTGGAGGTCGCGGCTGATGCGGACGCCAGCACACGGCCTCATAGAGCATTTCTCGCAGAAACGGAACGTCGGTTTGCGTCGCAAAACGAATCTTCCAGGTGGTTTCCAGCATTTCATCATCATGCAAAAAAGCGGATAACAGAAAGATGGAGGTCAGAAAAATGATCCATCCCGTTTTCGTCAAATTTTCCGCAACATATCAAACACTATCGACACGATCGGTGAATAAATCACCGCGCTGAAAACCTTCGCCAGCGGAAGATCGTCTTCCCGCCAGCAACGAAAGCCCAGCCGGCTGGTGGTGAGGAAATATTTCGGGGAATCGTGCATCGCCACCTCGCCGTCGGCGGCATCAATTGGCGGATCCGCCTTGCCCGCCCGAATGCCGTGTCTGTGTGGCGGCCAGCAAATGCCGGCCGAAATCGTCGTCCCAGAACGCCGCAATCTTGCCGTCCCGCAGCCAGTAAATGCGCGGGGCACTATCGCCGATGAGCGCCACCAGTTCCTGTTCGGAGATGAGGTGATAGGGATAATTGGAATTGGTTTCCTGCAAGAAGGCAGAAACCGCGGCCGGACTTTCGGCAAAGATCAAGGCATGGAGTTGCGGGAAATTCGCATGCTGCGCCGCCAGCTCGCCGAGGCTGCGCGCCGTCTCCCGGCAATGGTCGCAATCCGCGCTGAACACCGCCACGAAACGTTCGCCGCTGGTGAGATCAACGCGGCCACCATGCTCGAACTGTGTGTACTGCGCGAATCTCGCTTCATAGTTCCGGCGCACCGGAGCGAGCAGCAAGACGGCAAACAAGCTGGCCACAGCCAACAGGGCGGGAACAGCAGGCCGGCGCCTCTTGACGGGCGTAATCGTGAACAGCCAGAGGCTCATGGCCAGCAATAGAATGTTCTTCACCAGGGATTCCGCCGATGACATGGGCAAAAGCGCGCCAAAGCAGCCGCAATCGGGCGTCTGCTCGCCCAGCGTCAACTGGTAGACCTGCAGCGCCGTGAACGCAACCAGCAGCGCGATGACCAGCGGGAGAATGGCGCGTTTCAGATAATACGGAAACAGCAGCGCCGCGCCGAGAAACAACTCGAAGGCGATCACCAGCCGCGCGGGATATGCCGCCTGGCTGCGCGTGGCAGCCAGACCTTGCTCGACGATCGCGATTTCAAACAAGCCGGCCTGCGGCAATTTGGAAAGGGCCGAAAGCAGAAAAACGCCGGCCAGCAGCAACCGCAAGGTAATTCCGATTCTCGCAACAGTCATATGACGCCATCAAAAATTGAGACTATCCACGCGCCCGCCGGCAAGTGATGCGGCCGCGGTGCAGGGATTTTGCCGGGCAGCAGCACGCCTGCAAGCAAGCCTCCCGAAACCAGCAGTACAAATTGGCTGGCGTCCAGGGCCGCTGCGCAATCGGCAACCCTGCTTCTTAATTCGCCGGTGCAGCAACGCCCGCTGCCGGCATCACCGCCATGCCCGGCCGCAATTGCAAAATGCCGGAGGTGATCAACGTATCGCCCGGCTGCACGCCCTGGGTGATTTCCACGCGCTCGTCGGTGCGGCTGCCGATCGTCACGCTGCGTGACTCGGCCTTGCCGTTTTTGTACAAAAACACCCGATGCCCTTTCAGCTCCGGGATCAAAGCAAAGGAGGGAACCATGAGCGTTTCCTTTTCGCGCAACACGATTTCGACGTTGGCAAAAGCGCCCGGAATCAAAACGCCGTTGGGATTGGGGCTGAGGGCGCGCAGGTGCATGGTGCGTGTGGCCAGGTCAATCTTGGCTTCCTGCGCATAGACCGTCCCTTCGAATTGCTGCCCATTGCCTTGCACGATGAAACTGATCTTGTCACCGACTTTGATCAGGCCGGCATATTTTTCCGGCACGGTGAAGTCGATCTTGACGGGATGATTGTCCTGCAGCGTGGTGATGCGCGCGGCCGGCGAAATGTAGCTGCCCTCGCTCACCTGGCGCAGACCAATGGTGCCGGCGAAAGGCGCGCGAATTTCAGTCTTCTCGATTTGTGCGGTAACGAGCTGGATTTCGGCCTGCACGATGTTCAACTCGTTCACGGCATTGTCATAGTTTTCCCGGCTGGCCAGATTTCTCTCGAACAATTGACGCTGGCGCTCGGCCTCCTGCGCGGCTATGGCGCGGCGAAATTGGGCGCGCGCCAGTTGGGCCTGCAGCTCGGCGTCATTGATCTTGAGCAGCAGCTCCCTCTTGCTCACCCGGCCGCCTTCTTTGAAATGGATCTTTTCAATCTTGCCGGAAATTTCGCTGCGGATCTCCACTTCTTCATTCGAGAGAATCGTTCCGACGGTCTGGACGCGGTCGCCCATGCGCTCGGCATGGATGATCTCCATGCGCACCGGCAGGCGCGGGTCACGCGGCGCACCGTTGCCGTTGGCCGGGCCTGATGGGGAGCGGCCCCAGGATGATCCGATCTTGGGCAGCGCGAGGGCTGCCACAACCGCCACGGCGGCGATGGCCAGCCAGACGCGTTTGGATTTCTTGCTCATGCTTCACTCTCCGCGGGGCAAATTGTCAAAAGGAGAATTCAACCAAAAAAGGTGTGTGACGATACGACAATTTTGAATGAGAAACAAGCTGATCAATCGGTGTTGCTGGCCGGTGGTCCCGGCAAAAGCGGGAACGGGCCGGCCGTGCGGCTTGGACTGCGGCTGGGCGCCTGCGTGCAACCCACATCGCGACTGACCAGAGGGACACCGTCGGACTGCAAGCTGTTCAATGCGATTTCCGTCCGGCTCGCGCCGTTCTCACCGCCGCGGCGTCCGGCACGCGGCGCGTGGTGTTGCGTGCCGCCGCTCTTGCCGGCGCCGGCTTGCAATTCACCAAAACAAAAAGCCACCGGCTCTCTTGTCGGGAGCGGGTGGCTTTGCAGCAGTCACTGAGGCCGCGTGCGGATCATTTGATCATCTGCATGCTGCCGGTGAAGACTTTCTCTCCGAGGGCCAGCCGGTAGAAATACATGCCGCTGGAAGAAGGACGGCCCGATTTGTCCCGGCCATTCCATCTCACCTCGTGCACGCCCCGCGGCATGTCCTTGTTTACCAGGGTGCGCACCAGCTCGCCGCGCAGGTTGAAGATTTGCAGACGCACACTCTTGTTCTCCGCCAACACGAAGCGAATCGTGGTTTCGGGATTGAATGGGTTGGGATAACAGTGCGCCCCTTCAATCAGCGGCGTCACGGCCAGAGCCGCTTCCGCCGCGCCAAACTTGGCAGTGCCGGGGATCAACTGATTGTACCAAATGGCATCATCAGTGAGATTGGCGGCCACCACCAACAAGCCGGTGGCGGCGGTAAACGGCTGCGCCGGCACACTGAGGTTGTCAAAATCATCATTGCCGTTTGCAAACAAGACTGCGGCCGGTTGCGTTTCCAACGTTGACTCAAAGCCAAGCTCGCACATTTTGTATTCGCCGCGCGCCGGCGCCGTGGTGCGAATGCCCATCACATAGAGGCGGTTGTTGGCCTCGTCGATCGCCAACGCCGGGCTGCGCCACGGCTGACTGCTATTGGCAGTGTTGACTTTGAACTTGCTCCACGAGCCATTGCTGGCGCGCCGGTAAAGCGTGTTGGCGGGGTCAGTGCCGGCCGCGTTGCTGTTGGCGGTCAGAACATAGATAGTGCCATCGCCCGCGGCCAGCGCGGAGAGTTGCGCCTCGGCCTTTTCGTTACCAAAGAAAGTGAGCGCGGCGCTCTCGTCCGACCAGGTGCTGGCCGCCGCATTGTCGTCATGCTTCAAGAAACCATAGGTCGTGCCGCCATCGGAAGCCAGCATACCATAGATGACACCGAAATAGTTGTTGCCGCCGGCGCTGAATTTGACGGCATCGACCATACCGTGATCGCCGGTGATGCCGGATTTGAGCGTCATGGTATTCGACCAGGAGGTGCCATTGTCGGTGGATTGCCGGGCTTCGAGGCTGCCGGTGTTGACGCGAAGCACCCAGAGATGGCCATTGGCGCCGCGCACGAGACATTGTGGCCGCAGTTCATCATCATGCGTGAAGCCGGTCAGCGTCGTTGAGGATTGTACCGCCCATGCGCCGTTGTTGTAGCCCACCCTGCCGAAGCGCGAACCGGTATCCAGCGAGGCCAGACCGAAGAAGCGGTTGTTGGCGGGATCGGACACGAGGTCGATGCGCGAGTTCTCGTTGTACTCCATCAGTATGTCGCGCGTCCAACTGCCGCCGGCATACTTCCAAAGATACCAATCATTGACCGTGCGATCATAGGCCACCAACCACCAAACGCCGTCATGGTGGAAGATCTTGCTTTGATTGGAGGCATCGAACAGCCGCGTGGTGTTGGCATGCGTCAAGGTACCGGCAACCACCGGCGGCGGCGCGACCAGCGAGTACGCTGGTGAAGTTGCATCAACCGGCTGGCTGCTGGTTTGCACTCGCAGCGTGTAACTTCCCGCGGCAGCCGGATTCACGATACCGGCGCCCACACTGAACTGCAGCGTAACATTCGCGCCGGCTGCCAGCGAGTTCGGCACCGTCACCACAGCGCGCCGCGCCGCGGGCGTGGTCGTTATACTGGCCGTGCTCGCGCCATTGACGGTCACGTCAGTCGTCGCGATGCTCGCCGGAACGGTGGTGCCTTCCGGCCAGGTGACGGTAATGGTGCCGCTGGTGCCGGTCAAATCACCCTGGCTGCCCAGGGTGAGTGGAATTTCATAGCTCGCCAGCCGGCTCACCGTGTCGGGTTGAACGGTAATGTTCCCCACTGCCACCGGCACCGGAGCCTGCAAGTTGTAGGCCGGCGAAGCCGCCTGCACCGGTTGCGCACTCGTTTTCACTTGCACCGTGTACGCGCCCGCCGTGGTGGGATTGATGATGCCGGCAGCGGCGGTGACGTTGAGCGTGACATTGGCATTCGCCGCCAGGTTGGCGGGTACAGTCATCACTGCAAAACGGCCGGTGGTATTGGTGGCGACACTACTCGCGGGTGTGCCATTCACCGTGATCGCGCTGTTGGCAATCGTTGCCGGCACCGTCGTGTTGGCAGGCCAGGTCACGGTGATCGTGCCCGAGCCGCCACTCAAGCCGCCGGAACTGCCGAGCGTGAATCCCACCGTGTAAGCCGCCACCAAGCTGGTGGTGGTTGGATTCACCGTCACGCTGTTGACCGTTACCGGGCTGGGCGGCGGCGCCCCGCCGAGATTGACCCGGTTATAGTAAAGCTGCAGCTCGGAATCGTTCTCAATGGCGATCATAACGCCGCTGCCGCTGGTGTGATTGTGCTGCGCCACCGAGGGATTCACAAAGTAGTTGTTGCTGCCCTCGAATATCGTCACCATACTGGCCGATTCGAAGTCACCCTCACTGCCAATGGCTGCTTTCTTGTAGAACCCGCGGCGGGTGGAGCCTTCCGGCGCACCGATGGCATAGAGGAAATTGTTGCTTTGATCGATGGCGAGCGCCGGCCGCGTCCAGCCACCGCCGCGATTGACCGCGAACAACTGCCAGGTGCCGTTGGTCGCGCGCTTGTATAAGCCGTTATCGACGATCGAGCCGCCGCCGCCGTCAGTCTTGGTGATGAGGTAGACTGTACCGTCATTGGCGACCGCCATGTTAATGTGATCATCGGAGACCGTACCGCTATAGGGCGGCAGGTTGGTGCTTTCATCCGTCCACGCCGAAGAGCTTGTGCCGTCTTGGTGGCGCAAAAATCCGACGATGGAATTGGTGGTGGAATTCTCGGAGTAACACACGCCCATGAAGTCGCTGCCGCCGGCAGAGAAGGCATGGCAATCGGTGAGTGCGGTGTTATGCAGGCCGGTCTTGAGGACAATCACCCCCGACCAACTTTGCCCGCCGTTGGTGGACACCACGCCCTCGAGCTGGCTACTGTTCACCCGGAAACCCCACAGCTCACCGTTCTTCGCGCGCGAAAAACTGATCGAATATTCACCGGAGTGGGTGAATTGCGGCAAATTCACCGGATAGCCGGAGTCTTTGCTCCATGCGCCGGAGCTGTAGGTCAGACGCAGAAACTGCGATTGCGACGTGCCCGAAACAAAGATGTAAAGCTTGTTGCTGGCATTGTCGATAAAGCAATCGGGGCGATAGGATTTGACATCGCCGAGGACCAGGCCTTGATCGGCCCAGTTGGTGCCATCAAATTTCCACAGCTTCCATTTGTTCTCACTCTTTTTCAAGCCTGCCAGCCACCACTTGCCGTCATGATAGAAAACGCGGCTTTGATGTGGCTTGTCGAATTCGCCGCCGGTGCCCGCAATGGCGGTGCCGGTTCCCGAAGGCGGCGGATTGGGCGAAGGATCGATCGTGTAACTCGGAGAGGCGGCCTCGGCCGTCTGCTTGCTGGTGCGCACCATGAGCGAGTAATCACCGCTGATGCCGGGATTCACGATTGCAGCCGCGACCGTGAACACGAGCGTCACGCTGGCATTATTGGCGATCGCATTGGGTACGGTCACCGTAGCCTGGCGTGTCGCGCTGTTGGCGCTCACTGCGGCCGCACTCACACCATTCACCGTAACATTGCTCGCGGAGATGCTGGCTGGCACTGTCGTGCCGGAGGGCCAGGTGACGGTGATCGTGCCGCTGCCGCTGGTCAAGCCGCCATAAGCTCCCACCGTGACTGGAATGGTGTAACTCGCCACTTCTCCTGCAATCGTGGGATTGACGGTCAGATTGCCGACCACCACCGGCGGTTGCGCGGTGATTGCATAGCTCGGGGAGGTCGCGAGTGAATCCTGCCTGCTGGTAAAGACAGACAGCGTGTAGGATCCCGCGGCAGGATTGACCACTCCCGCCGCCGCGGTGAAGAGCAATGTGACACCGGCGCCGTTGGCGAGCGTAGCCGGAACGGTGACCATTGCCCGGCGCAGTGCCGGATTCGTCGTCACCGCGCTTGCCGAAGCGCCATTCACTTTGACATTCGCCGGCGCCATGGAGGCGGGCACGGTCGTTCCTTGCGGCCATTCCACTGTGATCACGCCGCTGCCGCCGCTCAAGCCGCCATAAGCGCCGAGCGTTAGTGGCATATTGTATTCTGCCGCTTCACCGGCGTAGTTCGGGTTGATGCTGATCGCGCCGACTGCAATCGGCGGCTGCGCGTCGATAAAGTACGCGGGAGAAACTGCAATCGAATCCTGCTTGCTGGTCGTTACCTGCAGCGAGTAATTGCCGGTCGTGGTCGGATTCACCAGGTTCGCTGCCGCGGCAAATGCCAGCGTCACGCCGGCACTGTTGGCCAGCGTCGCGGGCACCGTCACGGTGGCACGGCGTTGCGCCGGTTGCGTGGTCACTGCCTGAGCGGCAGTGCCATTCACGCTGACATTGGCAGCATTGATGCTTGCCGGCAGATTGGTATCATTGGGCCAGGTTACCGTGATCGTACCGCTGCCGCCTTGCAGCCCGCCGTGTGGACCGAGCGTGAGAGGAATGCTGTAGGCCGCGGCCTCGGCCTCAAAGTTCGGAGTCACGCCAACGGCGCCCACGGCCACTGCCGGTTGCGCGATAATTTGATAGACCGCCGAAGTGACGCTGCTAGTTTGCGCGCTCGTAGAAACGCTGAGTTGATAGCTGCCTGCTGCTGGATTGGCCACGCCTGCCGCCGCCGCGAAAACCAGCGTGGCATTGGCATTGCCGGACAAAGTCGCCGGGACCGTTACCACAACACGGCGCTGCAGCGAATCAGCGGTGACGGCGTTCGCCGCTACGCCGTTGACCGTTACGTTGGCAGCAGCGATCGTCGCGGGCACGCTGGTGCCCGCCGGCCAGGTGACGGTGATCGTGCCCGTGCCGCCGGTCAATCCTCCATTCAAACCCAAAGTCATTGGAATCGAGTATGAGGCCGCCGCAAAGGCACGATTGGGATTGACGGTGACATTGCCAATCACCACCGGCGTCGTGTCGATCAAGGCATAGGCCGGGGAGCTGGCCGGCGGCGCCTGCTGGCTGGTGAAAACTTGCAGGGTATAGTTGCCAATCAAACTCGGATTGATGAGATTTGCCGCCGCGCGGAAGAACAGCGAAGCGGCGCCATTCGCCGCCAAATTCGCCGGAACCGTGACCACCGCCCGCCGCAATCCCGCATCAGCCGAAACCGCCGCGGCAGCCACGCCGTTGACTGTGACGTTCTCCACAGCAATCGCCGCCGGCACCGACGTGCCTTCCGGCCAAGTCACGGTGATCGTGCTCGCGCCACCGGTCAAGGCGCCCTGCGCGCCGAGTGTAATGGGAATCGTGTAAGCTGCCGCAGTGGCGACTTGATTGGGTTGGACCGTAATCGCGTCGACGGTCACCGGCACAGCCGCTGCGATACTATAGACCGGCGAAGTGGCCGGTGAACTTTGGCCGCTGGTGAATGCTTCGAGCGTGTAGTTACCGGCCGTCGTGGGATTGACCAGACCGGCGTTGGCGCTGAACGCCACCGAGACATTGGCACCGCCGGCCAGCGTGCTTGGCACCGTGATGACGGCGCGGCGCAATGCCGGGTTCGTGCTCACACTGCTCGCGGCTGCGCCGTTGATGGTCACTTGACTCGGCGTAATCGTTGCCGGCACAACGGTGTTGTTGGGCCAGGTTATGGTAATAGTTCCGACGCCGGCAGCAAGCCCATTGGTCGCGCCCAAGGTGAGACCGATGGTGTAGGCTGCCGTCAATCCCACGGTCGTGGGCGATACCGTCACACTGCTGAGACTCACCGGACCGGCTGGCGGCGGACCGAGCGTGAGCAAATTGTACCAGGTCTCGACCGCCGTTTCATTTTGCACCGCCACCAACATGCCCGAGGCGCTGGTGTGATTGTGTTGCGCCATCGAGGGATAGATGAAATTCATCGCCTCCCGCGCGAAGAGATTGATGGTCTCTGCATTTTCCAGTTGGCTCTCACTGCCGAATGCGGCCTTCTTGAACTGGCCATATTTCGTGGGGGTGGTGCCCGTGCCGATGACGTAGATTTCGTCGTTGGTTTCATCGAGGCCGATCACCGGCATATGCCAGCCGCTGCCGCGGTTGACCGCAAATCTCTGCCAGAAGCCGTTGGGGGTGCGCTTGTAAAGTCCGTTGTGCACGGCTGAAGCGCTGCTGCCATCCGTCTTGGTGACGAGATAGACCGTGCCGTCGTCCGCCACCGTCATGGCAATTTGGTCATCGGCATTCGTTCCGGTAAAGGGAGTCAACTGCGCCGTCTCGTCGGTCCAGACGTTGCTGGCCGCGCCATCTTGATGGCGCAGAAAGCCAAACACCGCGCCGGTCACGGTGTTCTCGCCATAACACACGCCGAGATAATCAACGCCGTTTGCCGTGAATGCGCGACAGTCCACCATACCGGTGCTGGCGTGCAGCCCGGATTTCACCACAAAGATGCTCGACCAATTCAGGCCTTCATTGGTGGAGCGCACCGCTTGCAACGCCGAGTTGCCGATGCCGAAAATCCACAGCTCGCCGTTGCGGGCGCGCGTGAAGCACAAGGGATTGTCGTCAATGTGCCGCACATTCGGCACGTTGACGGGATAGCCGGAATCAATCGACCATGAGCCATTGCCGCTGTTGTAACTCAAACGCAGAAAGGTGGATTGTGAAGTGTGCGAGAGCAAAACATAAAGCCGGTTGTTGAGGCCGTCAACGAAGCAGTCCGGCCGCGCCGCACTTGAACTTGAAATCTCGAGCTGTGCAGTCCAGGTCGTATCCACCAGACGCCACAGCTTCCAGCGCTGATCGGCCTTGTTGAGGGCCGCGAGCCACCAGTAACCGCCGTGATAAAACGTGCGGCTTTGATTCGGCCGGGCCAGGCCATCACCTGTGCCGGTGACCGGCCGGCCGGTGCCGGGCGCCGGCGGCGCGACGGGATTGATGGTGTAAGCAGGCGAGGTCGCTTCGGGAAGTTGCGTGCTGGTGTGTGCGGTCAAAGCGTACTGGCCTTCGGTGCCGGGATTGATGAGGCCCACGCTCGGCGTGAACACGATACTCACGCTCGCGCCGTCCGCGAGGCTGGCCGGCACCGTTACCGTTGCCTGCCGCTGCGCCGCTGAAGCGGTGACGGCATATGCCGCCATACCATTTACCGTGACGGCACTGCTATTGATGTTCGCCGGCACCTGCGTGCCCTCAGGCCAGGTGATCGTGATCGTGCCGCTGTTGGCTGCCAGTCCGCCGCCCTCGCCCAGCATGATCGCAATGGTGTAGGCAGCAAGCGCTCCCGCGGTGTCCGGCGCCACCGTGACGGCGGAAATCGTCACCGGCGTGGCAGGATCGATGGTGTACGCCTGCGACACCACCGGTGTAGGTTCCGCCGTGGTTTCG
Organism: bacterium; assembly: GCA_023150945.1. Classification (NCBI taxonomy): domain Bacteria; species bacterium. The sequence continues at coordinate 252,089 of JAKLJX010000001.1, read as the reverse complement.
ACCTGCAAGGTATAGTTTCCGGCGACCGAAGGATTGGCGACATCAGCGGTGGTCAGGAACACCAGCGTCACACTCTCGCCGGCGCCAAAGCTGGCCGGCACGGTGACCGTGGCCTGCCGCAGTGCGCTGTCACTCGCCACAACTGAGGCGGTCACGCCGTTGACTTTGACGCTCGAATTCAGAATCGCCGGCGGCACCGTCGTGCCTGCGGGCCAGATTACGCTGATTTGGCCGGCGCCGGCGAGCAGCGCGCCGGCAGAACCAAGCGCCATCGGGATGGTATACTCCGCCGTGTTCAAAGTGAAATGCGGTGTCACGGTGACATTGCCGACCGTTAGCGGAGAGACGATGGCATATGCCGGTGAATTGGCCGGCAATGGCTGCGCGCTCGTCGCAACCTGCAGGGTGTAGTTTGCCGGCGCCGCAGGATTGAGGATGTTGGCGGCGCTCGCAAACACCAGCGTGACACTGGCACTAGCCGCTACCTCGGCCACCACCGTGACCGTGGCTTGGCGGGCGCCGGGATTGGTCGAGACTGTGCTCGCCGCAACGCCATTCACGGTGACATGCGCGGCGTCAATCGTTGCGGGGACCGTCGTGCCCTCGGGCCAACTCACCGTGATCGTGCCGTTGCCGGCCGCCAAACCGCCGGAAACGCCGGTGGTGAATGCGATTGTGTATTCTCCCGCTGTGGCTGTCGTTTGCGGATTGACCTTCGCCGAGTCAACCACAACCGGCGCACTGCCGGCGGTGATATCAAGCTTGTTGAACCAGATGTCGTTGGCGGTGATGTTATCGGCGGTGATCAACAAATCCGTGTTCGAGTCCAGCAAGCCGGCGGGTACGCTCAAGTCGCTGAATGCCTGCGTGCCATTCGCCAATGCCGTCTGAATGGAGGCCGCGGCCAGGGTATGCTCCTGGCCGATGAGGGCGGTCTTGTATTCGACAATATTGCTGGGGACATTGCGGCCCAACAGATAGAGCCTGCCATTCTCGCCGTCAATGGCAATCGCGGGCGATTGCCAGGCAACATTCGAATTCACTGCGTTGACGACAAAAGCCGACCAGGTGCCGTTCGCATTGCGTTTGTAGAGGGTGTTGCGCGGATCGCTCGGACCGCCGCTGTTCGTGCGCACAAACATGTAGACGTTGTTTCCGCCATCCACTGCCATGCACAGGTTGTTTTGCGCGTTCTCCGTGCCGAGGGGCATCACCTGCGCAGACTCGTCGCTCCACACGTTGTCAGGATCGCCGTCGCGATGGAGAAAGAACCCGAAGCGTCGCGTGCCATTGCCCGCTTCGCCATAGCCCACGCCGACATAATTGCCGCCGGCGGTGGTGAAAGCCACGGCATCGGCTGTGCCCTTGGGGTCATTGAGATTCGACTTGATCGTGGTCACGTTGCCCCAGGTCACACCGGCGTCGGAAGAACGCTTCGCCTGCAGCCGGCTGCTGTCCACGCGAAAGATCCACAGATCACCGTTCTTCGCCCGTGTCATGCTGACCGGATTACTGTGGTCGAGGTTGACAAAATCCGTGAAAATCTTTTTGGGGAAGCCGGGATCGATCGTCCACGTGCCGGCGGAGTAGGTGTAGCGCCGGAGTTTGGGCTGGGTGTGATGCGAGCTGAACACATAGAGCTTGTCGTGCGCGGCATCGAGCACAACATCAGGAAGGTAACTCGTGCTCTTCTCGAGCTTGTTCGTGCGGCTCCAGGAGGTGCCGTTGTATTTCCAGATATACCAGGTGGCCTGGCCCTCATGGAAGGCCAGCGCCCACCAGACGCCGCCATGAAAGAAGATTTTGCTCTGGTTGGACTTTTTGTACTCGGCCGTTGTCGTTGTAGCGAGCGTTGCGCCGGTCTGCGCCAGACCGCGGCCGCCGAGGCAGAGAATCAGCAGCAGACTCGAAAGCGCCACCTGAAGAAACCGCTGGCATCCTGTGTAACGAGACATACCTCTTGTCCTGTAGATTCGTTTGCTGAGTGATTCGCAGCATGTCAGGCATTCTGCGCATGCCCCTTGGTGGCATGGCCGGCCGCAAGCACGCGACCGGCTCGCCGGCAGTTGCCGGTTCAAAAGGAAAACACCGGCACTAAATCGTGATCGTAAGTCGAAGTCCGGAGTTGCGGCACACCGCCAGTTTTGACGCAAGACCATCGCATGCAACTGGCCGGGTTGAGATTTGCTTCAAGGTGCACAAAATTGTTGAGTGAATTGATCATTCAGTCCCCGCCTGGCGGGTTCGAGCCGGTGGCTCGTGGTAGGTGAATGCAATCGACCAGCCATAACCTGGGCAAGGTGATTTCGATCAGGAGATGATCATGAGGGCTGCTGAGGGTTGGCAGACAGAGTTTACATCAGCGCAGCACAGTTCTCATCGCGAAGGTAATTTGTATATCCGCGATAGTACTTGCGGCTCAACGAGACTGCGGAATTCCGGCGGCCACCAGATTTCGAGGACTTGAAACGGAGCGGGGGTTGGCGGGAGTGTGGGGGCGCTACTCTCTCTTCATTTGAATGACAATGGGCTGGTATTCACCGCCGCGCACACTGACTTTTTTGGAAGGCTCGGCCATCACAAAACCAAAGCTCCTGACGGTGATTTCATAGTCGCCGATGAGCACGCGCTGGCGCGAGCCATCCGGCTTCCAATCGGCTTGCTGTCCATTCAAAAAGACGGCGCCGAACACCGGATCGCCGGCTTCATCGAATGCTTGCAGGCTGATTTCTCCCAACAAATCAATGGCGAATTCCTGGGATTCTTCCGCTTTCACGACAAGGCGGCGGTTGACAGCCGGGTAAGCGACCAGCTTGAATTGCAGCTCATGCGGCCCGGGAGTGACCGGTACGGTGATCATGCCGGTGACGGGTTTGCCGAGGCTGACGCCGTCGAGATAGATTTCACTCGGCGGCCGGGAAATGATGCGCAGCCTAACATTGGTCACCGCGGGCCGTGCCGTCACAGCAACCAGCGCTGCTGACAGCATGGCGGTGCCCTGCCTTTCGATCGTCACGGCCTCGCGCCACACTTGAAAACCCGGCAGATGCAAACTCACAAGATAACGTCCCGGCCGCAGGCTGTCGAAACGCGCGGGCGTCTTGCGATCCTGGTTGAGGCCGTCGATCTGAATCATTGCGCCTTCTGGAATACTCCGGATTTCGAGGCGGCCCGTTTGCAACGGCGTTGCTGCCGGCAGGCTGGTGGGGATCTGCGAATGGGCCGTGCTCGAAGCTGGCTGCGGCGGCCGCGCTTCGGGTTGAGGCTTGCGAAAGAAATAGACCAGCGCAATCACCAAGGCAATGGCCGCGATTCCCACAAACGAAATGGCGGGCCAAAGCCGGCGGTTGGAGTTTGTGGCGGGTGCCGGCGCAGGAGTCGTGGCGATGGGTGGCGCCACTGGCGTCAGTGCGGGAGTCGTGGCGGGCTTGGGCGTTACCGGCAGCGTCGGCTGGGAATAGATGAGTCCCGGCTGGCTCTGCCGCCTCGGGAACTCAGCGAGCGCCAGCAACACCTCTGCTGCAGCTTGATAACGGCGCTCGGGCGTTTTTTCGAGCAATTTGAGAATCAACGCCTCGAGTTCGATTGGCAAATCCGGGTTGAGCGTCCGCGGGCTGTCCGGCACTTCATTGACGTGTTGATGGCAGACGCTCATCAAATCGCCCTTGAAAGGCGGCGAGCCGGTGGCGCATTCGAAAAGCAACACGCCCAGGGCATAGAGATCTGAGCGGGGATCGAGTGCCTTGCCGCGAATCTGTTCAGGCGACATGTAGGTGGGAGTGCCGATGACGCTGTCCCCCACGGTCAGGCGCGCGAGTTCGTCGCCGCGGATCAGACCAAAATCCGAAAGCACGGCGTTATGGCTCTGATCGAGCATGACGTTTTCTGGCTTGAGGTCGCGATGGACGAAATTGTTGACGATGGAATGAGCGTACGCCAGTGCTGCGGCGAGTTGACTGGCGATCTGAAGGACGATTTCGACGGGCAGGGGACGATTGGGATGAAGCAGGCTGCGCAGGGTACGGGGCAGGAAATTCATGACATAGTAGTGCACCTGCCCTTCCTGGCCGTGGTCAAAAATCTTGATGATATTGGGGTGATCAAAGCGGGCCACGGCAGCCGCTTCCTGATGAAAGCGCCTGACCAGGCTTTCATCACGGGTCGAGGCTTCATTGAGCACCTTGACCGCCACGTCACGATTCAAATTAAGCTGGCGGCCGCGATAGACCTCAGCGAACGCGCCTTTGCCATAGAGCTCGAGGATTTCGTAGCGACCGCTGCCGAGTATGCGGCCCACGAGCGAAGCCATGCCAGCCACCTGAGATTAGCGAGAATGCCCATACCGAGTTGCGGCATGGGGAATATTTCAGTTCCTTGGGAGGGCAACATACTTGACGGTGTGCACCGTCTGAAATGCCGGGCCAAACCTCACCTGGCGGAAATAGGAAAAACGGAGGCAAAATGCAACAGAATTGTCGTACCGCGGTGCAAGGGGCAGAGGGGGGACAGCAAGAGACAAAAAAGGCCTCCCCAATTTTCATCAGGAAGGCCATATAATTTCCGGCAACGACCTACTCTTCCACCTCGTCACCAAGGCAGTACCATCGGCGCAGGAGGGCTTAACGACTCTGTTCGGAATGGGAAGAGGTGTGACCCCTCCGCCAAAGTCACCGGAATTTTTTTACGACTATAGATCAATGGATGTATGCTTGCGAGATGAAGAACAAAATCCAGAAATCATCTAGCGCTGAGAGTGAAAAAAATGGTTAAGCCGCACGGCTGATTAGTACCACTCGGCTGAAAACGTTGCCGTTCTTGCACCTGTGGCCTATCGACCTCGTCATCTGCGAGGAGCCTTCAGCGTCGCCGAAGCGACAAGGGAAATCTCATCTTGGGAAGGGTTTCGCGCTTAGATGCCTTCAGCGCTTATCCCATCCGGACACAGCTACCCAGCTATGCCACTGGCGTGACAACTGGTATACTGGAGGTCCGTCCACTCCGGTCCTCTCGTACTAGGAGCAGCATCCCTCAAATTTCCTACGCCCACAACAGATAGGGACCGAACTGTCTCACGACGTTCTAAACCCAGCTCACGTACCGCTTTAATTGGCGAACAGCCAAACCCTTGGGACCTTCTCCAGCCCCAGGATGCGATGAGCCGACATCGAGGTGCCAAACCGGGCCGTCGATGTGAACTCTTGGGCCCGATAAGCCTGTTATCCCCAGAGTACCTTTTATCCGTTGAGCGACGGCATTTCCATACACGACCGCCGGATCACTAGCCCCTGCTTTCGCACCTGTTCGACCTGTTAGTCTCACAGTTAAGCTCCCTTATGCGCTTGCACTCTACGCATGATTGCCGACCATGCTGAGGGAACCTTTGGGCGCCTCCGTTACAGTTTGGGAGGCGACCGCCCCAGTCAAACTACCCACCTAGCAGGGTCCCTACACCCGATCAGGGTGCCAGGTTAGTGTCTCAATATAACAAGGGTGGTATTTCAAGGTTGACTCCCCGACGGCTGGCGCCGCCGGATCGACGTCTCCCACCTATCCTACACATGCAATACCGAAACACAGTGCTAAGCTATAGTAAAGGTTCATGGGGTCTTTCCGTCCCGTTGTGGGAAACCGGCATCTTCACCGGTACTACAATTTCGCCGAGCCTCTGGTTGAGACAGCGCCCAAGTCGTTACACCATTCGTGCAGGTCGGAACTTACCCGACAAGGAATTTCGCTACCTTAGGACCGTTATAGTTACGGCCGCCGTTTACTGGGGCTTCGATTCAAGGCTTCTCCCGATTGCTCGGGATGACCTCTCCTCTTAACCTTCCAGCACCGGGCAGGTGTCAGTCCGTATACGTCGTCTTGACGACTTCGCACAGACCTGTGTTTTTAGTAAACAGTCGCCCAGGCCATTTCACTGCGATCCCGCTCAGCTTTGACCCGCGTAGGATCTGACCAAGCAGGACACCCCTTCTTCCGAAGTTACGGGGTCAGTTTGCCTAGTTCCTTAACCAGAGCTCGCTCGAGCACCTTAGGATTTTCTCCTCATCTACCTGTGTCGGTTTGCGGTACGGTCGCCTATCGATCTCACTTAGAGGTTTTTCTTGGCAGCATGGTACATGTCAGTTGGTTTGGCAAAAGCCGCATTTCCCATTCGCTTCTCGGAGTCGTGGTCGAGCGGGTTTGCCTACCCGACCCTCCTACCAGCTTAGACCAGGATATCCAACACCTGGCTGACGTTCCCTTCTGCGTTACCCCATCGTTCAGACGATCTCAAGACGGTACAGGAATATTCGCCTGTTTCCCATCGCCTACGCCATTCGGCCTCGGCTTAGGAACCGACTAACCCTGAGCAGATTGACTTTACTCAGGAAACCTTAGATTTTCGGTGTCCCGGGTTCTCGCCGGGATTATCGCTACTTATGCTGGCATAATCATTTCCACTTCCTCCAGCGCACCTCGCAGTGCACCTTCGCAGGTTGGTGGAACGCTCCTCTACCGCTCAACCTTGCGGTTGAGCCCACGGCTTCGGTGGTAAGCTTAGTCCCGATTATTATCGGCGCAAAATCGCTTGACCAGTGAGCTATTACGCACTCTTTAAATGGTGGCTGCTTCTAAGCCAACATCCTGGTTGTCTGTGCGATTTCACATCCTTTCTCACTCAGCTTACACTTAGGGACCTTAGCCGATGATCTGGGTTGTTTCCCTTTTGGCGAAGAAGCTTATCCCCCCTCGCCTGACTCCCATAGAGCAAGTGTACGGCATTCGTAGTTTGGTTGGGTTTGGTACCCTTGTGAGAGCCCTAGTCCATCCAGTGCTCTACCTCCGTCACTCTCCTATGAGGCTAGCCCTAAAGCTATTTCGAGGAGAACGAGCTATTACCAAGTTTGATTAGCCTTTCACCCCTACCCACAGCTCATCCCCTGAATTTTCAACTTCAGTGGGTTCGAGCCTCCACGACCTGTTACGATCGCTTCACTCTGGCCATGGGTAGATCACCTGGTTTCGCGTCTACTCCATGCAACTCAATCGCCCTATTTGGACTCGCTTTCGCTTCGGCTTCTCTGCTCAACAGATTAACCTTGCTGCACAGAATAACTCGCCAGCTCATTATGCAAAAGGCACGCGGTCACCCCGAACAAGTCGGGGCTCCCACTGCTTGTAGGCATATGGTTTCAGGTACTATTTGACTCCCCGCTAGGGGTGCTTTTCACCTTTCCCTCACGGTACTGGTTCACTATCGGTCACGAGAGAGTATTTAGTCTTGGATGATGGTCCACCCGGATTCCCACGGGATTCCACGTGTCCCGCGGTACTTGGGAGATGAACTCAGGAAGACACTGACTTTTCGCCTACAGGGCTATCACCTTCTTTGGCTGGCTTTCCAGATCGATTCGACTAAGCCGGTGTTTTGTCACTTCCCGACAGGTCTGCACACCCGTCTAGCTCATTCCCGCAACCCTTGCTGTACAACGCATGCAGGCTTGACATACAGCAAGTTTGGACTATTCCCATTTCGCTCGCCGCTACTTTGGGAATCGCATTGGCTTTCTTTTCCTAGAGGTACTGAGATGTTTCAATTCCCTCTGTTGTCTCCATTCTGCCTATGTGTTCAGCAGAAGGTATTCCGCTCAGGCGGAATAGGTTGTCCCATTCGGAAATCTCCGGATCTTCGATTGTTTGCATCTCCCCGGAGCTTATCGCAGCTTACCACGTCCTTCGTCGACTTCTCGTGCCAAGGCATCCACCATATGCCCTTAGTAACTTAACCAAAAATCTTCATCTCAACGATAGATGATTTCTGGAAAATACTAAAGCATACATTCATGAACTTTTCAAAGAACAATCACTCTGCTATGGAGCTGATCGGGATCGAACCGACGACCTTCGGCTTGCAAAACCGACGCTCTCCCAACTGAGCTACAGCCCCTTCTAGTATGGGTACTGATTGCGCAGTGGGCCTGAGTGGAGTCGAACCACTGACCCCTGCGTTATCAGCACAGTGCTCTAACCGTCTGAGCTACAGGCCCAAAACTAGAATGATCATTCGAAAAAAAAAGCGTGCACATCATCTGCTGTGAAGTCAAGGTGGTCATCTCTGAATTCCGTCGGCGGACAAGCCGCTTGCGGAACGAGACTCCCTAGAAAGGAGGTGATCCAGCCGCACCTTCCGGTACGGCTACCTTGTTACGACTTCGCCCCAGTCATCGATCTCACCTTAGGCGCCTCCATCCTTGCGGTTAAGCCGGCGACTTCGGGTGCTATCGACTCCCATGGCGTGACGGGCGGTGTGTACAAGGCCCGGGAACGTATTCACCGCGGCATGCTGATCCGCGATTACTAGCGATTCCACCTTCATGCAGTCGAGTTGCAGACTGCAATCTGAACTGAGGCTGGTTTTGAGGGATTTGCTCCACCTTGCGGTATCGCTCCCCGTTGTACCAGCCATTGTAGTACGTGTGTAGCCCTGGACATAAAGGCCATGAGGACTTGACGTCATCCCCGCCTTCCTCCGGCTTATCACCGGCAGTCTCTCTAGAGTTCCCAGCATGACCTGATGGCAACTAGAGACAAGGGTTGCGCTCGTTGCGGGACTTAACCCAACATCTCACGACACGAGCTGACGACAGCCATGCAGCACCTGTGCTGGCTCCTTGGCAAGCCAAGGTCCCTTCCCTTTCAGGTTGGTAACCAGCATGTCAAGCCCAGGTAAGGTTCTTCGCGTTGCATCGAATTAAACCACATACTCCACCGCTTGTGCGGGCCCCCGTCAATTCCTTTGAGTTTCAACCTTGCGGCCGTACTTCCCAGGCGGGGCACTTAATGCGTTAGCTGCGGCACTGACCCCGACGGTTCGGGGCCAACACCTAGTGCCCATCGTTTACAGCGTGGACTACCAGGGTATCTAATCCTGTTTGCTACCCACGCTTTCGCGCCTCAGCGTCAGTGACGGACCAGAAAGCCGCCTTCGCTACTGGTGTTCTTCCCGATATCTACGCATTTCACCGCTACACCGGGAATTCCGCTTTCCTCTTCCGCACTCAAGAACAGCAGTTTCAGAGGCAGACTCGAAGTTAAGCCTCGAGATTTCACCACTGACTTACCATTCCGCCTACGCGCCCTTTACGCCCAATAATTCCGGACAACGCTAGCCCCCCCCGTATTACCGCGGCTGCTGGCACGGAGTTAGCCGGGGCTTTCTCTGAAGGTACCGTCAAGTCCCGAGATCATCGGGATTGTTCGTCCCTTCTAACAGAGGTTTACACACCTTGGTGCTTCATCCCTCACGCGGCGTTGCTGGTTCAGGCTTTCGCCCATTGACCAATATTCCTCACTGCTGCCTCCCGTAGGAGTCTGGGCCGTATCTCAGTCCCAGTGTGGCCGATCACCCTCTCAGGCCGGCTACTGATTGTCGCCTTGGTGAGCCGTTACCTCACCAACTAGCTAATCAGCCATAGGCTCATCTCAAAGCGTTACCATGATAAATCACAATAACCTTTACCAGAGCGCCCATGCGAACTCTCTGGAGTATTCGGTATTAGCCCCACTTTCGCGAGGTTATCCCAATCTCTGAGGTAGATTGCCTATGTGTTACTCACCCGTTTGCCGGTTTACTCAGGGTATTGCTACCCCTTTCTCCCTGACTTGCATGTGTTAGGCACGCCGCCAGCGTTCGTCCTGAGCCAGGATCAAACTCTTCGTAGTTTGTTTTCTTGACTCAAAGCAATTGACTTTCACAACGAAATGCTGTGCACGCTATATTTTCAAAGAGCAAGTGTCACATCTGCGATTTCTCGCGCCGCGTATATCGCGACAGCGCAAAATATAATCAAATGAGTCCCGGAATGCAACCTCTTTTTTGCATTCCTCACAGAAATATTCGAACTTGAATCAATCATCGCCTAAAGAATAATGATTGATTCAACTTACCTCCCACTAAGAATCCCTCCCCCCATCACGCCATTCCCTGCCCTAGTCTCTGTTAACGCGCGACTTGCACACGAATGAACACAACCCGAAATAGTCGCGCGTTATCATTTGCAGAATCATCACAACATGACGAAAGCAACTATCCCGCAGTTCAAACACTTCGATTCTGCGCAGGGCTCCGACCTAACTCTCACGTCATCCTATAGTTCCATCCTGACCGGATCAACCACGCGGTCCTGCCCCTACAACTCCCATCAAATCCACGCTGGCTTCTTGCTGATTTACTTCTTCGCGGAAGGCTGCGGCTCCACCTGAATGGTAAACGGCTGTAGGCCTGTATTCTTGATCGCAAAGCCAAGTTGCTGATCTTTCTTCGCCTTTTCCTCCGCTTCCTTCCTCCGATCACCAATGAAATCCACGACTTTCTTTGGGTCCGGATCCTTGGGAATCTGAGACAATTCGTAGCAAACGTCTTCCGCTTCAAAGCTCAATGTGGCTTTGTCTGGACTCAAGGCAGGTTTGTTGATTTTATCTGCGCTCACCCTTTTTGCGCTGGCTTTCTCGCACATGGGATTGGTCACGTAAAGCGCGTCCCCTTTGTTCGTCACGGCCATGCCTGTGTCGATCAGCTCCGTGCCTGCTGAAGTCTTGATTGCGCTCTTTCCCTCGATGTATTGCTCAATCTTTTCATCGGGCTTGAGTTCCTTCTCGACGAGCTGCTTGGTCTTCTTGAAGTTGAACATAGTCTCGCCCTTTCATTGGAATGATGAACAAAAGTGGACTGACCCACCGTGAGCACTCCTGCACACCGTATTTGAAACCGCAATTCCTGCTTGATTAGACCCGGATTCCACGAGCGTTTTCACAACCTTCCTTCGTCGCGCTTGCGCCGCCGGCGGGAATCGAGCTTCGCTTATCCGCAGGAAAATGGGTAGCAAGAGCTGATTCCTCTATTTCAATCGAATTCACTTGCGGATTTGCGGCTGCCGTGTTTTATTGGGCGCAATCCCAAATAGTGTGCGTGAACCTCTTGTTCCGTTCCGCCTGAAGGAGGAAGATGAAATGAGTCGGACCGCCAGCCTTCCAATTGGCCTCTTGCTTGCCGGAGTCTTGCCCATGATCTCCTGCGCTACCAAACCTCAACCTGCCGATCTCGTGCTGCAAAACGGCATCATTCACACCGTCGATTCCAACCACACCGTTGCGCAGGCTGTTGCCGTTAGCGGCGGCCGCATTGCCTTCGTCGGCTCGAATCAAGAAGTCGGGCGCCTGATCGGCAGCAAGACACAGGTCGTCGATCTTCGCGGCCGCACCGTGGTGCCGGGCCTGATCGATAGTCACTACCATTTTCAGGGCGTGGGTAAACGCGAGTTTGACTTGAATCTCGATGGCTGCGCTTCGCTCGCCGAGTTCCTCAGCCGGCTGGAGGACTGGGCCGCCGGCAGACCTGCGGGTGAGTGGATCACCGGCCGCGGCTGGATGGAGGAAGACTGGCCGGTCAAGCAATTTCCCACCCGCCATGATCTCGATCGCGCCGTTCCAGACCGGCCGGTCTACTTGAATCGCGCTGATGGCCACATGGCCGTGGTGAATTCCAAGGCATTGGAGATTGCGGGAATCAACGCGGCCACCCCCAACCCTCCAGGCGGAGAAATCTTGAAAGGCGAATCCGGCGAACCCAACGGCCTGCTTGTTGATCACGCCATGGCGCTGGTGACGCAACACATTCCCACCAACTCGCGCGCAATGCAAGAACGCTACGCGATCGCAGCCAACGACGTCGCCCTCGCTTACGGCTTGACCACGGTGCACGATGCCGGCTCAGGGTGGGAAACAGTCGATTTGTGGAAATCATTGTATCAACGCGGCCAGTTGAAAATTCGGCTGTACGCGTTCATCCGCGGGCCGGGCGCCGATGCCGATTCCCTGCTGCAGCATGCGCCTGAGATCGGCTTGTTCGATCATCGCCTGACCATCCGTGGCATCAAGATCAGCGCGGATGGCGCACTCGGCTCGCGCGGCGCCGCGTTGCTGGAAAAGTACTCTGATGACGACTCGCACGGATTGTTCCTCTTGAGCGACGAGGAGATCTATCCCGTGATCAAGGCTGCCACGGAGAAGGGCATTCAAATGGCAATTCATGCGATCGGGGATGCCGCGAATCGCAAGGTGCTCGGCTTCTATGAAAAGGCGCTGGCCGAAGTACCGGCCGCAGCGCGCCAGATTGCCGAGCCGCGCCACCGCATCGAGCATGCGCAGGTAGTCGCGAGCGAAGATCTGCCGCGCTTCGCCAGGCTGGGCGTGCTGCCCGTGATGCAAGCCAGCCACGCCATCGGCGATCTCCATTTTGCGGTGCGGCGTCTGGGGCTGGCGCGCTTGCACGGTGCCTATGCCTGGCGAACGCTGATCGATTCCGGCTGCCGCCTCGCCGGCGGCTCGGATGCGCCGGTGGAGGAAGGCAATCCCATGATCGAATTCTATGCGGCCGTCGCGCGCAAAGACACCACCGGTTTCAGCGGTGCAGGCTGGCATCCTGAACTCAAAATGACTCGCATGGAGGCCCTAAAATCACTGACGCTTTGGGCGGCCTACGCGGCCTTCGAAGAAGAGTTGAAAGGTTCGATCGCAGTCGGCAAGCTTGCAGATTTGAGCGTGCTGGATCAAGATCCCATGACCGTGCCGGAGGAGCAGCTCTTTCGCATCAAGAACATGTTGACGATCGTGGGCGGGGAAATCGTCTATGATCGTGAACAGGGGGGAATCCTGATTCCCAGAAACTAAGCGGCGCGTAAGGCAGACTGCCATCGCTGGAAATAGTGAAGGACCCTCGTCCAACTGCTTCCAGCCGGCGCAGCGGAAGGATTGGCATCTGCGTTTACCGCAGCACACCGGACGGCAAAATTGCGGCTTCAATTTTGCGGAAAGAACAATTCCAGCAGCGTGGCCCGCTGAGGGCGTGCAGCCGGCGCCGCAGTCTTGCCCCAATCGCGAGGGCGTTCGGCACGGTCACGTTGGTCAGCCGCGCTGAGCAATTGCGCCAACTCGAGCCCATCCACAACCAGCAGGGCCAGCGTTGCCAGGCTGGTCAGCAGTAGCAGGCTGCCCGGCAAAAATATCTCCCCCAGCACGGCACAGGCGAGCAGCAGCCGCACTTCCGTCGGGCCGATTTTGCCGCTGTCGATGCGATAAACCTTTGCGATCGTGTAGTGCACCACAGCAATCAACATGCGGCCGCCATAGGCCACCATGAAAACGATGGGCACGAAACGCAGCGAACTGAAATACAGCGCCAGCCCGGCCGCCACCACGCACAGCGAAATCCAATCCATCATCAAGTCGAGCGCGAAGCCAAACCACTTGCGCGAGCGATTGCGAAAATAAGCCAACCGGCCATCGAGAGAGTCACCCAGCCAGTGAAGGGCCAAGCCGGGGATCGCGCCCAGCAGCCACCAGCGATTCTGCCCCGCGGCAGTCAAGCTCAAAGAGATTACAACGGCGCCAACCAGGCCGAGGCCGGTTAACATGTTCGAAGTCACAAATTGCGGCGTGCGCTGGCACAGCCACGTGATTGCTTGGCGCTCCTGCCGCCGCAACCAATTGCTGCGCTCGCGCGTGTCGTTCTTGCTTGCCTGACGAATCACCAAAGCTGTTACCGGCATAACGGTCTCCAATCTGAGAGTCGAACTTTCTCTTCGTCCATCAGCAACCGATATGCCAGCCATGCCGGCGCGCCGCCTTACTAGAAATCACCTGACCTTAGCTCAATTTTTCAGGCCACCCTGCTGGAAATCCGCTGCCATCGGCGCGGCGAACCACTGTCTCGCGAATTCGAGTGTGAAGCAAGTGACCGCAATCTGCGCAAGAGCTGTACACACGGCTCGCGCTTGCTTTTCGCACATTTTTTACTAGAATATCGTCACCAAATTCGATCATCGTCATTGGACGCCGGCTGCGGAGCCGGCATTGTGAAGTATGCCGGAAAGGAGAGAAGCGATGGCAGAAAAAGTAATGGAGTTGACCGACGCCGCAGGCAATAAAGTGGAGTATCGGCCGGGCTTGGATGGCGTCGCCGCCGCACCCAGCACGATTTGCTCGATCGATGGCCAAAAAGGCGTGCTGCTCTACCGCGGCATTCCCATCGCCGAGCTGGCCGAAAACTCCACCTTCGAAGAAACCGCGTTCTTCCTGCTCTCCGGCCATCTGCCCACGCGCAGTGAGCTGGCTGATTTTGAAAACGCGCTCAAAGCAAAACGCGACCTGCCGGAGGCCGTGCTCGCGCTGCTGCAATCCTTTCCGCCCACCGCCAATCCCATGGATCTGCTGCGCACGGCTGTCTCGGCGCTCGGCCTGTTTGATGATGCCCCTGCCGACAACTCTCTCGCAAAGAATCACCAACGCGCGCTCGGCTTGATTGCCGCCTTTCCCGCAATCGTAGGCGCGATCCAACGCTTGCGCAAGGGGGAAAAGCCCGTGCCGCCGCGCACCGACCTGAACCATGCCGCCCACTGTCTGCATCAGATCAACGGCGTGGTGCCGGATGAATTCTCCGCCAAAGTGCTCGACGTTGCCCTGATTCTGCATGCCGATCACAGCTTCAATGCCTCCACCTTCACCGCGCGCGTTTGCATTTCTTCACTGACGGACATGTATTCTGCCGTCACCGCGGCAGTGGGCAGCTTGAAAGGCCCGCTGCACGGCGGCGCCAACGCCGGCGTGATGGAAAACCTGCTGGCGATCGGCAAGCTGGAAAACGTGGAAGCGTGGGTGATGGACAAGCTGCAGAGGAAGGAAAAGGTGATGGGGTTTGGCCACCGCGTCTACAAAACCTATGATCCGCGCGCGCGCCTGCTCAATCAATACTCGGAAAAACTCGCGCAAATCACGAGCAACCTGAAGTGGTATGAGATGTCTCGGAAAATGGAAGAAGTGATGGCGCGCGAAGTGAGCAGCCGCGGCATTTATCCCAATGTCGATTTCTATTCCGCCTCGGTGTACTACTATCTCGGCCTCGAACCCGAGCTGTTCACGCCGATTTTTGCCGTCAGTCGTGTGGCCGGCTGGACCGCGCATGTGCTCGAACAACTACGTGACAATCGCCTTTACCGGCCGCGGGCAGTCTATCAAGGCCCACCAGAAATGAAGTACGTGCCGATCGCGCAGCGCTGAAACAATGCAGCGACTCACCGCCGAGACTTCTTCTTTCACGGTGAGAGGGAATCGCCCGGCGCAGCAACCGGCGCGCTGATTTCCCAGACGATCGCCAATTCCGTCTTTTCGCCGCGAACCACCTCCACCAATTGGCGCTTCACGCCTAGCCGCTCGTGCCACAAAACCAGGTCATACTGGCCGGCGGGCACACGCTCCAGGCTGAATTCGCCCTTCTCGTTGCTGATGGTGAAGAAGCGGTGCGGCAGGACCAGCACGCAGGCGCGCATCCAGTCATAGCCAATTTCGCTGCGAATTTCCAGCAAGCCGGGCTGGCGCAAGGTATCCGCTGCTACCGCGCCCGCGGTTGGAAAGGCAAAATTGAACACGCTCGTTGCTTGATCTTCAAAAATATCCTGGGTGACCACACCCTGCCAGCCCGGCCGGAATTTGCGCAAGTATCCGCGGCTGTGATGCAGCGTGGCGTCGCGATTTTCAATCACCAACCGATCACCGGCCAGCAACGCTGCCACATGCGGCCGCAAAACGCATTTCGAAATCTCCAGCGTGACTTCGGCCGGCGGCAGTGAGTCCGGCCGGACATTGGCCAAGAACACCACGGCATTCTTCAGCTCCAGCTTTTTGCCCACCACCAACGACTCGTCCACAATCATACTGCCGCACAGCGCGGGATTCTTTGTGGCCGGCCGGCCGGCTGCCAGTGCCGGCAGGCCGGCGAGTGTCACCTTGCCCTTGATTTGCCCAAACGTCGCAGTGAAACTTGCGGCAATTGCCCACAAGATTGCCGTGACGAACAGGCGCGTGCCCAGCCTCATTGCCAACCCTCCTTGTTCTGGTTTGATAATGATCTTCATGCCGGCCGCGCAGCCGTTTTGCCAGCGGCTCGCGTTTGCGACTCCGGAATGTGCCCTGCTGTAACCGGCCCCAGGCGTGACATTGCCGCACGCCGTTGCAATCGGCATCGCACCCACGCGGCTAACCGAAAACCGGCAGCGAGGCCCCGGTGATCGCTTCCGCCTCCTCCGCAGCCAAAAACAGAATCGCATGCGCCACGGCCTCGGGCGTCACCCAGCGGCTGAAATCCGCATTGGGCATGGCTTGGCGATTGGCAGGTGTGTCGATCGTGCCGGGAATAACCACGTTGGCGGTGATGCGATGCGGTTTTCCCTCGGCGGCCAGTGTTTGGGTGAAATTGATAACCGCGGCTTTGGCCGCGCCATAAGCGGAAATGCCGGTGCCGCCGTGCTGTCCGCCCTGCGAGCTGACGTTGATGATGCGGCCGGCGTTCTGCTGCTGCATCAGCGGCAACACATGCTTGCAACACAGAAAGACTGATTTCAAGTTCAACGCGATGATTTTGTCCCACTGTTCAAGGGACATGTTGGGAACGGCAACACCGCCGAAGAATCCTCCCACCAAATTCACCAACACCTGCACCGGCCCGAGCGCGGCGGTTTGCTGCACCATGGCCTGCACGCTGGCCTCTTCCACAAGATTGGCCGCAAAGCCGTGCAGCCGGCCGGCGGATGCTCCTGCCATTTCCTTCAGCTTTTCAAATTCCTGCGGCCGGCGATAGGTGACGGCAACGCGGCCGCCCGCCTGCAAAAACGCCGCGGTCACTGCCGTCCCCAAAGGACCAGTGCCACCGGTAATCAACACAACTCGATTTTGAAAACGCATCGGTTTCACCTGTGTGGTTTGATTTGGAATGTTTGCCGCAAGATCAGCGGCAGAGAAGAGCCGCCCTCAAAACTCGAGTCTCGCGGTACTGCTGCACATGCTGCTGCCACAGGAGATAACAAAAAAACGCCTCAGGACATTTCCAAATCAATGATCCAGCTCGAAGCAAATTCCCCGGCGCGATACAAGACCCCGCGGTTTTGATACTCCGTCGGCGAGATTTGCAGCAGAATCTCGCTGCCGGTGAATTCGCCGTTGTTCGAGAAAAATGTCGAAATGATGGCATCATCCACGAAGGCGAAATGCCCGTGCAGCTCGCCCAGCGCGGGATTGAAGCTGCGCCAGGCGGTAGACAGACTGCCGGCCTTCATGGGCCTGATCTCGTAGCGATTTTCGATCTCACCCAAGTTGGCGGTCAAGATCCAAGCCTGTGCCGTGTGGACGATGCGTGCCTCGCCCGCCACCGGTGTCTCACGGCCGGTTTGATCGACGAAGACGCCGCTCGCTTCCCAGGTGGCCGGCTGCAAAAGGTAGCTGTGCATGATCCTTCGCCTCTCACCTCATTCGGCTGGGCCGCTTGAGTTCCCAATGAACCTAACCTCACCTGCGCCGATCCGCATTGGCGGCGGATCAATCAGCTTGACAATGTCAGGTTGGATGGCCGGCATCACTCTCCGGGCCTGATCGGGCCGGAATCAGCGTTTCGCAATGCTTTTCGCGGCGCGAATCATGGCAGCAAGACTTTGCTCCACGTCGTCAGTGGTGGTGGCCCAGGAGGAAACACTGATGCGCATCGCGGTTTTGCCCTGCCACACCGTGCCGCCGCACCAACACGTGCCGTCAGCTTGAAGCGCGGCGATGACGCGATTGGTTGTCTCCGCGTCGCCGAAGGAAACCAAGACTTGATTCAAGACAACTTCATTGAGAATTTGGAAACCGGCAGCGCTCAGCCCTTCGGCAAATCTGCGGGCGTGGCGGCAGTTGCGTTCGATCAAATCCGCCAGCCCCTGCCGCCCCAAACTCATCAGGGCGGCCCAGACTTCCACGCCGCGGCCGCGCCGCGACAGTTCGGGCGTGTAATCGGAAGGATTGCGCTCCGGGCCTTCCGTCGGCAAATACTCGGCGGTGATTGCCATGGCAGCGCGCAAGTTTTCCGGATGGCGTACGAATGCCAAGCCGCAATCGTAGGGCACATTGAGCCACTTGTGGGCATCAGTAGCCCACGAGTCTGCGTGCGCAACGCCGGTGAGCAGGGCGGTGTGTTGCGGCGAGGCTGCGGCCCACAGGCCAAAGGCGCCATCGACGTGCACCCACGCGCCTGCCGCGTGCGCAATATGGCAGATCTCTTCGAGGGGATCAAAGGCGCCGGTGTTGACGTTGCCGGCCTGCACGCACACGATCGCCGGCGCGGAAATTGGGGGAATCGCGTCCGGCCGAATGCGGCCTTGTCCATCCACCGGAATTCTGATGACGCGGTTGCGGCCGAGTCCCAGCAGTCCCAGCGATTTGAACAGCGTGGGATGTGCTTCCTCACCAACAACCACTGTAATCGGCGGCGCGCCAAACAGTCCCTCTGCCTCGACATTCCAGCCCGCGGCCTTCAGCACCGCATGCCGGCCCGCGGCGAGCGCAGTAAAATTCGCGACGGTTGCGCCCGTGACGAAAGCGCCGCCGCTTTCCGGTGGCAACTGCAGCACTTCGAGCAGCCAGCGCAATGCGACTTGCTCGATGACTGCCGTTACCGGCGTCACTTTGTATAATGCACTGTTTTGATCCCAAGCGCCCGCCAGCCAATTTGCGGCCAGCGCTGCCGGCAGCGCGCCGCCGATGACAAAACCGTAGAAACGTGGCCCGGCCATCGCCATGGTGGCTGGTGATCCGATTTCATCGAGTGTCTGCAACACCAGCCGCGGATCCACGGGTTCGGTCGGCAGAGGTTGTTGGAAGCGTGCCAGTCCGGCAATGGCCTCGGGCGTCGGCGCAACGCTGCGCGTCTGAATGTCCTGCAAATAGTGGGAAGCGCAGTCGGCCGCCATTTCCAGTAATTCCTTCAAACATCACTCCTTTTGCTGCGCGATTCACTGCCAAAGTGGAAGAAGCCGCGGCTCGCGTTTGGGCAATCTGTTCCTCATCAGCGCCGGCCGGGCGTTCTGCGGTCATTGCACGAATTGATTCACGATTCTCAACAAGTCCTGCCGGCTGCCGCTGGTGCGGCGCACCGGATCATAGTCGGCGTCGGTCACGCTCGCATAGAATTGCGCATGCTTGGCTTCAGTCCAGCCCTGGCAGAGGGCCGCAAATGCCGCCGGGTTGTCTTGCTGCAGCGTCAGCAGAATCGCTTTGACGCGCTGTTGCAGACTGACGGGCAGGGAGCGCAAGCAGACCACCGGGCCGAGGGGAATTTCTGCGGAACGCCAGAGCAGGCGAATCGCCTGCCGCGCGCCGGGATCAGCAGCGATGAGCTTGTCATACTCCTCACTGCCGCAGGCGCCGAAATCCGCCTTTCCCTCTTTCACCTGCAGAATAGTGTTTGCATGCGTCTTGCCGTAAACGACTTCTCTGAAGTCCGACTCCGGCTGCGCCAGCCCCAGCCCGGCGAGAAACAGCCTCGGTACGAGATTGCCCGAGGTGGAACCCGGTGCCACGAACATGAAGGAATGATCGCGCGCCAGACGCGGCAAGGCCGCAATCGTATCGATCGCAACGGAACGATGCGCGACGATGGCGCTGCGATAATTGCTGCTCACACCTGCTGGGATTTTCAGCGCCACCAGCGGCACGATAACCGGCGTGGAATCGGCCTGCAGCATCAAATAGCCGAAGGTATTCGGCAGCGCGAGGTCAACCTCACCGGCTTGAATGGCCTGATTCAGCGCCTTCACGGTCGGGAAACTCACCACTTTGACCTTCTGCTGCAACTGCGCAGCCAAGTGATCGCCGAGCGGTTGCAGATTGGCAACGCGATCGTTGCTGGCATAGGCATAAGTCGCCAGCACCAACTCGTCGGCGGGCGAAACGGAAACTTGTGCCGACAGCGCCTGCGTCAGGAAGATGAAACCGGCCACCAAAATAAGAGTCTTCATGCTTGCTCCGGTTCGCTCAAGACTTCATTGCGATAAGGATTCTCCAAATGAGCCGCGTCCCGCAGTTCGCGGTGCCTGACTCGTGCGGCCGTCTGCCTTCAATGCCGCCGACTTCTGATGGTGAATGTGTTCCAACCTTGACTGGACCAAGGTTTGGTGATTGTTTGTGCGACGTGGATCCGATGCTACGGCACAGCCGTGGCAAGTGCCTCGCCGTAGATTCGGTGGCATTGGTCATCGCCGCCGGCACAAGCAGACGACGGCGCCTTGCCGGAATGCCGCGGCGTGGTGATACTATGCCGAAATATTGTGTTTCAAGCAAGCCCAAAAACCATTGTTTCGCGCCGCGCTGCCGCGATCAATCGAATTCAACGCGCCGGTCAGACTGATCCGGGCCCACGCGGCCGATCGCGATTTCGGCTTTGTGATAATTTTCTCCGCGCACCGGCGCGCCTGCCAGGCGCCGCAGCATCGCCAATTGGCCGACGTGCGTGAGCGCATCGGCAATCGGCCCTTGGAAGATCTTCTCAGCGGGCCGCCCCAAAGCCGCAGCAGAGGCGAAATAATCGTCGAGCTTTTTCAGAGCCTGAAAGAAGCGTTCAATTTCCTGCTCCCACGGCAAGGGCGGGGAGTCACTCCATCTTTGTCTGCCTTCGGCAAGCGAGAGTGCCCAATCGAGCAAGTCGCCAATGTGCGCCAGAATCTGCGCGGGTGTGCGCGTCGTTTCGCCGGCGCGAAAGGCGGCAAACCCTGCGGGCGCGTCGCGCAACGTTTTGCCACCGCGATAGGCCAGCGTGGCAACGGTGTGGCGCAGCATCTCACGTTTCGGATCAGTCGGGGTACTCATGGTTTCCTCCCAGGAGAAAGCAGCGCGCGCCGCACGCGATCACCCAGCGTCGCCAGGCGCGCAACCGGTTCGTTACTGAACACCAAGCGCACGAATTGATCGCCGTTCACCCGGCCCCAATCGCGCATCGGCGTCGCGGCAATCCGTCCCTTCTCCAACAACAACTGTGCGGCGGTGAATGAATCATAACCCAGTGCTCTCACGTTCAGAAGCTGCGACCAGCCGCCGGCAGCCGGGATCATGGCAAAATCGTGGAGTTGCTCGCTCACCATATCGCGCCGGCGTTGCCACTCCTGCACGCACGCCTGCAAATCCTCCGGCGGTGTCTGCAGCGCCGCCAGCGCGCCGGCTTGGGCAATGCCGGTGGCGGTGACCACGTTATAGATGTGCACGCGCGCCACGTCATTCATGATTGCGGCCGGGCCCGCAACCCAGCCCAGGCGCCAGCCAATCATGCGAAATTCTTTCGATACGGATCCCACGATGAGGGTGCGTTCCGCCATGCCCGGCAACGCTGCTGGATGAATGAAAGGCCGGCCGTCGAATAAGATGCGTTCCATCGCGGCATTGTAGATGAGCCAGAGATCGAACTGTTGACAGAGCGCGGCAATGGCCTGCCAATCATCGGCCTGCAGCACGGCTCCCGTTGGCATCGAGGGATTCATGAGAAACAGCGCGCGCGTGCGCTTGCTGATGGCGGCCCGCAACGCCTCCCGATCGAGGCGCCAATCGCCCGGTTCCGCCACCCACGGCACCAGCCGCGGTTGACCGCCCGCCAGGCTGACGCGATGGATCATGCCGGCATAGCTGGGATCCGTGAGAATGACTTCATCGCCGTGATCCGTGGTGGCGAGCACGGCGTCGAACAGGCCTTCGGTGCCGCCCGCGGTGATCACCACATTCGCCACGCCATAATCCTGGCCGGTTTGCCGGTTGAGGTGTTGCGCCACCGCCTCACGCAGCGCAGTTTGCCCGAGAAACGGTAAATAGCTGTTGTCCGCATCGCGGCCGATGGCGGCGCGCGTCGCCGCCAACGCGGCTGCCGGCGGCGCAAGATCGGTATCCAGATTTTCCAGGCGCAAGACTTCGGGATCATCGCCGGCAGCGGCTGCCATGCGATCAATCGCAAATCCCGGAATGTTCGCCAAGCGCGCGACTATCATTGCGGTTCTCCTGCAGCATGCGTTTGCAGCCAGGCAAGTGTTTCCTGCCAAAGCGCGGCACTCGCGGCTTCACGGAAAAAGCCGAAATGCCCAATTTGCCGCCGGCCAACCTCATGCGGCTCGAGATGGCGGTGCTTCTTTTCGGTGCTGCCGTATGCTTGCATGAGGGCCACCACCGCCGGCTGCGGCGCGTAGAGGGCATCATCGGAAAAACTGAGGAACTGCAGCGGCAAGCGCACGGCGGCGAATCGCTCGCGGACATCGGCGCGATGGCTCAAAACATAATCAGGATGGCGGCCCCAGCGCGCCCATTCGGCCGCAACGCCGCCAGGCAAATCAGCTCCCGCGCCCATCAGCCAACCGGGGAAGTGATCGAACACGGCGGTCGCGCCGGGAATCACCACATGCCACAGCGCCCAGATGAGCGGCCGTTCTTTGCCGTGCCACAGTTTCCAGTAGCCGAACTGGCTGGCAACAAAGCAGGCGGCCTGCACCAAATCATGATTCTCCGCCAGCGGAAAAATCTGTCCGGCAACGCTGTGGCCGACGAGCAGAAGTTTTGGCGGCCGGATTTCCTGTGCCGCCCACTGAATCACGCCGGCCAAATCCAACTCACCCCACTCATGCAGCGAGGCGCGAAAACCCGCAAGGCGCGGCGGCCGGGAAGCACCAATCCCGCGATAATCAAAAGTCACCGCCTGAAGACCGTGTCGAGCGAGAAACTGCGCGAACCTGGCGTAATAGCCGCGGCGCACGGCGGTCGCGGAGGCAATGATTACCAGCGGCGCGGCTGCGGCAGCAGCAGGGAAAAAAGTAGCGGCGAGCGGATAACCATCCAGCGCCGGAATGCGCAACTGGTCCTTTGGCACCAGGCCTTGCGGCAGCGCTCCGGTACGGCGCGGGTGGATGGACTGCAGATTTTCCGGATTCGTCGTGAATTCTCCTGCTCACAAAAATGCCGGCCCTTCGAGGCAGCCGGCATGATTACTGCAAAAGTGGAACACTTCCTCACTTGCTGACGAATCAAGTAAAACATTTTTTTCACTAGATCAAGCACGGCGAGCCGAAAGACAAATCGTTGCGGGCAACGGCCCGACCTTGCGCGCGAGGTTCG
Organism: bacterium; assembly: GCA_023150945.1. NCBI lineage: Bacteria > bacterium. Next base: position 229,103 of record JAKLJX010000001.1, on the reverse strand, counting down.
TTCGCCTACTCTACGCGGTCAGGTGGCCAACCTGGCCTGCAGGCTGATGGCAGCCGAGCCGTTGCGCAACGCCCGAGAAAGCGCGCAGGCATTCTTGGCAAACTCGGCGATTCTTTGAAAGTCCGCGGCGTCCAGGCCGGGAATGCGCGCTTCCGTCTCCAGAGCAATCGCGGTGATCTGAAAGCCCTGTTCGTCCGCCTCGATGTGCACACGGGCGCGGGTATGAATTCGCTCCGGCGCATACCCGGCTTGCTGCAAGATGCCGGCAAGCGCCATCGAAAAACAGCCGGCGTGCGCCGCGCCCAACAACTCTTCAGGATTGGTGCCCGCTTCTTCCTTGAAGCGCGAGCCGAAAGAATAGCTGCCCTCAAACGCGCCACTGCCCAGCTTCAAGAGCCCTTTGCCTTGCGGCACGCCGCCCAGCCAGATCGCTTCTGCCTTGCGAGTCGCCATGATGTTCTCCTTGATTGGATCGTTGTAGATTGCGCCGCACGGCCGCGGTCGAAGCTCTGCCGTGCTGCGATTGTTTGGTCCGCCTGCAGTGCCGTGATCTGCCGCAGCGAAGAAGCGGTTGAAGCCGGTTTCGCGGATTCACGCCATTCCTTTGGCCGCAGCACCCGGCTTCGTGCGCGTAGCGGGGTAATCCGGAACTGGCGGCGTCCACAGACAACTCTCCCGCGTAGCGTCACCGGCGGTCCGAATCGCGGCGGTCTCGGTTGCGCGGCGTTGCCGGTTTCTTCTGCGGTTTGCGCAAGCGCAAGCAGCGACACTGCGGCGGTAGCGCGAATCATCCTGCGCTCACTTGGGTTTCTTCTCGAATAAGTACCTCCCAAGTTGAATCTAGTGCCTTGTCACTTTGATTTGCATAAATGATTCCGCGTGTCATTCAGAGGGAATCTTGTGAGGTACTTGGCACCGCGCTCAAATCTTCACCGGATCCTTGCTGGATGACGTTGGCGGCGGCGATACATTTCAAGGTAACAGACTACGAGATTGGCGTCATAGTAGCCATCGCTATTTCATCTGTACTGCGACAATCGTCATGTCATCGTGCAAGGCCCGCGCGCCGGCCCAGGACTTGGCTGCCCGCGCCAGATGCCGAACGATCTTGCAGGGCTTTTGATGCGCGACCTCGGCAAACAGCTTGATCATTCGGCTTTCTCCCAGCATTTCCTCTTGTGTGTTGAATGTTTCGTACAAGCCGTCACTCATGAACAGCACGGTATCGCCGGGCTGCAGTTTCAACGTCCTTTGTTGATACTTGAAATTGGAAAAACTGCCCAGCGGCATGGCTTTCAAGACGATTTCTTCGGTCATGCCGGTCGCAGCGCGGTGCACCAGCGTAGAAGGCATGCCGGCCGCGGAGAGAATCAGGCGCTGCCGGTCGAATTTTGCCAAGGTCATTCCCATGAACATCTTGCGAAAGCCCATCGATTTCAGGGCGCGCGACATTTTCTTCAAGATTCGCGCCGGCGCCGGTTCATCCACCAAAGCTTTGAACAGGCTTTTGGTGGAAGCGACAATCGTTCCGGCCTGCAAGCCATGGCCGGTCGCATCCCCGATTGCGACCGTCAGCCCGCCTCCGGAATTCACATTGAAGTCATAATAGTCGCCGCCCACTTCGGTGGCGGTTTGCATGAACACGCCAATTTCAAGATACGGCAGTTTGGGAATGGTTCTGGGCAACAGCGCAAGCTGCAGCCGGCGCGCTTCTTCCAGCTCGCGGGCTTTGCGCGCGTTTTCGGCCTCCAATTTGTTCTGGATGATCTGAAGCTGCTGCAATGTGACTGCCAGCTCATCGTGCCTTGCTTTCAGCTCCGCCAGCAATTCGGTTTTGGCCTGATTCGCCGCTTCTGCCGCCTCCTTTGCTTCGCGCAGCTCTTTCTCCGCGCGCGTCGGCTCAGTGATGTCGCGCAGGTAGGCGGTGAAGATCGGATGCTCGCCCAAATGAATCGGAACGATCGCCAGCTCGACGGGAAACTCTGATCCGTCCGCGCGCATTCCGGTAATCTGAATGCGCCTGCCCAGCACCGGGCCCTGGCCGGTGGCCAGATAATGCGCCATCCCGCGCCGGTGCGCTTCGCGCAAAGCCGGCGGAACAATGGTTGCCGCCAATTCGGCGCCGAGGACCTGCCCGCGTTCATAGCCAAACGTCTTTTCCGCTGCCGGATTGAATTCGATGATCTTCCCGTGGTGATCGATGGTGATGATGCAATCCAACGCGGATCTCAACATCGCATCCTTGCGCGCTTCACTCTCCTGCAGTTGCAGGATGGCCTGGCGCAATCTTGCCTCGGCAGACTTTTGCTCGCGAATATCCGCGCAGGTGACGATGGCGAACTGGCGTTGCTCCGCCGTGTGGAAGGTACGGCTGCTGATAATGGCCGGCACGCGCGCGCCGGACTTGCCGCGCAGGTCGTATTCAAACCGAATGTGCCCGTTGCGTTGCCGCTGCTCGATCTGTTGTTGAATGAAAGGCAAATCTTCCGGCGCAAAAAAATCGGTGCTGGCGCGGCCGATCATTTCCTGCGGTTGGAATCCGGTCATGCGCAGCAACGCTTCATTGACGAACAAGACACGGCCGGCTTCGAGCACGGCAACTCCTTCGTTCATCGCGTCGAGAATGCTCTCGGTTTGCAGCAGCCAGTCCGGCTTTGAGAAGTCGGGCTCATTTCCCATAGAATTCTTGTCATTCTGCAAAAACGATCCTGCCGCTGTCTTTCTCACGACTGCATGCCATGCGCTTGCCGGATTGCTCCGGCGCGCGGCAGCCGCCTGCAATTTCCGTTTTCTGATCATTTTCGCCGCGTACCGGGGAGCCGGCCAGATCGCTGCGGCCCGACGAATCGCCATGATGTTCTCCTTGCTCGGATCAATGCAAATAACGCTGCACTGCCGAGACCGGATCTCGGCGGTGCAGCGCTCGCTTGCTGGCGCTGCGTTGCTGTGCTCTACTGCAACGAAGTCGTGGCACCAGCGCGGCTCGGCGCCGTGCGCACCGGCCGCAAGGCATGCGCAAAGACCCATGCTCCAATCTGCTCGCCTTGCACATAGCCGGCGTTGACCGCAGAGGTGAAGTGAATGCCTGCCAGCACGCGCGAGGCGCCGTTTTCACGCGCGGCCTCCGAGAAACTCCAAAACTTGCGGGTGAGGCCGGGATAGGGCACGCCGCTCGCCGACTGGAAGCTGACGAAGTCGGTTTCGCAGAAGCGCGCCATCACCGTGGCTGCGGCCGCGCCCAGCACCGTGTGCGTGGAGGGATAATCCGGAACCGGCGGCGTCCACAGATAGCTTTCCCATGTGCTGTCACCGGCGGCGCGAATCGCGGTAGCCGGCCGCCAATAGTAGTAGTGATATTTCGCCTCAAACCCGCCGATGAAACCATCGGCCATGGCGAGATTCACCAGCGCGAAGAAGCGGGCGCTTTCCCAAAGCGACAACTTGCGACTCATCGCGATTTCGCGGCTGATGCGATTCCACCCCTGCGTGGAGTTTTCGTACCAGAAGCGCGCGATTTCGCTTTGCTCTTCGCTGCGCGTGGGACTCACTTGTGCGCCGATGGCCTTGACTTCCGCGATGTCAGCCAGCGCAACCTCACTGTCGACGACGGGCGGCGGTGCCGGCCGGAATTGCGCCGCGGACTTCAATACAAAAGGCGTGATCCCCGGCCACTGCGCGAATTTCGCCGGCGTGTAGTCCGGCGGAGTCGGGCGATACTCGCCGGGTTGCGTGCCGGCTGCGCGCTCCACCGTACGACTGGCGCCATCATTCCTGCGCAGCGCAAGCATGGCAGCGGCGGCTTTGCTGCCTACGGAGAGTCCGCGCTTCTTGGCTTCGTCGTTGCGCAACGGCCGCAGCGCCTCGGCATAGGCTGCATCGAAAGTCGGTTTCGCCGCCGGAAACAGCTCGGTCAAGACGGCGTGGGCAGCCGCAGCCACCGCTGCTTCGGCGGTCGCGCCGGCACCCGCAGGCACCGCTGCCGCATAGGTTTCATAACGCCGATCGATGGCATTGAGCGCATCATGAATGGCGAGATGCAGGATCGCGAACAGGCGCGATTCGGCAAGCGGATCCATTTCCACTGCGACTGTCGCGTCGGTCGCGATGCGATTCCAATACGTCACGGCATCAACGGTAGCCGGCGCTGGCTGCGGCCGACCGGCGCCCGCCCAGACCAGCAAAGCGGCGGCGGCGACCGCCATAATTTTTCTACCAGACATAAAGCATCTCCTGTTGATAAAGGTTGATGATTGATTGGCAGGAACGATCAAACCCACAAAAATTCGCTTGTCCACTGTGGTGCGCGCAGCCATCCGCGAGCGGAAAATTCGGGAACGCAGCATTGCCGCACTCGCATTGCGCGTGTCCTCTCCTTCGATCTCACAAATAACTCAGCCACCAGTCTCTGCGGCGCTGCTTGACTTGCGCAAACCAATGGCACAATGGATAGAGCATGCCGACAATGCCGAGCCAGGCGGCATAGATCACCGGCAGACTGAGACCGTAATTCTCCGGCTTGGCCAGTGGCGGCAGGCCGGTGAACAGCCAGGCCGATTCACCGAGGGAAAAATGCGCGAGCACGACCGCCAACGTGTGAATGAGAAACACATGCACGACATAGTACAGAAACGGCACCCGCCCGATGGTCACCATCATTTTGGCCAGCCTGCTTTTGGCTTCATCGAAAAGTGCCAGCGCGGTCAATGCCGGGCCGAGGGTCATTGCCAGGAACAACAGCGAGGGCGGATACTTTTCGCAGTTGATAAAAGCGAGTATGGTCGCCAGCCCGTTGCGCTGCGGCGTCCAAATTGCCGGATCACCGTAGACATTGGCGGCTCGCAGCACGATAAACAAAACGATCAGCGCCAAGCCGAGGCCGAGCAGGCGGCGGCGCCGCGGTCCCGTCGCCAGCAGCATGATCGGACCGCAGGCATAACCTGCCGCCAAAACGCCGATCCAGGGGATCAGCGGATAGAGCACGAAGACCGTCACGTCTTGATTCAAGGGCACAAAGCCGGGTTCGTGCAGCAGCAACCACAGCCAGTTGGCGCTACCGAAACTTTCGGCACGGATGCCATCGAGCAGATGGTGCCCGGCAATCATGGTGAGCGCGAGACCGGCAATCACCGGGCGCGGGAAATGCACCAGGCCGGCGAGCACGACCATCGCCACGCCGATCGCCCAAAGGACTTGCAAGAAGATCACCTCCGGTTGCACGTTGAACGTCCACGCGCAGCGCATAACCGTCAGTTCGATGAAGATCAACCAAAGTCCGCGGGTCAACAGGAAGCGGCTGATTTCACTCTTGCTGCGGCCCCGATTGCCATAAAGAAACGCGGAGACTCCCGCGAGAAAAACAAACACCGGCGCACAGAAATGGGTGATCCAGCGGGTAAGAAACAGGAGCGGCTCATGCACGTCGCGCGGATTCACGCTGCTGGTGCCCAGAAAATCACGGGTGTGATCCAGCACCATGATCACCATCACCAGCCCGCGCAGCCAGTCGATCGCCTCCACGCGCGGCCGTGCCGCTGGGAAGTGCAGCACTGCCGGCCGCGCTGACGGCTTCGTCTTGAATTCAACTTCGCTTGGGGCAGCCATCATGGTTGTCGTCTTTTTCTTTGCGTGAATGTTGTTCTTGCTCACTTCGCAGTTGTGCCTGCGATATATACCAACCGCGTGCCAGGCGCGAACGCCGCGCGTGCATCTTGTGCAAGTGAACGAATGCGCCGGAGTTAGGCAGGCGGGCAACACCGTCGTCAGCTTTCACCTTTTGGCGGCGAGTGCCGAAATACCGGTAGCGTGCTGATATTTGAGAAATGCAATCGGCGCGCACCGGTGTGAATGCAGAGGCCGCAGTGCATGCCCCAAAAAGAAAAACGCCGGCACGCACCGGCGCGGCTGGCGCAATCTTTACATGGCGAAAAGTTGTGTGTCTTCTGGAAAACGTAAACAGTGTCTGCCCGGCAATGAAGAAGCCGCCGGGCTGATGCTAGCAGCACGGCCAAGCAGACAAGAGCGCATCATGCAAACGAAAAGCGCAGTAACGCAGTAGCATTCGCCTGCAATAAGGCAAACCAACGCCTCCGCAACCGATCAATTCGTTTTCGGCAGCGTGATCCCCAACTTCTTCATGCGCGACCACAACGTAGAGCGATGCAGGCCGAGCAGTTCGGCGGCACCGTGCCGTCCGGCCAGCACGCCGCCGCTGCGTTCGAAGGCTTGCAGAATATGGCGGCGCTCGACTTCCTCGAGCGTGAGAAACTCATCTGCCGCGGGTGCGCGATTATCGAGGCGGCCGAGATGCTCGGCCTGTAACACCCGCCCCGCGCAGAGAATCACGGCGCGCTCCAACACGTTGGCCAGTTCGCGCACGTTGCCGGGCCAGTCATAGCGCGACAGTTTCTCAATGGCCTCGGCATTGATGCGATTGATGCGCTTGCCCAGACGCCGCGCGAACTCCTGCACATAGTAATTCGCCAGCAGCGGAATATCCTCCCGGCGCTCGCGCAGCGGCGGCAGGCGGATGGGAAAGATATTCAAGCGATAGTACAAATCCGCGCGAAACGCGCCGCGCTGCACCTCGGCGGCAAGATCGCGATTGGTGGCCGCGATGACCCGCACATTCACTTTCAATGTGTTGGTGCCGCCCACTCGCTCGAATTCCTGCTCCTGCAACACGCGCAACAGTTTCACCTGGGTGTCGAGCGGCAGCTCGCCGATTTCGTCGAGAAAAATGGCACCTTGATGCGCCAACTCGAAGCGTCCCCGGCGCAGCGCGGTGGCGCCGGTGAAGGCGCCTTTCTCATGGCCGAACAACTCGCTTTCGACCAGGCTGGCCGGCAACGCGCCGCAGTTGACTTTGACCATGATGTGATCTTTGCGATTGCTGAGATGGTGAATGGCGCGGGCCATCAACTCCTTGCCCGTGCCGGTTTCGCCCAGCAGCAACACCGTGGCATCCGTGGCAGCCACCATTTCCGCACAGCGGAAGACCGACTGCATGGCCGGACTTTCGCCCACCACCGGCCCAAAGTTGAACTCTTTGCGGATTTCTTCGCGCAAGTACAGGTTCTGCGTTTGCAGCTCCTCGGCGCGCTTGCGGTCGGTAATGTCGCGCGCCACGAACACGATGCTCTGCTTGCCGTTGAGGCTGCGGCGCAGCGGCGCGGTCCGGCCCTCGAACCAGCGCCGGCCCGCGGGCACCTCCAATTCATACTCCAACACCTGCGAGCGATCGGTGGCGATGGTGGTGCGCACGCACTCCCAAAAGCGGGAGGCCTGCGGCTCGGGAAAAACCTCGTGCAACAGCCGGCCCTTGAGTCTCTCCGCAGGCGTGTACAGGAGATTCTCTTCGGCAGTCAGCACATCAAGGTAGCGCCCGTCTTCATCCAGGACAAACAGAAGATCGGGAAGCGCATTGGTAATCGCGCGCAGCCGCTCTTCGCTGGCGCGCAGGGCCTGTTCCGCCTTGATGCGCTCGCTGATCTCGCGGCGCAAATCCGCATTCGCTGCTGACAGCTCCGCGGCACGCAGGGCCATCGTCTCCATGGAGATTCCTGAAGAAATTGTTGTTGGACTGAGCATTGTGCTGCTGCCAAAGTTGTCTATTACTTCCCTCGTGGTGCTGATCGCCTGCCTTCGGTTTCTCCCCTGGGGCGAAAGAAGCCCCACGTTTCGAGGCGCGCAGCGACGCGGGCATGCCCCACGACGCGGTAACCGAAATGCTCATAGAGGGAAACATTCCGCGCGTTCTCTGTGGTCAGCGCCACGCCCTGCGAAGCCGGATCCTCTTCCGACATCGCATGCACCGCCGCGAGAAGCTGGCGAGCTAGACCGCGGCCAAGATGCGATTGCCGCACGCCAATCATGCTGAGATGATGATGCGGCCGGCCAGGATCAAATGCCTGCGTGGCTGCACTGAAAGCCTCGTAGCGCTGGCGCGCGGCTTCGCCCAATTCGCGCCACACCGACGCGCGCAGCCGGGCAAACTCGGCGGGCGGTTGCCGTTTCCCGGGCAACGTGAGAGTTGCCGCGGCGACCAACTCTTCACCGTCGCTTATGCCCAGGATCGGCTCCTCCCGCCACACGCGCGCCATGACGAAAAAGCTGACCAGCGTGTGCAGGCGACGATCATAATCACCATCAACCGGTCCGATGACATACCGCATGACGGGGTAATCGTGAAAGGCGTCGCACAGAACGCTCACGGCGTGCTGCACTTGCGCCGTGGGCAATCGGCGCACCGGTGCAGCCTCGCGGCGGTGAGTCTGATCTAGTTTGCCGTCGATTTTGGAACTCCTGCTGGTTTTTGATTGGAAACTCGCAAGCTGCCGCAAGAATTGCGTCGCAAAGATCCTGGGCAAAGCTTGACCTCATGACATTTGCTTCTTCGTGCTTTCATGGTTGGCAGCCTTCCGGAACTCGATTCTGAGTGTGAAACGCCAAAAGATTAGGATTCCTTAATCCTTCGCCTGCGAGAAAATTCGTTGCTGACAAGCCTGAACCTGCGCGAGTCCCTGGAAATATAGCTTGTGCAGGTTGGTTTTTTTTGCCATTTTTGCTCAAAGATGAGGACTCAATGAACGGCAATCGAGACTATCGGGATCTGCTGCAATGTCTGAATGAAACCGGCGCGCGCTATCTGATCGTTGGCGCATATGCCGTGATTTATCACACGGAGCCGTGTTACACAATAGATTTGGATATTTGGGCAGAACCAACGCCGGAAAATGCCAGGAAGGTATGGGACGCACTGGCAAAGTTCGGCGCACCCTTGGCCGGTTTAACTGTGGCCGATTTGTGCAATCCGGACGTGGTCTTCCAAATGGGCATTGAGCCGAATCGCATCGACATCATTGTGGACGTCGTTGGCCTCGATTTCGCCGACGCGTGGGAAAACCGTGTCAGCACCACCTATGAAGATCAAAAGGCATTTGTTCTGAGTTATGAGCATACCCTGCGCGCCAAAAAAGCTGCCGGCCGGGAACAAGATCTGCTTGATGCACACCGGCTGGAAGTCGCCAAATAGAAAGAAGCCTGAGCCATACCAGGGCAAACGTGGATCATGAGCGAATCGTTGAACGAAACCGAGCAGCCGAAACCTCGCGTCATCATGTCGCGCGTCGCGACTCTTGAACAACACAGTGACCGCTCCTTCGACATTGCATTTTGGCAAGAGGTGGGAGACGCGGGCCGCTTTGCCGCTGCCTGGCAAATGGTGAAAGAAGTCCAGCTCATCCGCGGCCAAAGCGGCGAGCTGCCTCGCCTGCAAAAAAACGTGGCCCGACTGATTCGGCGCTCGCAGAGCAATAATCCCGGGTAGCCACCGCTGAAATAGACCGGGCTGACCAGGGGGAATCTTCAATATCTCAAATGCAATGGAAAAATTCTGCGAATCCATCCGAAGCTTCTCCTGGTCGAGCTTTCGTTGCGGATTTCTTTCGCGCGGACGGCGCAGTTGTTTGGTATTCCTGCGCTGTCGATTACGCGATGCCAGCTTTTGATTCACTTTTCCAGCACCCAGATCATCACCGGGCTTTGCGCCGGATCGAACTGGGCGCGGTCGTAGCTGCCGTAGAGTTGCACGATGCGAAAGCCCGCGCTTTGTGCCATTTGTTCGAAATCGCCTTTCTCCACAAATGCAAATTTCATCTGCAGCAGCCGTTTCTCGCGCAGGCGCCCATCGCCGTCGAAGAACTCGAAAAACTGCTGGCGCGAAACCACCGGGTTCCCACCTTGCTCGAAACCCGATACCACCAACGTTCCATCCTTCGTTGGAAAGTGACCAACGAAATGCAGCAAACCATCGACTTGCTTGCGACGGATCGCCGGATGGTGCAACGTGCAAATGAACCGCCCGCCGGGCGCGAGACATTTACACACGGCTGCCAGCGCCGCGCGTTGATTTTCCTCGCCAATGATTTCCATGAACGCTTGAAAAGGCAGAATGGCAAGCTCGAAGCGCGCCGGCAAACTTAATTGACATACATCCGCGCAAACCACCTCAGCGCGCAATCCGCGCTGCTGCAATTTCCGCGACAAGACGTCGAGCATGGCGCTCGAACTGTCCACGCAAGTCAGCTTCGCGCCGGCCTCGATCAAGGGCAGCGACAGCCGTCCGGTTCCGGCCATCAGTTCGAGAATCGGGCCTTGCACCGGCTTGATTTCCGACAGGAAAAACGGAATGTCATAATCCGCGGTGACGTAGAGATCGTAAATTTCCGCAATGCTGTTGTAGTCGATTTCTTTCATCGTTGAGGCGCTTTGGGATACTACTGCAAGATGATCATCTTCTTGACCGCTGCGAGATTTCCCGCCTGCAGGCGGTAGAAGTAAACGCCGGAGGCCAGGCCATTGCTGCGCCAGCGGATTTGATGCTCGCCCGCGGCCATCACATGATTCGTCAGGGTGGCGACTTCACGGCCCAAAGCGTCGTAAATCTTCAGCCTTGCCAATTCCGTCTTCGGAAGTGAAAACGCGATAACCGTCTCCGGATTGAGCGGATTGGGATAGTTTTGTTCCAGCTTGAAGGTCGAAATGATGGTGGGATCATCATCAACCTCGGTGGCCAGATCGGCGACGAATTCATACACGCCGCCTTTGTCCAGTCCCAGATACAGTCTGTCGGTCATGCCTTCGTTGACATGCAGCAAATCCCACACGCCGCCGAATTGTGCAGTCTTTTCGTGAACTTCCCGCCAGCTTTCGCCGGCATCGTCGCTGAGGTAAACGATAAGCGGTTGTGGATCGGAGGTCTTGAACCACGACGCGGTGTAAATGCGCTCGGGCCGTCCTGGATTGATCGCGAGGCCGAAGAAGAAGCGGCCGTCTTCGGCAAGAATTTCCTCCCACGTCTCGCCGCCGTCCGTTGTTTTCAAAATGTAGCTTTCCAATCCCGCATAGACGGTCTTCGAATCTTGCGGATGAATCACAACCGTTTTCCCGGTGCTGACCTCATCGACGATGCGGGGCCATTCCCGCCAGCTCGCGCCGGCATCTTCCGATTTCCACAGAAAGGCTTCCTCGATTGAATTCTGTCCGCCCACCCAGATTATTTGGGGATCGTTGGCGTCGATCGTGATGAAATTGACTCCTGTGGCCAGCCCGCCCCAACTGCCATGACTGATCTGCCAACTCTCACCCCGATCGCGCGATCTTGCCACAACCGTCGCGCCGGTGGCAAAGAGAATGTGCGGCTGTTGCGCATGACGCTCGATGGCCAGAACGGATTCCGCATACTCGCCGCCAAAGCCATTCTGGTAGGATGACCAGGTCGCGCCGGCATCCGTAGTGCGGTAAAGAGAAACCGTATCGAACTGCGTCGAAGCAAGCAGGGTATCCGTATCAAAAATGAGCAGCGCCCTGGCCCGTTTGCCTTGCAGCCCGATCGGCGTCCACGAGGTATCGGCCACACGAAGATCTTTTCGATACAGGCCGGTGATGGTCGCCGCATAGAGATGTTGATCATGCAGCCGCAACTGCTGGACGGTTTTTCCTCGCAAGCCCAGAAAGCGCCATGTCACGGATTCGGCTTGAGCGAGCAGCGGTGGCAAGCCACCGGCCAGCAAAAGGACGAGCGCGCCCGCGGGCGCCGCAGCGGTTCGGCGGACTGTGATTTGTTTCTTGCAGAGGCACATCAGCGAATCTCCTCAGTGCAGGGCCGGACTTGGGGCGGCCAATTCCCAACGATTTTGCACAGGATCGGGCGCCAGTCTGACTCTGCCCCCTTTACGGTACCTGGTCAGATCACTGCTCTTCGGCAGCGACAACGGTGCTGCAGGTGTTTCGTACGCTGCCGCGGCGCGCATTTTCTTGTTTTGCTGCGCCGCCGCCAGAGGCAACAACATCAAAGCAATGGCATTGCTTGATTCCACGATCATGTTGGGGTGAGACATATTCCCTTCCTGTTCGCTGGTCCGATTGCCATGCGTTGCGACGAGTGCGCCCAACGCCGAATAGTCGCGTGATGCGGCGACCACGCCTGCCAAACCGACTCCGCCCATGCTTGCACGCGCCGGCTGTGTTCCTGCAAGCTTTGCGCTCTTGTGACGTCGAGAATCGTCATGTTTGCCAACTATGCCGGCGGCGCCAGCCACACGAAATGGTCGCAATGTTTCAGCGCGCCCCGCATCGCTTCCCTCATCTTGGCAATTTCAAATCGGCGCTCGCTGAGGAGAAACAAGCTGATCAAATGAACCGCGACGGATTGAATAGCTTGTCGCGACGGCACGCCCGGATGCTGAACCGCGTACGCGTCGACCCTCAGGCGATGCACGGCGGGATGGCGATACTCGCCGTATGCTTTTGCCAGCACTCGCCGTAGATGACCCAGCAGCCGGGCGAGGCGCCGAGATTCGGATGACTCGGGCCGTCAATATCCGGCACCAGGGCTTGGCAGCCGGAACAGGCGAGGGTTTTGATGGGTGCGCTCATTTTTATGCGGGATACGTCTCAATGCGCTCGAAATGCAAAACGCCGGCGCCCGGATCGTCATGATCCGCGGCGAGCATGCACTGAAAATAATGCCGGCACACCGCGCTCTCCGCGACATTCTTAGCGGCTTGTTCGGCGTCTTCCCGGCTTTGCCAATAGACCAGATCGACCCACTGATTGTTCTTCCCCTTCAGAAGCTCGCGCCGGATAAATCCCCTTTGCTTGCTCAAGAATTCTCTTTGAAGAGTTTCGGACGCCTGCAGCAGGGTTTTCTCATCGAAACCTTCCGCCAATTCAAAAGGCGCCCACTCGATAATCACGTTTTGGTTCATTGCAGTCTCTACTATTTGAGTTTGAGTGCCGTCATTCATTGAACTTCCTTTGGCTGAGGCACCGCGTCCGGGCGGTCGAGAGAAAAACCAGTGGCGTCCTCGCAGGGCTGTGCGCGAACATTGACCCCGCGATGGATGCGCTCCAGCGGCTCTTCCCAGCCCACTTGCCCGGACTTGACCGTGAAGCGCTCGCGCTGCTCGCCATGCCGGTATTCGATGGCGAGCGCGTCGCCCCGCGAGATCACGCCGGCGCGGTGATCCGGATCGCGACGCCAAGGTATGGCTTCGCCCGGCGCCAGCCGGAGCCGGCGGACGTAAGTCGTTCCGCGTTGAAAGAGAATCTCCTCGGTCATAAGTGATTTCCAGCATGTTTTGGGTAGTGGGCCAGGGGCGTGGCGCAACGCGTTTTCTTGCGCTTTGCTCTTTGCCCTCTGCCCCATGCCCTACGCCCCATGCCACCATTCATGATGCCGCGCGTGCGTTTCCAGATACGAATTCGGAGTGTAGTATTTGTCATAGAATTCCAAATCCAGGTGATGCGCCTGCAGGTACATCATCACGAAGATCGAAGAAGCCGTTCCGGGGCATCTTCCAAATTGGTCGTAGGTGTATTGTGCCATCGTCGTCACACAGTCTTTGAACTCTTCATCGTGTACCTTCGCGCTGCTGCGCATCTTCGCGTTGTCGCGATATGGTCCTGGCGTTTCACGATGGAATGGGCCGCCAGGACCGAACTTGCGCTGAACGACGCTTTCGACTGCTGCTCGCATATCCGAAAAATGCGGCGGGCAAAGGCCTTCGAAGACCCCCGCAAGACCGGTGACGTTCGGCAACGGCCAGCGCTCATCGGTATCGAATCGGAAGCCCAGCCCCGGCACCTCCGGATCGCCGCTGGCGCCGAGCACGCTGAACGGATTGATGCCGGCATAAGTCCAGCCGCCGAGGCCAATCGCCTGCAGCATGAGCATGCCGGCGTAACACGCCGTGCCGACCTCAACCGAGGCCTCTTGCAGCGTGATTTGCTCCAAAAAGCTGAGCGGATACGGATGCTCCACGTCTACAATGTTCTTGAAACGCGCCATTCCCGGAATCGCGCGCTGATTGATATCGTCGTAAATGCAGGCGCCGTTCTGAACGAGATAGCAGAAGTTCAGCAAGTGATGTTGCGCGAGATCAACCACCGGGATGATCAGCGTGCTGCCGGGCCGGTTGGCGCACCATGGGTTGTGCATCTCGATGTGCGCCGGATGTGCCGGGATGTGCAAACGCTTATCCGAAAGCTTGCGGAGGCGTGACCGATGGGCCTGCAAATACGCATTCAAATCCATGGCGCCGTCACCATCACGTTCGAGCAGCGAGGGTGCGTCACGCGTGGGAAGAAAGTACACGCCATTGTCATCCGTATAGAAAAACTCCGTCGTATGAATGCCGCCGCCGGAGGGAAAAGTGCGACCGCCCGCCGCGCCGGCGTAGTTCGGGATATGCGGCAGATAATTGGAATTGTGGGGAATGAGATGATGCCATCCCGTATTGCCGGCGGTCGCGGTGAGTACCAGCATCTGCTCCAATTCACTCAGCGGCAGGGGTTCGTGTTGGGACTTGAATTGGAACGGACCGTCTTTGATCTCGGCTCCCAACGGAAAACGACGGGAGCGGCGACCGTGCAGCACTTCGATGAACGGCATACGCACCGCCTCTTCCAAACCCGGCGGAATCTTGGGTAGGCGGTCCAAAAGCACCTTGCCTTTGTGTCTGGCGCGTTCGCCGAGCGCGTTCATCTTGAAACCGGAAAGCATCGTGCCGGCGCCCAGCAGCAGCGCGCCAAGCATCTTGCGTCTTGTGGTCAACATCCACGATGATGATTTTGCCGCCACGCTCATGAGACGTTATCTCCTCACCGATGATCCTTCAACACGGCGTTTCTGCATTTGCCTAGCGAAGAAATTCCAGATTTCCTCCAAGCTGTTGAGGTCAGCATTGGTTGCGCCATAGATTTCAGGGAACTGGAACTTGGTCTGCGCAATCGTGTGTCCGCCGCCATGAACCGTGAGCAGACTGACTTCCGGCAAGCCCGCGCCATCCCAAGTGAGACGTTCCACCCAGGTTTCGGCATTGCCGTCGCCGTCCGGATAGCGATGGGCTACTGGTTCAACTTCATGCCCGGCCAATCGGCGAAAGTCATCAGCCGTCTCCAGGGCAGAACGCACGGCACCGAGATGATCGCCGGAAGGCAGAGTCACCATTCCGCCGGCATAGGGATTGATGCGATCCTGATCGCCGTTTACAATCATCACCGCCAGCGGCCGTTGCGAATGGAAACAATCACAGTTGTCCTCAGTTGGCAGATTCGCGCCGATCGCCGCAATCGCCGCAATTTCATCTGGCATTTCCAACGCCAGCCGATAGGCCAGGTGGGCCCCGTTGGAGAAACCCATCGCAAAGACGCGGGAGGAATCCACGCCGAACTCGGCGCGCAAGTGGCGAATCAACGCGCGGACGAAGACGGGGTCATCGACCTGCTTCAAATTGGCCGGATACGGCGCGCGCTGGCGGCAGTCGTTCCAACTTTTCTCAAAACCGTTGGGATAAACCACGATGAAGCCGTTCATCTCCGCCAGCCGTTCAAATTCATAGCCAGTAATCGCACGCATTTGTTCTGCATCAATATTGCCGGCATGAAACACGAAAACCAGCGGTGGGTTCGCCTGCAATAATTTGGGCACATGATAGAGAAAAGTGCGATTCAAATCGCCCACCTGAATGCTCCCGGTTTGTATGGTGGAGGAGAGCTGCGGATTCTGCCGTGGCGCAGCATGAACCGGATCCAAGCTCGCGTTCAACATCAACAGGGCGATGGCGGCTAATCGTGTTTTCTGACTTGGCATCGTGTATCTCTCAAGACAGTTGTTCTTCTTCAACCAGCCATCACGGCAGTCTCCACCATATTCGAGTTCGTCGGCAACCAGACCTCATCAAAGGTCGCCACGATGTCATTTGCGCCGCCGAAAAAGCCGAGCACCTTCGCGGTTTCATTCCCGACGTTGCGCAGATCATGCGGCACCATGGTGGGCACCACGGCGATTTCGCCCTGGCTAAGCCGGCCTTCTTCCCCACCGACGCTGACTTCCACCTCGCCGGCGAGAATCAGCAACGATTCTTCAGCGCTATCGGTGTGGCGGCCCAGACTATCTCCCGGCTCCAGCTCGAAATACACTGCCGCAGAATTCTTGGTGCCCAGCGCACCAAGCAGCGGAAAAGTTGCGCGACAATGTTGCTTGGGATTGGTTTTTCCCGTGAACTCGGTCAATGCGAGTTTGTTCAGATTAACGGTCAGCATGATGATTTCCTTGTTGAGTTTCTGCAAAGCGCCGCCTTGCTAGCGGGTAACGTCGAACGTGCACGCGACGCTGAGGGCGAAGGGCAAGGGGCATGGCGCATGGGGCATGGCGCTTTTGCTCTCTGCTCTCTGCTCTTTGCCCTCTGCTCTTTGCCCCCTGCCCTTTGCTCTATGCCCTTTGCTCTATGCTCTCTGCTCTATGCCCTCTGCCCTACATCCGATGCCACAGCTCCTGATGCCGCGCGTGCGTTTCCAAATACGCGCCGGCAGTGAAGTGCTTGTCGTAGAACTCCAGATCGAGATGATGCGCCTGCAAATAAGTCAGAATGAAGATCGAGGGCACGGTGCCGGGAAATTTGCCGAATTGATCGAACACGTATTGCGCCATGGTGGCCACGCATTCTTTGAACTCTTCGCTGTGAACTTTGCCGGCGCCGCGCACGCGAGCATTTTCGCGATACGGCCCCGGCGTGTTGGGATTGAATGGGCCGCCGGCGCCGAATTTGCGCTTGACAAAGGCTTCCACCGCGGCGCGCATGTTTTGGTAATGCGGCGGGCAAAAGCCCTCGAACACTCCGGGCAAGCCGGTGACGTTCGGCAGCGGCCAGCGCTCATCGGTATCGTAACGGAAACCCAACCCCGGCATTTCGGGATCACCACTGGCGCCGAGCACACTCAACGGCGTGATGCCGTCGAACATCCAGCCGCCCAGGCCCATGGCCTGCAGCATCAACGCGCCGGCATAACATGCAGTCGAAAGCTCCGCCGTCACTTCCGCGAGCGACAACTGTTCGACATACGTGAGCGGATACGGATTCTTCACATCGACCAATGAGCCGAACTTCTCGATGCCCGGAATCGGATTTTTGTTGATGTCGTCGAAGAGGCACGCGCCGTTTTGCACGAGATAGCACAGCACGGCAATATGATGCTGCGCCAGATCCGCCACCGGAATGATGAGCGTGCTGCCCGGCACATTCACGCACCAGGGATTGTGCATTTCGATGTGCGCCGGCTTCGGCGGAATGGCCATGCGCTTGTCCGACAACTTTTTTATGCGCGACCGGTGCGCCTGCAAGTAGGCGTTGAGATCGGTGGCCCCGCTTTCATCCGTCTTGATCAAATTGTCGGCGTCGCGCGTCGGCAAAAAATAGGTGCCGTTATCGTCGGTGAAGAAGATTTCGCTCGTGTGAAAACCGGCAGCCGAAGGAAACGTGCGGCCGCCCGCGGCGCTGGCGTAGTTGGGAAGGTTCGGCACATAGTTCGGATTGAACGGATGCAGATAAAACCAGCCGGTGTTTCCGGCGGCGGCGGTGAGCACCATCATCTGCTCCAACTCGCCGAGCGGCATGGGCGCGTGCCGAGATTTGAACTTCAGCGGGCCGTCCGGAATCTCCGCGCCCAACGCGAAGCGGCGCGCGCGGCGGCCGTGCAGCGCTTCAATGAGCGGCATGGTCACCGCGACTTCCAGGCCTTTCGGAACGGCCGGCATGCCCGAAAGCAAAATCTTGCCTTTCTCCTTCAAACGCCGGCCGTAGGCATTCTGCTTGATACCGGTCAGTAGCGTTCCGGCGCCGACGAGCAACCCGCCGAGCATCTTGCGCCGCGACATCGGCAGCCACGTTTGTGATGTTTTGCGTTCAGACATCTTGCGTTCCTCTCTTTGAACAAGGGGTGACTGGTCTTTGCATCGTGACGATTTGCCACTTGCTATTCATCTTCTCTGAACTGGAAAATCCGTGACCACGTTTTCCCCGGCCGGCGCAAAAGCAGAAAGTGCTTCGGCCAGCTCGCCCGTTCCGCTGCAGATCTGGCACGCGACCCAGCCCCGGCCCTGGCAGCGCGGGCACGCCGCTGTCGTGCCCAGGTAGAAGATCCTGCCCTGGAGGCAGGCGCCGCAATCGAGCCGGCCTTTGCCGGCGCAAATCGGGCAGCCTTCATTCACCGCCAGTGATTTGATCTCCTGCAGCGAGACGCGATGGTTCGGTTGCGGCCGATACTCGTGCCGCGGCGCAGAGCGCAGTGCCATTCCCAACACCAGCGCTGCCAGCAGCGAACTCCAAATCACCGATTGCCGGTGCCGCCGTACGGCGCGCCGGCAGCGCGCCGAACAAAACGGTCCGGCCGTTTCGAAATGCTTGTAGCAATGCGGGCAAATGCGAGTCATGGCCGAATCCTGTTTCTCAAAAAGCTCACTTGGGTCGGCGAGGGAATTGCCCTCACCCATGTCCTGCAGTCAAAGCGGTGATTGCTGCGCCTCAATCCAAGATCTGTGCCGAATGTCCGGAGGCGCGCATGATGTTCTGCAGCGCCACCGAGCCGTTGAGCAGAAATACCCGGCTGGTGATTGCCTCCTGCAGCTTCTCGACCGCGGCCGTGCTCATGCGCGTGACGTCACAGAAATCGAATATGACTTGCCGTTGCTCATGCTGCAGAATCGACTGCAGTGAATCGTCCCAATGCTGCAGGTCTTGAGCGCCGATCTCACCGACCAATTTGACCAGTAGAGTGAGATCGTTTTCAAAAGTTCGGTTGATGCGAAACATATTCCCGTCCCGGTTAAGGTTCGCTGCCGGCGGGTGCCAAAGGCGGGCCAACCTCCTAACGTGACGGGAGTACTGCGGCAAATTCATTTCCGCGAGAGACTTGCCGGCAGGGCGCTCGTGCCGGCACTCGACCTGTGTCTTCGCCCGATTGCCGAAATTCCGGCAGAGCGCTGATATTTCTGCAGTCGGTCGCAACGCAGTGCGTGCTGCAAAGGGCTACCCCCGGGCCTTGAGCGCGATGAAAGTCACATCATCGTGCTGCTGGCTGCGTCCGGCCCACTGCTCACCGGTGCGTACAAAGTGTTCGATGATCTGCGGCGGTGCGAGCGTTGCCACCCCGGCGAACGTTGCTTTCACGCGTTCATATTCAAACAGCTCGCCGGCGGGATTGAACAGCTCCGGAAAGCCGTCACTCATGAGTAGAATGGTATCGCCGGGTGCGAGCGGCACGGTTCGCTGTTGATAGGGAAACTCATAGCTGCCGCCCAACGGCATGGCTTTGAGCGAGATTTCTTCTATCTCGCCGGTCGCCGCACGGTAGTGCAACACCGGCGGCATGCCCGCGGAACAGACTTCGAAGTGAGAATTCGTGCAGCGCAGAATCTGCAGCGCCATGTAATGCCGGGGGAGATTCACGCGCTTAAGCCCGGCATTCAGTTGCTTGAACACGGTGACGAGGTCGGTCTCGTGGCGGAGCGTGGTCAAAATGCTTTTGGTGGCGGTCACCATCATGCCGGCATTGAGGCCGTGGCCGGTGGCGTCGCCGATCACGACGGTGAGCGTGCCGTCTGCGCCCACATGAAAGTCATAGTAGTCGCCGCCGACCTCGGTGGCGGTTTTCATGTAGGCATCGATTTCCATGTGCGGCAGTTGCGGAATTTCCTGCGGCAGCATGGCAAGCTGCATTTGCCGGGCTTTTTCCAACTCTTCGCTCTTGCGCCAGTTTTCTTCGGCGAGCAACGCCTGCGTGCGTTCCAGCTCCGCTTCTGCCTGCCGGCGTTTGGTGATGTCGCGAATGATGCCGGTGACAAACTGACCTTCGTCGGTTTGCCAGGCGGCAACCGACAGCTCGATGGGAAACTCCCTGCCGTCCTTGCGAATGGCGTGCATTTCCACCACGCGGCCGATGATATTGCGCGCGCCGGTGGTGAAGAACCGTTGCATGCCCCGGTGATGCTGCGCGCGATAGCGCTCGGGCATCAGCATCGCCAGCGACTGGCCCAGCGCCTCGCTCTCGGAATAGCCGAAGATCGTCTGGGCGCGGCGGTTCCAGTACATGATCTTGCCGGTGCGGTCGGTAGTGATGATGGCATCGTTGGCCGACTCGGCAACCGAGCGAAAGCGCGATTCCGAGCGGCTGAGATGGTTTTGTGCCTGCTGCAGATCCTGCAGCACATGCTGCAATTGCTCGTTCTTCTGGTGCAGCTCGAGGTTTTTTTGCAGGGTGATTTCCGCTTCGCGCAGTGCTGCCTTTTGCTGCTCTTTTCTGATCAGGCGCGCACGCTGGGTGCGATCCACCACGAAGACGCCGGCGGCCAACAACGCCAGGTAGCCACCATAGGCCCACCAGCTCCGGTACCAGGGCGGCAGCACGGTGAAGGCAAAGCGCGCTTCCCGGCTTTCCTGGCCGTAGAGATTGCGAGCGCGCACCCGAAACACGTAATCGCCCTCGCGCAGGCCGGTGTAATCTTTTTTCGTATCGCTGGTCCAGTTCGACCAGGCCCGATCGAAGCCTTCGAGCAGGAACTGAAATTGATTGACGGCGCCGGCTTCGAAGCTGGCGGCGGCACAATCAAAGCGCAGCGAGTTGAGAGGGTAATCCAACCTCGGCGGATAATCCGGCGGCCGGCCGCCGTGGAAGAAAATCGAATCAGCCTGCGGTGAAATCGTGGAAACGCGGCGAATCAAAGCAGGGAAGTCGCCGGCGGCGGTGACCGCGATCTGCGGCGCATAGCGCGCGACGCCTTCGGCTCCGCCAAACCAAACCGTGCCGTCCGCCTCGGGATAGATGCTGAACACATCGCCCAGATCATGCAAGCGCGCGAACGGTTGCTCCTGCCAGCGATAAGAGCCATCGGCTTGCGGAAACGCGCGGCCGTTCAGGGCCTGCTTCCCGCGACCGGCGATGAGCCAAACCGCGGCGTTGGCATCTTCCTGCATGCGAAAAATCCAGCAAGAGGTATCCGCAAAGGCAGCGCCGAAAGTGGAATCCGGCAGGAACCGCTGTGCCTCTGCCTCGAAGCAGCGCAGCCCTTTTTGCGTGGCAAACAAGATTCGGCCGGCAATGCGCGCCGCGCTGATGCGGGTGTTGGGCAGGCCGTGCGCCTCACCATAACGAGTCACCGGTGCCTGCAAGGCTCCGGACTGCAACGCGGCGGTGGCCTCATGCAGGTCGACGCGCAACACGCCTTCGAATTGCGTGCCCAGCCACAACTCGTCCTCGCTGGTTGCCGTGATGCTGACAATCATCTCGTCGATGCCTTGCAGCCGGCCGAGATCATGCCATTGTCCGGCGCTGCGGCGCAAGGCGGCAAGGCCTTCATACAAACCGACCCAAACCAGCGAGCTGTCCTGCTGCGATCGCCACAGGCAGGTGGCGCCTGACCATTTGGTGTTGAGCAAGGTGGCACGGCCCGGTTGGATTTGGTAGACGCCGTCATCGGTGGCCGCCAGCAGATCCTCGCCGGCGTCCAACAAATACCAGGAATGCGTTGCAATGCCCGGCACTTCGGCAAAACGCGGCGCGACCGACACAGCAGTCGCAGCCACGTCAGTAGGCAGCAAGTGCAACACCCCGCGATGCGTGGCGGCATAAAGGCTGCCGGCATGCCGCAGCAGGTGTTCGACTGTGCTTGCCAAATTTGCGCTGGCGGCAAAGCGTGAAAACGGACTGGGCACTTCCACGTGAGCGAGGCCATTGTTCAACGCCAACCACAGCCCGCCGCGCCGGTCCGCGTGAACAAAATGGACGCGATCATCGCGCAAGCCCGCGGCCTTGTTCACCACCTGGCAGAGATTGCCCTGGCGGTCGATGATTGCCACGCCGCCGCGCAGCGTGGCCAGTGCAATGAAGCCCTCCGGCAAAACGGTGGCGTGATAGAGTTGCTGCTCACGCAAGAAGGTTTCCGCCGCGGTGGGAAAGGGCGTAATCGTACGACCGTCATACACAAACAAGCCGTGCGCCAGGGTGCCGAGCAAGGCCTTTCCGGGTTCGAGCGGCAGCATGGTGAGAAGCGGCCGGTTGGCAAACATTTCACCGCCGCCAACCAGGCGCAGCGAATCGGTTTCCAGCTTCATCAACCCTTCGCCGGGCACGCGCACGAACAGGGTATCCTGCACGGCAAAGGCAAGATGAAAGCGATCTTTGGGCCGCCAGACTTTCATGCGACCGTTGCGCCAACGCAGCAGAGAATCGAAGGTCTGAAAATAGACATCATCGCCAATCACCAGCGTGCGCCATACGTCTTGAAAATCGCGGTGCTCCGCGGGAATGCTGTCGCGCAAGGAAACGTAGCGCAGCCGGCCGATGGCATCTGCCGCGAGATAGCCCAGCTCGCGTTGCGCGCCGAGGTAGATGCGTCCCGGCGCAATTGCCAGCGAGCGCACCGCCGTGTCGTTGATGGGAATGCGCTCCCAGGAGACGCCGTCGTAGATCAACACGCCATAATTGCCGGCATAGATCACGCCGTTTTCATCCTGCGCCAGGCACCAGTTCTGCGGTGTTGCCTGGTATTCCTGCGGGCTGAAGTTTTGCAGATAGGGAACGCCGGCTTCCTGCCAGACCGGAACTGCGGCAGTTTGTGCGCGCAGCAGTGCAGCCACCGGCAGCAGGACGGCGATCAAGTGCAACGAAAATTCGAAACGGCGCATCATGCTCACTGTCACTTGCGGTTGCCTCATTTTGGTGGCCGCAATGTAAACGATTTCACGCGAGATTTCTACTATCCCAAGGGATGGTTCTGGAGGTGAACGGAGGGATGCGCGCGCGACGGGATGCGCGGGTTAAGCACTGTGGGCGACGCGCTGAAAGAGGCGCCAGTGGCTTCGCGTCTTGAAGGTGGGAATTGGTTACCGCCGGTGTCGGGCAATGCCGGGGCCGGATGAGCAAGGGAGGGACAGCACGCTGGCGAGAACAAAAACTGAAATCGTGGATTTCTCTGCAAATCGAAAAACCCGCAGAAAACGTTCTTGCTTTGCAGAGCCAACCAGCCGGCGGCGCTGCCGGCTTTTTCTCCTAGGTTTCCGGCACGCGCAGCCGCTCGACAATTTTGCCGCCGAGCAAATGCGAGTCGATGATTTCGCTGACATCCTGCAGCGTCACTTTTTGATACCACACGCCTTCGGGATAAACCACCACGGTCGGCCCGGACTCGCACAAGTCCAGGCAGCCGGCCTTGTTCGCGCGCATGCGGCCCTTCAGCCCGCGTTTGTGCAGCTCTTCTTTGAATTTTTCTGCCAGCGCCAGCGAACCTTTGGCGGCACAACAGCCTTTGGGGTGGTCCGGCGGCCGCTCGTTGGTGCAAATGAAAATGTGGCGTTCGAATCGGGGCATGGTGAGGCACTCCCTCGCTGCGGGTTCATGCCGCATGGAAAATCCGGGCGCCGGCGGCGGTGCTGGCTGCCGGGCGCCGTGATTCACTCCTGCAATTTGACGCGCGCCAATTCCGCTTCCGCGGAGCGCGGGAATTTTTTGATGACATGTTCGAGCAAAGTTCTGGCTTCGGCGTTGCGATTCAATCCCAACAGCGCGTAGGCACGTTTCAGCATTGCGGCAGCCAGTTTGTCGCTGGTGGGATATTTGTCCGGTACTTCCGCAAACTCGGCGGCGGCGCGGGCATAGTTTTTCTGGGTGTAGTAGCTCTCGCCGATCCAATACTGCGCATTATCCGCCAGCGTGCTTTGCGGATACTTGCGCAGAAATTCCAGAAAGCCTTCCCGCGCGAGATCGATCTGGCCGCGCACCAGGTCCTGATACGCGGTATCGTAGAGCTTTTGCGCGGCCTCAGCGTTTTCGGGGATTGCCGTCGCGGCGGGAGTTTCTGTGGCCGTGGCCGCCGGCGTCGATGGCGTGGCAGCCGCCTTGTCGCTCATCAAGCGCAGCTTGCTCGGCATGCTGGCCAGCCGATTGTCGAGATCGTCAACCCGGTCGCTGAGAATGCGAATCTGATCGGCGAACTGATTGAGACGAAGCTCGTTGTCCGCACGCAGACGCAGGAACGATTCATCGGCTCTGCCGCCGGCCATTTCGGCCTTGGCCGCCGCGGTGCGCAGGCGCTGCACGTGCAGGCGCAGGGAATCCACCTGGGCGCGCAACGAGGCATTGTCCGACTCCATGCGCCGCATTTGGCTCGGCGTGAGGCAGGCGCTCAACGCCAGGCACGCGCCTGCCGAGAGAAAAAGCTTGAGGTTTCGCATATTCTGGTCACCCATGGCAATGCGTAACGCGAAGGTGGCTGCCGCAATCCCGGGCCGAAGCCGCGCCAAGCACGCTGCGGCCGGGAGCGGCGGGCGCCGGCTATTGATTCTGAATCACGAATTCCGCGCGCCGATTCTTGGCCCAGGCTTCTTCATTGCTGCGGGCATCCAGCGGCCGTTCCTTGCCGTAGCTGATCGTGCTCAGCCGCGAGCGTTCGACGCCCAGAGAAACGAGGTAGTCTTTCACTGCGTTGGCGCGCTTTTCACCCAAGGCCAGGTTGTACTCGATGGTGCCGCGTTCGTCACAATGCCCGGCGATGCGCACGTTGAGCTCGGGCCGCTCGCGCAGGGCACGGGCATGCCCCGCCAAAACGTCGCGGGCGCTGGCAGTGAGATCGTATTTGTCGTAATCGAAATTGACATTGGCCAGCATCAGGGGACGGGGCGCCGGCGCTTCCTCACGTTCCACCGCCGGCTGCCGGGCGGGCGGCGGTGGCGGTGGCTCCTCGCGCACCGGTTCTGGCGGTGCCGCTTCGGTTTGTTGCACGATCTGCTTGCCGCCGCCGCAACCCAGGTAACCCACGGACACAAGCAACAACAGAACCAGTGACAATAGCGGCGGCCAGCCGAACTTGCTCGAACGAGACAACATGCAAACCTCCTTGCAGTTTTGACGTTGACGACTAGTCTCTCTCTAAAAGTCTCAATGCGCTCGAACGCAGACGACGGTTTCTCTTTTCCTAAAACCTGAGAGTCAATCCCGGCACGCGCTGTTGAGATCGGGCCGGGAATTGTTTGACCACGCCGGGCTGGTGCAGGTTCCCTTGTGGGTGAGGCGCCGCACATTTTGCCCGTTCCACTCCATGCTGTAAATGTCGCTGCCGCCGCTGCGCGTGGAACTGAACACGATGCGATAACCATCCGGCGACCAGGCCGGGTCTTCATTGCTGCCGGCCTCCGCGGTGAGTTGGGTGAGATTCTCCCCGGTCACCTCGATGGTGGCGATGTTGAACCGGCTGTTCAAACGCGATACAAAGGCGACCTTATCCCCCTTGGGAGACCAGGCCGGCGAGTCGTTGTAATCACCGACGTAAGTCAGGCGGCGGACGTTGCTGCCCTCGGCATCCATGATGAAAATCTGCGGCGTACCCAACCGGTCGGAGGTGAAAGCCAGCTCACGGCCGGTGGGCGACCACGTCGGCGAGGAATCGACACCGGGATGATGCGTCAGCCGGCGCAGACGCTTGCCCTCGGCATTCATCACATAGATTTCAGAATTGCCCTCGTGCGTCGAGGCAAAGGCAATCAAGCTGCCATCCGGCGACCACACCGGCGCGGTTTGCAAACCGGTTTGGGTAAAGGCGCGCACCGTCCGTCCCGTCACACCGTCGACCAGCACGAGGTCGGGATTGTCCTGCCGGTAAGACGTCAACGCCAGCAGCCGCGCGTCCGTGGACCAGGCCGGCGTCAAGTTGAGGTTGCCGAAACCGGTGAACTGCCGCACGTTGGTGCCGTCAAAATCCATCACAAAAATCTCCTTGCTTTCGCCGACTTTGGCGGTGAAGGCAATGCGGCTTTTGGCAATACCGTTTTCGCCGGTGAGCAGGTTGACGATGTCATCGGCAAGGCTGTGCACCAGCAGGCGCAGGTTGTCGCGGCAACCTTGATAGCTCTTCTGCGCCAGCGGCCGGCGCGAGTTGCTGTCGATCAAATCCGCTTCCAGCTTGACGCGATCATTTTGCTGCGTCAGCCGCGGATGCACTTCCAGGCGAAACGGCTGCGCGGGGCCGCGGCTGGCAATTTCCAGCCAGGGCGAGTCGCCGGCTGGCGCTTCATCGCTGCGGAAGGAAGCAATGACGCTCGACATCCACAAATCGTTGTCGAGAACATCGAGTACGCGCGTGGCGTCTTTCGGGCTGGCCTGCTGCAACGGCCGGCACTCCTTCAATTCCACCGGAATGCGCGCGAAAGTGTTGGTTTCCACGCGCAGGTAGACTTCCGACTGGGCGACAACACGGCAAGGCAGCAGAGCAAGCAGGCCGATCATTCCGGCCAGCAACACGAGGGGGTGAGTCGTGCGCCGGCGGCCGGCAGCAATTGCACGGCGACGAGTCGAACGGACACAAACAGGCAGGCGAGATTCCAGCGTCATGATTCTGGCAAGCAACAGTGAGTTACCAATTCGCGACAAAATCAAAATGAACGCCCAGCGTTTCCAGGCCGGAGCCTTCCGGGAGTTGCGGCAGAGGGCTGGCGGTTTGCACCGCGCGCAAGGCCGCTTGATCAAAAGCAAAATTGCCGGAGGATTTTTCCAATTCGCTCGAGATGACGCGGCCTGATTTCGCAATCACAAAATGCACGGTGGCGAGAAACTGGCCACTGCCGCCATAGGGTGGACGCCAATGGCTTTCGATGCGCAATTGCAGCAACGCGATGTAGTGCGGAAAGGCAAAATCCGGCACATCGAGTTTGGCGACGCCACTGACTACCGGACCCTCTTGACCACCGCTGGCTGGGGCAGCGCCGCTGCTGGTCGAAGGCTCCCGCGAAATCGTTGGGGCTTTCGCGGGTGTTTGCGGCTTTGGCGTCTCCTCCGGTTTGGTGGCCGGTTTTCGGGGTTCCGTTTTCCTGGGAACGGCGATCTTGCTCGGCACTTCTTTGGTCACGGCCGGTTCCGGGCGGGGATTGATCACGGCGCGCGGCGCGGCTGCTGACCGCGGCTCGGTCGCTGCGGAGCTGCGTTCCACGAAGGTGGCGGTCAGCACACGGGGATAGCCGCGTGGCGCCGGCCTTGAGAAGCCGAGCAGAAAAATGGCCAGCAGCAACACTGCGTGCCCGGTCACGGAAAGGAGGGCGGCTTTTTTTTCGAATGTTCGCATGTGTTTTCTGCCCGCAGAGCTGGGGTGCTTTCACCCAAAATGTTCCGGCAACGGCTTGGCCGTTACATCAAAATCTTCGCAGTTTCCACAAGACTCGAAGTTTGAGAAACCTCGGCTCAGCCGAGGTTGGAGCACTCCCCAACTCAAGCATGTTCCGGCTACGGCTTGGCCGTTACATCAAAATCTTCGCAGTTTCCACAAGACTCGAAGTTTGAGAAAACTCGGCTCAGCCGAGGTTGGAGCACTCCCCAACTCATGCATGTTCCGGCTACGGCTTGGCCGTTGCATCAAAATCCTCGCAGTTTCCATAAGACTCGAAGTTTGAGAAAACTCGGCTCAGTCGAGGTTGGAACATCTTCGGACAGTTACTCTCCAGTGTCCGTCCCAAAAACCCCACCGCCCGGGCGCTTCATCATGAGCAAAAGCGAGTATTACATCTGACTTGTGCACGCTTCAGGGCCAGGCGCCTGGGCGGTCACTTGATTTCCGGATCGATGCTATCTATTCTTGGCGGCCAGCGGCTCCAGAATCAACCCCACGTTTTGGATGCCCGCCTGCCGCACCATGTCCATCACCGCGACAATCTTGCCGTATTCGGCACGCGTGTCCCCCTCGATCAACACCGGCTGGTTGGGCGCATTCTTGAGTTTGGCAGAGATACTCGCGCCGATGCCGGCCAAAGCAGTGCGCTCGCCGTCCACGAACGCTTCGCCGGTGCGGCTCACCGTCACCACGATGGCGCGCGGCGGTTGCGGCTGCGGCGCGATGGTGCCCGGCAGGTCGACTTTGACGCCCGAGCGCATGAACGGCGCGGCGATGATGAAGACAATCAACAACACGAAGGCGATATCAAGAAGCGAAGTGACGTTGATGTCCGAGACGATCTTCGTTTTTGAGTTTCTCACGGTGGACGACGTGGTTGAAGTAAATGGCCAGTTCCGTGTTGAGGCGGGCGAAATCATCTTCGATGCGGCTCAGGCGGGCCGAGAGGAAATTGTTGCACAGCAGCGCCGGAATGGCGACCAGCAGGCCCGCCACCGTGGTGACCAGGGCCTCGGCGATGCCGGGCGCGACCACCGACAAATCGGCGCTGCCGCCGGCCTGGCCGATGCTCAGGAAGGTGTGCATCACGCCCCAGACCGTGCCCAGCAGCCCGAGAAACGGGCTCAGGCTGATTGACGTCGCCAGAAAGGGAATACCGGCCGCCAGGCTGGAGATTTCCGTGACGCTGGCGGTTTGCAGCCGCAGGTTGACGTCCTTTTCGATGGCCGGCAGCACACCGTCCATCGCCAGGTCGAGTTTGCGGCCGCGCGGCGACTTAACCGGATCGAGATAGCCGGCGATGGTGACAAAGCCTTCTTCAAAAATGCGACCCACCGGCCCGCCGATTTCCTTCACCGCGGTTTGATAAACCGCCGCCACCTCCGAATTCGGCCGCAGGCTGTGCAGCAGCCGCAGGAAATCGGTGGTAATGCCGCGGAATTGCCAGTATTTGTTGATGGTGATCGCCCAGGTGATGATGGACAACAGCAGCAAGCTCGCCAGAATGAGCTTGGCAAAAAGTCCTGATTGAAAAATGAGCGAGACCACACCCTCTTGCCGGAACAGTGGTATGAGTAGGATTGCGGAGATCATGCCGTCCGATACTGATCTGGTTGTGACGAAGTTTCCGATGGCAGCGCCAGCAAGTCTATGCAACATGCCATTCAAATGCAAGAATAATTTCCCCCAACCGGCCGCGGTTGGCGTAGAAAATCATGTCTCATCTTTGATTCCTGCAGCCGCTTGCTTATATTGCCGCCACTTCACCGCGGCGGGCGCCGGCCAATTGAGAATGCACATCCGGGATCGGCAGCCGCCGAGGTGCCGCAGCCAACGACTCGACAACCGGTTTTTCCCGCGGCTTTGAAGAAGCGTCATGACCCCGCAGACCGCACACTTTCTGGAGGCACCATGGAGATTCTCGGCATTGACATTGGCGGCACTGGCATCAAAGGCGCACCGGTGAACCCCAACACCGGCAGACTGAGGAAAGAGCGTTTGCGTTTGCTCACGCCCAATCCAGCCACACCGGCAAAGGTCGCAAAGCTCGTGCAGGAGATGGCGCAGCATTTCGCGTGGCAGGGCGCGATTGGAATCGGCTTCCCGGGCGTGGTGCAGAACGGCAAAGTGCTCACCGCCGCCAATCTGGACAAAGCCTGGGTCGGCAAGCACGCGGAGAGTCTGTTTCGGGAGGCCACCGGCTGTGCGGTCACGGTCATCAATGATGCCGACGCGGCCGGATTGGCGGAGATGCGCTTCGGCGCCGGCCGCGGCCACTCCGGCAAAGTCTTGCTGCTCACCCTGGGTACCGGCATCGGCAGCGCCTTGTTCGTGAACGGCAAGCTGGTGAGCAACACCGAGTTTGGCCATGTGCAAATCCGTGGAAAAGCAGCGGAACGCCGCGCCTCCGATCAAGTGCGGGTGCGCAAGAAACTGAGCTGGAAGAAATGGGCGATGCGCGTGCAGGAGTATCTCGATTACATGTCCCTCCTGCTCTCTCCGGATCTGGTCATCCTCGGCGGCGGCGCCGTGAAAGACTACAAGAAATTCGCCAAGTACCTCAAACTGGCCGCTGTGATCAAACCGGCCGAGAGCGGCAATCTCGCCGGCATTGTGGGTGCGGCGCTCGCGGTGCAGGCGGCCAGCAAGAACCGCCGGCCGCCGCGCTGAACGCCGGCAAACAAAAAAGGCTGTTACCGCCACCGGCAACAGCCTTCGCGAACCGCCAATCTTCTTCATTCAATGAATGCTCTCAGCTTCACGCAAACGGCCTTCCAGCACGATGCGATAGGTGCCGGTTTGATGATCGACACTGGCCAGCGCGGCATTCCAACGTTCCGAATCACTCAGAATGGTTTCCAGATTCTCTTTGAGCGCTTCCGAAGATGGGGGTAAGATTTCAATGAAATCAAGCTCGCGGGATTTGAATTTGAACATGGGTAGACCTCCGTGTCAGCATGGTTCAGTCGAGCAACCTGAGAATTGAAGTGACTGCCCGGCTCTCTGCCAGCCTGCCCGCCTCGTCCTGGAGTTGCGCAGCGGCAGCGAAGCCCGGAGTGCTTGCTCCGATACACAAGAGCAAAAGCGGCTGTCAATAAACAAAAAGTTGCCGCGATGCGCAAGCTTTTTTCAGAAATTTATTGTTTTTCAGCCAAGCGGGGCGGTGCGCAAAGTTACGTTGTCTTAAAGTTGTTGCGCAGGCAATGTGCTTGTCGCTACCTCATGTTATTCCGGCAGTTTCGTGCGCTGCGGGGCGCGCGATAAATCCATGCTGCTCAGAGTATTACGGCTGTGACTTGCCCTTCCCCGGTAGCATGGAATTCTCCTTGACTTTGAATGAACCAACGAGTATGTTTCGCAGCCATGTTGGAATCACAAAATAACCTCCAAAACTTAAGCGAGTTACGAGTAGCGTCCATGAATGCGGAAGACAAACAGGATGGTTTTCGCCCGGCGATTTGGCGGGGTTCTGAAGACAGCAAAGCAGACCAGGAGGTCTGGGATGAATATATCAATCGCCTGAAGCGGGGGCCGCTGCCTGAGCATGTTGCCATCATCATGGATGGCAACGGTCGCTGGGCAAATCTGCGCAACCGGCCGCGCGTACACGGCCATCGTGAAGGCATCAATTCCGTACGCGAGATCGTGCGCGCCAGCGGCGAGTTGGGCATCCGCTACCTCACGCTCTACACCTTTTCGACGGAGAACTGGAGCCGGCCCAAAAGCGAAGTTGCCGCTCTCATGAGTTTGCTGGTCAAGACCATTCGGGAAGAGATCGAGGAGCTCAATCGCAACAACGTCCGCCTGATGACCATCGGCCATCTGCATGATCTGCCCTATGTCGCCCGCGCCGGCATGGAACACGCCATGCGCGCGCTGGGCAAGAATACCGGGTTGACCCTCAATTTGGCGCTCAGTTATTCCAGCCGCCAGGAGCTGACGGATGCCATGCGCCGCATCGCCGCCGAAGTCAAGGCCGGCCGCTTGAACCCGTCAGCCATTGATGATGAACTGATCAAGTCCTTCCTCTACACCTCTGAGCTGCCAGACCCGGATTTGTTGATTCGCACCAGCGGTGAGCTGCGCGTAAGCAATTTCCTGCTGTGGCAACTGGCCTACACCGAGATCTACGTCACCGAAGTGCTGTGGCCGGACTTCCGCCGCTGCGAATTCTACGAAGCGCTGCTGGCTTACCAAGGCCGCGAACGCCGCTTTGGCCGGGTCAGCGAACAAATCATCTCTGCCGACCTCGAACCCCATGGCATGCCGGCGGCCCAGTTCGCCGCCGCTCCGGTACCGCTGGATTTGGAATAGCTCCACATAAACTCATCACGCCTGTCGGCCATGAAGAAACGACGCCGGCGCTTGCTGACGGCGGCCACTCTGGTGGTCGCCGCTCTGCTTGGCCTCGCCGGGTGGAAAATCTACGCCAGCCGCCCCCTGCTGCAGCGCATCGTCGTGGAAAAAATCGAGACGACGCTCGGCGGGGTGTTGCTCTATCGGGATTTGCATCCCACCTTCAGCGGCGTCGACCTGCGTGACCTTTCCTTTCAGCCCCATGCCACCGCCGGCAAAATCGCCTTCACGCTGCACGCCCGGCAAGTCTCCATTCGTGTAAATTATCTCGCGCTGCTGCGTGACCTGTTCGCGCCTGCGCCGCGCGTCATTCAAATCGCGGTGTTTGAGCCGGTGCTGGCGATCTCGCCGGCGCGCTCCTCCCAGCCGGCCGCACCGGCGAAGCCGCCTGCTCTCACGCCGCCGGCCGCGGCCCGCCCCGCGGTGCCAGCCACTGCCGATTCACGTTCTCCGGAAACTGCTGCGCCAGCAGCCGCGGCCTCGAAATATCTCATCATCGAAAACGTCGAGATTCATCACGGCCGGATCACATTCGCCGACAGCGCACTCGCGCAACCGGCCCTTACCATCGTAAATGACATCAACGGCTGGATGCACGCCTGGGGCGAGTCGCAGGCGCAGGTGCGGCTGCACGGCAACGTCCAGCATCCCAGCGCCGCGGAACTGACGCTCTCCACCGCCATCGACATGCGGCGCGTCGCGCTCGATTCCATCCGCCTCGATATTTCCGATCTGCAGTTCAAAGGCCGGTTGCCCATTGGCTTGCCGGGTCGAATGGAAATGGCCGGCGGCACGCTCGGCGGCAGCCTGGTCTTCGCCCGCCACCCGGCGACGACGCCGGAGTCGGTTGCAGACGAAATCGAAGTCGGCGGCCATTTGCATCTCCGCCACGGCAAATTCCTCTACGCGTTGAACGAGCCGGTCAGCCCGGCCAAACCGCAAGCCTCCTCCTGGCTGGATCGCCTCAGCCACAAGCTTGCCGCCCTGACCGGCAACAATTTGATGAAGCATGTGGCCACCTCCCTGCAAACCGCGCCACTCGTCATTGCAGACGCCAGCTTTGATGCCACATTACAAGACGGCAGCCTGACCATTGCCAACGGCAGGCAATTGGTGAATGCCCAACCCATGCATTTCAGCGGCAGTGTGCAACTCGGGGAGCTGCCCTTTTGGATGGCGTCGCTGGGGCGCGGCAAGAATCCCTATGCCCTGAGAATTGCCGCCGAGATGCCACCGGCAGATTCCCTGCAAGCCAACCAATCCAATCTGGCAGTGCGCGCGCCGGCACTCAATCTGCATTTTGGTTGTGACTCTCTTGCGCTGCGCGAGTTTTTGGCGCCCTTTCTGCGCGTCGCGCGCCCGCCACGCACCGGTCAGGCTGCTCCCCTTACCGGCCTGGCTGCAATTCATGCGAGCATCACCGGCACTTTCTTTTCTCCGCACATTCAAGCCAGCCTCGCCAGCCCGCTCGCGGTGATCGGCAGCAAGAGGCTGCGTGAAGTGAAAGCTCAATTCGAATATGGCGCCGAGCCGGCGGACACGGTCGCGGCCGGCGCGAGCGCCTCATTGCGCTGGCGCGGCAGCGGCATGATTGATCTCGCTCACGAACGTGCCGCGCCAGCGCTGGCGCCGCCGCCGGAATTTCAGTGGGAAGGCTGGGGCAATATCGATCTCAGCGCGCGCCAGTTGCCGGTGGCCGCAACCGTGGTGGTGGAAGGCCGCTTGACGCCGCTGCTCTCGCGCTTGCTGGCGCGCCGCGGTTTCAAATTTCAAGACAACGGCCCGGCCAACGGCAGCGCCGGCCTCGTCTCGTTGCCGGCTCTGCCGCAAACGCGCATGGCCAGTGTGGCGCAGATCTCCGGCAGTTTTTGGCAGCCGTTGCTGCAGGGCCGCATGTCGCTCGAAGTGCAACGGCCGGACCAGCCGGCCATCCGCTGGCTGGGCAACTTTGCCATGGCGCACGACACGCTGCGCCTGAGCGCGGCGCTGCCGCAGCAACCCGGCAAGGTCAATGCCACTTTCTGGCGGCTCGGCGCGCGGCCGATGTTCAAAATCGAAGGGCTGGAAGTCGAGGCGCTGCCCGTGCTCTTCGGAGAAAAAATCTCGCGCTCGCTGCTGGCTGATCTCGATGTTGATTTCAACCTCGAAGGCCACACCGACAGCCTCAACATCGGCCTGGAGGTGCGCCGCAAGAATTCGCCAAACAGCTTTCTGCGCGTGGTGGGTTACATGCTGCCGCTGTTGCAGGGCGAGCGGGTCACCTCCGGCTATGTCAAATTCTTTCCGGGCCGGCCCAATGAGTTCATCGCCAACTACACGCTGCACGTGCAGGACAGTCTCTTCCGCATCACGGATTTCCGCTGCGAGCCCTGGCTCAATGCCACGCTCGAAGTGCAAACCGGCAGCCGCCGCGAGGTGAAAGGCGGCCTGCGCTTGTCCGGTGCGGATCTCAGCCGCTTGTTGAACGGCGCTGCGGGCGACAGCGCGGCTTGGCGCGGCAAGATGTTCGGGGAAATGCAGCTCAGCGGCCGCCTCGACGATCCCCGACTTGCCGGGCACTTCTGGCTGTTCGATGGTTTCTTTCATGAAGTGGGCAATCTCGCGATCAGCGGTCAAATCAACGCGGACCGCAGCGGCTGGCAGATTGACAGCCTGCAGGTGATGAAAGACAACCGGCCGGGCCTCGCGGCCGAAGTTGGCTATCGCCGCAGCGACCGCCGGTTGCAGATCGATGTGCGCGGGGGAGAAATTCGCAGCGGCGAATTGCTGCAGGCGCTCACCGGCATGCCGGCGCACAAATTCGACGGCGAGGCCTCGCTCCGGCTCAACGCCGACGGCCCGGCCGCTGATTTCTGGAGCGAAAAAGGCGTGCCGCTCTCCGGCGCGCTCGCCGTGCGCAATGCCAGCGTGTTCGGCATACGCTTCAGCGAGCTGAGTGCTGATCTCGAGGACAACAGCCGCGACCAGCAACCGCCGGCGAGGCTCTCCCGCCATGGGATTTATCTGCCGCGACTGCGCCTCAGTAAACAAGACGTGCTCTCGCTCGCGGGCGAAGCCTTTCTGCCGTTCAGCGGCGAAGCCGACGTGCGGGCCTCGTTTGCCGGCGGCGGCAATCTGCTGGCGATCCTGCCAGAGGTGAGCAATTGGTTCAAACCGGGCGCCTCCGGTCAAAGCCAGCTCAGCCTCAATGTGCGCGGCCCTTATGGCCGCTTGACGTTGTGCAATTCCCGCTTGAGCCTGCGTGACGGCGCCCTTCCGATGGCGCGGCTGGCGCGCGAAATCACCGGCATCAATGCTGAGATTGCCATCGATGGCCGCGGCACTTTCATTGCGATTCCCTTTCTGGAAGCCCGCCTCGGCGAAGCCACGCTGTCGGTGCGCAACGTCGAGCACCTCGCGCCGGTGTTGCTTGCCGATGCCAGCGGCGCCGGCATCGACGCGCTGGCGGCTGCCGGCGGTCCCGGCTGGGAACCGCTGCAGATCGGGAACTCCTCCCTGCATCTCGGCACCATTTTGGCCAAGTCCTCGGAAAACGGTTTGCCGTTGAGCATTCCGGGGTTGATGAAGAAGCATGAAATCGGCCGCTTCCGCTTGACGGGCTTGGTGGATTCCACCGCCGTGTGGGGCGATGCCGATGAGTTCATGATCGGCGGGCCGTGGGACCATCCGCGCGTGCAGGGCCGCGCCGTGCTCGAAAACGTCGAGTTCCAGTTTCCTTTCATCGAGGAATCCGATCCGGTTTTGCGCCACCTGCTGCGCCGCATCAACTGGAACGTGGTGGCGGAAAGCCGCAAGGACAATCACTACGTGCGCGCCATTCCCACCGCCTTCAACGATGTCTATATCGATCTCGGCGTCGATGATGCCCGCAGCCGCTTGCGTTTCGCCGGCATCGTGGATGACACCACCTATGGCGAGAATGCCTTTCGCATCGAGGGCAGCGTGCTCGCCACCCGCGGCGAGGTCGAATATCTCGACATGAACTTCGAGGTCGAGGAATTCGGCGCAGAATTCGACAAGAGCCAACTCTTCCCCATCGTTTATGGCCGCGCCAAAACCGTGGTGCGCGATTCCACCAACGCGCCCTACAATGTCTACCTGACCTTGGTGGCCATTGACCCGGTCTCGGGCCGGGAAGAGCCGCGCGGCCGCTTTCAGCACGCCGTATTCAAACTCGTTTCGGATCAGCCCAACCTGCTGGGAACCGGCCAGGAACAGGTGCTGGCCTCGCTGGGCTATTCCGTGGACCGCCTGGGCGAGAAAGCCACCGAAGCCGTGGGCATCGGCACCGACAATTTGATTTTGCGGCCGTTTCTGCGGCCAGTCGAGCGCGCGGTGCAGCGCACGCTCGGCCTGGACGTGGTACGCTTCAGCTCGCGCTTCACCAGGAATTTCCTGACGACCAACCTGTCCAGCAATTCCTCGGCAAATACGCCCACCCTGCCCGATGCCCGGCGCTCGTTGTTCCGCAGCAGCCGGTTGACGGTCGGGAAATATCTGCTCGACAATCTCTATCTCTCCTACATCGGCCAACTCGAGAGCGGCGCCGAGCAGGACAGCGCCACCGCGATCGCCGGCCAACCGCTGCCGGATTTGGAGTACAAACTGCAACTGCGCCACCGTTTGGGATTGGAGTATCGCCTGAATCCCGACATGTTGCTGCAAGTCGAGTATGACTTCGCGGATGAAAACGTGCGTTCCGATCGCAGAATCTGGTTGCGGCATTCCTTCCCGGTGGAGTTTCCGAAGGAGGAGAATTGAGGCAAAGTACGGAATTGGGATGACTAAAGCGTAATCCGCCGAGACCAAAGAGCCCTCAGCAAGGATATATCAAACACTGGAGCATGAGCATGAATCACACTTTGTTGCGTCAACATATTCAACAATTCATAAGAGCATCAAAGAAAGATCCTCAGGAATTTAACCAACATCTCAAGGATCGCCTGGACTTCACAGCTTACTACCAACAATTCACGCGAGACAGAATCCTTGCGATGACACCTGAGGAAATTTACGAATATATTTCGAAACTTTGGGCCATGTTGATTTGGGGGAATAAACATTACGTGGTTGACAAAATAATTGAAGACAACGGTCTGGCGAATCTTCGAAAGAATCTTGCCAATTTGGTCTGGGGCGAAGCTGACATTGCTGAGAGATGGGACATCTTCAGAAGCGAAATCAAAGGCATCGGACCAGCCATGATCAGTGAGATTCTCTGCAAAACCCATCCCAATGAGTTCATGTTGTGGAACAGAAGAGCGTATGTGGGCTTGCATTATCTATCTATCAGCAAACTTCCAAGATATGACTACCAACTCACTGGCGACGTTTACAGCTCACTTTGTCAAGTCTGCAAGGAGATCGCCCAAGAATTGAAGAGCGCGGGTTTTGGTGATACGACTCTACTCGCAGTCGACTACTTTATTTGGTTTGAACTCCAGGTCGAAGAAAATCTCAGTAAGATTCACTCGAAGAGAGACAATGATGAAGTGACAGAAGTTGAACCGGCAGAGACATCGAAGTTTATTCATGATGATATTCGAGACAAGTTGAGAGATATAGGCCAGTGGCTTGGATTCACTGCAAAGATTGAACAGAAAGTTTCCGAAGGGTCAAAAGTTGACACCATTTGGGAAGCAACAATCGGGAATATGGGACGTGTGATTTATGTTTTCGAAGTCCAAACGAAGGGAAGTATCGATAGTCTTATTCTGAACTTGCTTAAGTCACTCAATAACCCTGCGGTGCAGGGTGTTGTCGCCGTATCAGATAAACAGCAAATTGAGAAGATCAAGAACTATGTGCAAGATGTAAAAGACCTGAGGGATAAGCTGAGA
This sequence comes from bacterium, assembly GCA_023150945.1. Lineage (NCBI taxonomy): Bacteria > bacterium. Next base: position 191,921 of record JAKLJX010000001.1, on the reverse strand, counting down.
TATTGGGACTATGAGGAGATTTCGAGAGTACATGAAAGTCTCGAACAAGTGAATTGGAGTATCAACAACCTGGGATTGGTTCCTCAAGGGTTCTAATCTGGACATCTCTCGCACGACTGGCCTACTGTACTATTTTGGTTTCAGCATGCAGGCGCGTCCCGCCAAAGCGGACCGGCTCGCCGTTGCATTCCGCACCTGGTGGACCTTGCCAGACAAACGACAATCCGCAGGACGCCTCACCCTCTCACCATCATTCACCTCAGTCTTTCCATGCAACAGAATACGCGATTCGATCTGACCGGCAAGGTTGCTTTGATCACCGGGGCCAGCAAAGGCATCGGCGCGGCCATTGCCCGTGGCTTGGCTGAATGCGGCGCCCGCGTCGTCGTGAGCAGCCGCAAACTGGAAGCAGTGGAGGCCGTGGCGCAAACGCTGCGGCAGGCCGGCCACGAGGCGGCCGCCCTGGCCGCGCATATGGGGCGAATGGAAGAAGCGCGCGCTTTGGTGGACCAGGCGCAGGCCGTGTTCGGCGGACTCGATATCATCGTCAACAACGCGGCCATCAGCCCGGTGCTCGGGCCGTTGCTCGACCTGGAAGAAGGTCTGTTCGACAAGATCATGGCGGTGAACGTCAAGGGCCCGCTCGAGTTGTGCAAGCGGGCTTATCCGACGCTGGCGAAACGCGGCAGTGGCGCCATCATCAACCTCAGCAGCGTGGGCGCGATTTCACCCGAGCCCCTGCTCGGCCTCTACAGCGCGAGCAAAGCGGCGCTGGTCACCTTGACGAAGGTGATGGCGCGCGAATGGGGCCGGGACGGCATTCGCGTCAATGCCATCTGTCCGGGCGTGATCAAAACCCGCTTTAGCGCCGTGCTTTGGCAAAATGAAGAAATCGCCGGCCGCGTGTTGCAGCAGCAGGCGATTCCGCGGCTCGGCGTGCCGGAGGATGTTGTCGGGCTTGCGATCTTTCTGGCCTCTGACGCCGCGGCGCTTTGCACCGGCGGAGTATACGTGGTGGATGGCGGGCACACGATTTAGTGCGTTGCGACTTCACTTTGGCCATCCTGCCTCCTCGCGGGGCAGGGTTGCGACCGCGAATCGGTTGGCTTCAACAGCGGTTCACGAGGGTTAGAAACTCCTTCCGGTCCGGGAAGGCTCCCACCTCGGTTGAGCCGAGATTTGGAGAACTGCGAGAGTCGAGGAAACTCTGAGGCTTTGCTGCAACGGCGAGGGCGGGGCAGCAACATAATCTCACCGCCGCCCGACGCTATGGCGTCCGCATCCCGGAGCAACAATAAAAAAAGCCGGAGGCAATCATGCTTCCGGCTTTTTCATTCGTGCGTGCTGCTGAGCTGGAACGCTCAGCTTCGGCGGGGCGGACAGCCTACTTGATCTTCAAAGAGGCGACGACCTTCTCGAACGCGGGCAGAAAATCCGCACGCTTGGTCTGGTCATAGTTCATGATGAGGCGGTAAATCTTGTCGTTCTTCACCACGAAGTAGACCCGGCTCTCGACGCCGCGCACCGGTGAGTAGTTGCGATAGATGGCGGGGTTGCCGTCGATGGTGGTCTCGCTCTGGCCTTTGCCTTTGAAGAATTTTTCGTTCTGCGCGAAGACTTTGTCCACGGTCAGGCCCTGGGCCGGCAACACATCGAGCTGCACGGTGCAATCCTGGCGGTAGCCCTTCAACTGCAGGGAGAATTCCGCCGGCGCTTTGGCGCGCAGCAGGTTGGGGCTGAAATTGTCCGGATGGCGCAGGCTGAGGCGCTCGTTGGAGAACTCGATGAATTCCGCGGAGGGCAGGCTGGGGTCAGCGGCTGCCGCAGCCGCTTGCTTGCTGGGCAGCTTCAGCGTGGCAAGCAGAGTATCGATGGCGGCGCGATACGGCTCATAATAGTCGTTGAAAGCGGAATATTCGACGGTGTACAGCACGGAATCTTTCAACGCGATCACATGCACCACGTGTTTCTTCGTTTCCTTGTCATAGGCGCCGCTGAACACGATCTGCTTGGCGGCGGTGCTGTCGATGATTTTGTCATCGACGGACTTGATTTGGAAACCCTCGGTTTCGCGATCCTGCTTGAAGGAGTCGGCATATTGCGCGAGCGCCTGCACGGAATCCAGGCGCTGATAGCTCACCGCTAGCTGCGCGCCGTCCTTCCCGGTCTTGGAAGTGGGATTGTAAAACTTGTCAATGACATTGGGATCACTTGCCGAATAGATATTGACCTTGCCGCCTTCTTCCACGATATGCCAGCCGGTGGGGTAGCTGAAGGTTCCTTTGAAGTAGGGGTTCTGATACCGTTCATAGCCCGTCACCGGCGGAATATCCGGTTTGGACGAGCAGTTGTGCAACAGCAACAGGGCAAACAACCCCGTCAACAGCCTGCCAGTCATCTTGAACATAAAACCTTCCTCCTTGAGCGATCGATCAACCAACGGTTATTGTCCCAACAATTTCAGCCCTTCCAACGCGTCTTTGTGTCCCGGATTCAATTTTAGCACCCGATTGTATTCCCGTTTCGCCTCTTCCCGCTTGTTCTGCAGGGCGAAAGCTTGCGCCAGCCACAGGTGGCTTTGATAGTCGTTATCATCGAACTTCAGCGAAGCGAGCAGGTAGTCTTCGGCTGCGGGATATTTCTTCTCCAGCAGGTTGAGAAAGCCGAGCTGGCGGTTGGCCTCGGCCAGTTCGGCGCGGTATTTCTCGCGCGCGCTGTCGCCTTGCGCGATCACCAGTTCGTATTGCTTGCGCGCCTCCTGCACGGAATCGACCTGGCTCAGACACAGGCCGAGGGAGTTGCGGCCGCGCAAGTATTTCGGCTGCAACTGCAGGGCTTTGCGCAGGCCGGCGCGCGCCTCATTCCACTGCCGCAGCGCCATCTTGCAGTTGGCGTAATTGATGTAGGTGCTCGCCATCGCCGGCGAATCCGGATCCTTGACGAATTCCTTTTCGAACATGTTGGCGGCGATATCGAATTTCTTCAAGCGCATGTAGAGCGCGCCGATATCGCTGTACAGGTTCCACTGGTTCGGGTCTTTGGCGACGACTTTTTCGTAGGTGAGGGCCGCGAGTGAATCCTGCCTGGTTTCGGCATACGACCGGCCCAACCGCTTCAGGTCGTCAACGCTGAGTGTGTCCGCCGCGCTCAGCCGCTGGTAGCTGACAATCGCCGCCGGGTAATCTTTCAGTTCCGCCTGCGAAGCCGCCAGCACGCGCAACGCGCCGGTGGCTGTGGGATCCTTCTGCAAAACATGTTGCGCGGCCTCGGCCGATTCTTGAAACTGCCGGCTTTGGAACATGGCGTCCATGTAAAGCAGCCACGCTTCCTCCACCTGCGGGAAGCGGCGCACATGCGTCTTGAACACCCGCGCCGCTTCACGCGGCAATTTGGCGGAAACGTAAATCTTTCCCAGTTCAAAGAGCGCCGCCTGGTTCGTCGTATCCAGGCCGGTCAAGCGCTCATAGGTGCGCGCGGCTTCGGTATAGCGCCGTTCCTTGTAGTAGGTTCGGGCGAGTTTGTGATAGAGCGCCGCCTGCAGCGAATCAATCTCCAGCGATTTCTCATACTGCAGGATCCCCATGCCGGCACTTCCCATTCTGGCATAGGCATCGCCCAAGCCTTCGTAGGCTGCCGTGTTTTTCGGATCAGCTTCCTTCGCCAGCGTGTATGCCGCCACCGCCTGCTCAACCGAATCGGCGGCCAGGTAGACTTCGCCGAGCTGCGCCAGCAGGGCCGCATTGTTCTTGATGTTCTTGCGGCCGTTCTTCAGAGTTTTGAAGGCGAGCGCAAAGTCTTTCTTGGCAGCCGCGCCCTTGGCGACCAGAATGTATCCCAGCGGATTCTTATTGTCAATATCTATTACTGTCTGGCCGGCAGCGACTGCGGAATCGGGCTGGCCGGCCTGCAGATGCGTTTCACCGAGCAACTCCCAGGCGGCCAAATCCCGCGGGCTGACAGCCACGGCTTGGCGCAAGAGAGCCAGCGCTTCATTGGTTTTGCCCCGGCCCAGCAGGGCTTTGGCCTCGGGGACCTTGCCCTGGCTCCAGGCTGCGGTGGCCACGCTGAGCACCAGGAATGCGATCAAAGGAGTGTGTCGTTTCATTACGCCTCTAATCCTGTTTGAGCTGAACCACGCGCACGGGCATGGTGGCAGGAACCAGCCCGGCGTCCAAGATGATTTTCTGTCCGGGGCCGCTGGCAACGAAGGTGATGAAGCCGGTGGCGACGCTGCGGCCTTCTGCCGTCCAATAGAAATAGACCGGATAATGCAGAGGGTAAGTGCCGTTGTAGATGTAGGCCTGGTGCAGTTGCACGGGCCGGCTGACGCCGGTGGAGTCCACGTTCTCGACCGCCAGCACGCGCACCGTGGTGGTGGAGTCATACGGCACGGGATGGCCGAGGCTGTCCGCCAGACAACTCAGCGAGACCACCCCGACAGCGCGCGGGTGCGTCGCGACATACTGCAACACCTGATTTTGGTTGGCAGCAAGACGGTTGGGGATGAAGTCCTCTTGCGAAGGGAAAAAATTCTTTTGCAGCAACTCATAGGGGCCGGAGTTGCGACCGGTCAGGCAAAGGTCAATGGCGCCGGACCAATTCGATTCCGGGATCTGGCTCCAATCGCTCGCCTCCCGCCGCAAGATCATCGCAACGGACTGCCGCGAAATGCCGGTGATGGGGTTTTGCCGGTGGGTGATGATCGCTAGTGCGTCCTCCGCAATGCGCAGATTGATAATCTCGAGCTTGGCCTCCTGCACCACCTGCTCTTCTTCCTCGTTGAACTTCCGGTCGATCACAATGACGCCGACGCTGTCGTTGACCAGATGCACGATCGCCTCGCGCGTCGAGGTGGCGTGCACGGCCACCCTGCCTTTGGGATAAAGGCTGTGGAAGCGCTCCGCCTCGCGCTGCATCAGGCGGTAATGGGATTCATTGACCAACATCACCGCCGCGCCTCGCGTCGGATTCTCCGTCTCTTCCAGAGAGCATCCCGCGAGGCCGGCGAGCACAAGGGCAGACCAAAGTATTCTATTCATCATCTCGATAAGATCGCGCCGCATGAAAACGCATCATGACTAAACGGTAAACGCCCATTAACAGCGCCACAATGCCGAACATCACCCGCATTTGAATCGGAATGTAGGCCGGCAAAACAGACAGGCTCGGGAACAGGAGCCCCAGGAAGATCAGGAACGCCAGCCCGAGCGTCACGACGACGACGGTGTAGGCCAGCAGGTCTGCAATTCTCAGCTTGGCCACGAGAATCACTTTCCCGCCAGCTTGAAGCGGAACGGAATGGAGATCCACACCGAGACCGGCCCGTTTTGCTGCAACGCCGGGGTAAACACCCACTGCGTGGCGGCATCGATGGCCGCTTGATTGAAAATCTCCGCGTCGCTCTTCTGCACCACCGCCTTGCGCACTTTGCCTTCTTTGTCAACCCAAACCTTCAGCCACACCGTGCCTTCCAAACCGGCCTTGCGGGCGATTTCCGGATAGGTCGGGCTGGGCTTTTTGATGGCAACCGGTTCCTTCTCGAACGGCACAAAGTCCGGCGGCGGGCCGTCCTCTTCGATTTTGATATCCTGCTCGAACACAACTTCACCGCCGGTGCCCGTGCCTTCCCCGATCGGACCAACGGCCTGCGCCATTTCCTCCTGCGAAGCAAAGGATTGTTCGGGGCTGACTTCCGCATCGGGCACCGGCACCGGAATGCCGACGCTCGGCCGCACCGCGGGCGCAGAGACAGCGACCGCGGGCGCCGCGCTTTGGTTGGTGAGCGAGGGCGGCGGGCCCAGTTCGCTGTACTTCATGATGCGAACCGTGACCGTCGGCTCTTCCTCTTCCGGAAACAGCAACGGGAGGCCGTAATAGGCGCCCAGGGCGGTGCCGTGAATCGCCGCGGCAATGAGGAGGCCGCGGATGACATACTTCTTGTAGACCCGCACCAACTCCGGCGCGCCATAGGGAAAGAGTTGTTCCAACAAAACATCCGCCATGTGATTCTCCCTGGTTATGGACCAACGGCTAGCACCGGCGGGCCGGTATATCCAGCTTTTTCCATGAGCTTTTGATCTTCGGGCAGCATCGGCGCAATGCTGAAGCGCGAGATGTTGGCGAGATTCAGCTCGTCGATGATGTCCACCAGCATGGTGTAGGTGCCTTCCCGGTGAACCTTGATCAGGGTGATGAGTTTGGGATTCGAGCGGTTGCGCTCCTCCATCAACTGGCGGAACTTGGCGAGCGCCCGGGTCTTCTTCTCCGGATCTTTCAGATCCGTGCCCAGCACGATGGCTTCCGGCACGTCATTACCCATGCTGCAGTAAACCGTCCCGTCCGGCACGATGCGCACCGTCATTAGGTTAGACTCCGCCACGTCGACTTTGGATTCGTCGGGCGGCAGGTTGATTTCCATCGTCTGCGGCTTGCTGAACACCGTGGTCAGCATGAAGAACGTCAACAACAGGAAGGCAATATCCACCATCGGCGTCATATCGATGCGAATGCCCAGGCGGCGTTTTTTCTTGTGTTTCTTTCCGGCCCGAGCGTGACTTCTCGATTCGCCACTTTCAACTGCAGCCATAGTGAACCTCCCTCAGGATTTCTCGATGTCGGTCACGAGGTTGAACCGCGTGATGTTGGTTTTTTGCAGCGTGTTCATGACGTCTTCGATGGCGCCGTAGGGAGCGGCTTTGTCAGCCTTGACCACGGTGCGCAGCTTGGGGTTGCGGATGCGCGCGTCGATCATCAGCTTGGCCAGCGTTTCCTTGTCCGCCACCTGCGTGCTCAGCTTCAAGCGATACTCCGGCCCGAACACAGCGGCGCGAAGCTGCTGCGAATCCAGCCCCAGGTGGATGGTGCCGTCGCCGGTCACTGTGACCGTCATCACGTCAGTCTCCGGCAGTTTGATCACCGAATGCGAGCTGGGGATGATGACCGACACGTCTTCCTGCGGCCGAAACTGGGTGGTGAGCATGAAGAACGTCAGCAGCAGGAAGGCCACGTCCACCATCGGCGTCATGTCGATTTTGATGCCGACTCTGGCTTTTTTGATTTTGGGCATGGTTGCGCCTCGCGTGGTTATTTGTTGCCGGTGCGCAGCGCCAGGGTTTGCACGATGCTGTAGCTCGCCTCGTCGATCATGTAGGTGAAGTTGTCAACGCGGGTGGTGAAAATATTGTAGAACACGATGCCGAGAATGGCCGCGAAGATGCCGCCGGCGGTGTTGATCAGCGCTTCGGAAATACCGAGCGAGAGCTGCACCGCGTCCGGCACGCCGGCTTGCGCCATGGCTTTGAAGGCGCGAATCATGCCGATCACCGTGCCGAACAGGCCGACCATGGTGGAAACCGAAGCAATGGTGGAGAGGATAACCAAGTTCTTCTCAAGCAACGGCACTTCCAGCAGCATGGCTTCTTCGATGGCGTGTTGTACGTCCGCCATGATCTCCTTCTGCTCCCTGACCTTGCCCTCGCTCTGCAGTTCTTTGTAGCGCGCCAAACCATTGCGGATGACATTGGCGCAGGAGCCGCGCTGGCGGTCGCAGGCTTCGATGGCGCCGTCGATGTTGCCGGCGTGGATTTCCTGCTGCACCTTCTTCAGGAACAGCGTCATCGAGCCCCGGCCTTCGGCGCGTTTCAACGAGAACAACCGCTCGAAAATGAAGGTGATGACCATGATGGTCAACGCAATCAACACCGACACGACCGGTCCGCCGTCGCGAATGAACTTGGGCAGTTGCGTGTAGATGGCATACCCGATGACCATCGAAATCACTACGACCATGATGGTGAAGAAACCTTGCTTCATGATGCCTCCGCGATTGAGTGGCTTGGTTGAAAGTGGAATGAATTACATGTTCATAATGGCCGCATCACGCGTCTCTTCGACATCGAAGACACTCGTGAGCTTGGTGATCACAAACACATTCTGCACGCTTTTTCCCATGTTGCACAGCTTGATCTTCCCCTGGCCCTTGGTGTACATGGCATGCAAGCCCACCAGCGCACCGATGCCGGTGCTGTTGATGTAGGTCACGCTGCCCAGATCCACCACGAGCTTGCGATTGCCCTGCTCGAACAGATCCTTGGCCTTTTCCTTCAGTTCATCCGTCTCCTTGCCGCCGATCAACGAGCCGCGCGGCTCCAGCACGGCAACGTCAAGGTTGTTGAGAGTGGTGACTTTGACTGACATAGAAGATCCTTGCAAAAAAGAAATTCGCCCGTTCGACCCTGTGCGCTGCGCGCGTGAAATTATCTTTACACTTTTTCGCAAAGCGGGTGCCACCATTTCAGGATGCAGGCCCTGACCACAAGCTACTGATTTTTCGACGCCAATCCCTGCCTCCTCCCAGCCGGAATTTTGAAAAATGCAAGACGGTTTTCGGCCGGAGCCTGCTATTGCAGCCTAATTGTTTAAGTTTTTAAACAGATAAGTCACCTTGCATTTTGCAATGCCGATGCTGGCTGGCAAGCTGAAATCCGCGGCAAAAAAGCGGCATTGGCTGGACAAAAATTCAATTCAATTGGGAAAAGCGTGGCAGGAAGCCGGCGAGTGGAAATTCAGCACTGCAATAACAACCAGGGAGGATTTCAAGAAAGATCGTTGCGGCAAGGCGCGGGATCCTGACAATTCTCACTTGGCGAACTCGGGGCGGATTTGGGGAGGCCGGCCGCAAGGACTGGGCAGAAGGTGATCAAGCTGCAAAGACTTCCCGCCGCAAACGGGCGGCCGCCGGTCACAAACCATACTTCTTGCGCTTGCGCCAAAGCGTAGCAGGATCGATGCCCAGAATCTGCGCCGCCTCGTCATAATCCCGCGCGTGCTGCAACACCCGCTTGATGTGCAGTTTCTCCATTTCCTCGAGCGAGAGCGCGGACTGCGGCTTCTCCAGGGTCGAGCGCACCTCCTCGGGCAAATGATCGAGCGTGACGAGATGATTGTGGGCGAGCAACACCGCGCGTTCGATCACGTTTTCCAACTCGCGCACGTTGCCGCTCCAGCGATAGGCGCGCAGCGCTTGCGCCGCTTCCGGCGAAATCTCGATGACGGTCTCCGGCGAGAATTTCCGCAAGAAGTGCTGGATCAACAGCGGAATATCCTCCGGCCGCTCGCGCAAGGGCAGCAGCTTCAGCCGCATCGTGTTCAGGCGGTAGAACAAATCCTCGCGGAAAGTGCCTTCTTTCAACGCCTCATCGAGATTCTTGTTGGTGGCGGCGATCACGCGCACGTCCACCTGCGTGGTTTTGCTCTCGCCCACGCGCTCGAATTCCTTGCTTTGCAGCACGCGCAGCAGCTTGGCCTGAATGGTGGGCGACAGCTCGGCGATTTCATCCAGAAAAATCGTGCCGCCGTCGGCCATCGCAAAGCGGCCCTGACGGTCTTTCACCGCGCCAGTAAACGCGCCCTTGACGTGGCCGAACAGCTCGCTTTCCAGCAGGTTCTCCGGCAGCGCGGCGCAATTGATCTTGACGAAGGGCCGGCCGGCGCGCGGGCTTTTCTGATAGATAAGCTGCGCCACCAACTCCTTGCCGGTGCCGCTTTCGCCCTCGATCAACACGCTGATGCTGCTTTCCGCCACCCGGCCGGCAAGCTCGAGCATCTCCAGCATCTCGCGGTTGCGGGTGAGGAATTCGTCGCTGCCGCGCGCCGCCGCCACTTGTTGGCGCAGCTCGCGCACTTCGCGGGTCAGCTCGTGATGCTCCCAGGCTTTCTGCGCGAAGATTTGCAGTTCCTTGTAGTCGAACGGCTTTTGCAGGTAATGATAGGCGCCCTTTTTGATCGTTTCGATGGCGCTGTCGATGGAGCCGTGCGCCGTGATGATGACCACGGTGGTTTCCGGCGAATGGCGCTTGATCTCCGCCAAAATTTCCAAACCGTCCATCGGACCCATCTTCAAATCCACGAAGGCGAGATCGAATTGCTCCTGCTGCAACGCCTCCAGCACTTCCTGCGGCTTGGACAGCAGCCGCGACTGAAAGCCGATGGCCTCGAAGCAAATGCCCATGGTTTTGAGAATGTTGGCCTCGTCGTCGACGACCAATACTTTGGGTGGCATGATCCCTTCACTAAAAACGAAACGTTGCAGCCGCCCAGCCCTGCGCCGGCGGCCTCATTCCGCTTGCAGCAGCACCGTGGAGTAGCGCGAATCCTGCTCCTCCGGCAGGCCTTGCGGGGTCACCGGAATGGTGAAATTGAAGCGGCTGCCCCGGCCGACTTCACTCTCGACCCAGATCCTGCCGCCGTGCGCTTCCACCACCTCCTTGGCAATTGCCAGCCCCAAGCCGACGCTGCCGGGCGTGGCGTCACTCGGTTCTTTCACCTGCACGAATTTCTCGAAGATCGTTTCCAGCGCATCGGCCGGAATGCCGCGGCCGGTATCCGCCACGCTCACCTGAATCACGCCGTTGCTGCGTTCGGCGCTGATGGTCACTTTGCCGTGGCTGGGCGTGTAACGCAGCGCATTGCTCACCAAATTATTGATCACCCACGACAGCTTTTCCTGATCGCCGGGCACCTCCGGCAGGGCGGGCGCCAGCGCCACTTCCAGCGCCACTTCCTTCTCTTCGAATTGCAGCCGCAGCGGCCGCAAGGCATGGTCGAGCAGGCTCTGCAGGTTGAGCGACTCGCTCTTGATCTGGTAGCGGCCGGATTCCAGCCGCAGAAGATCGAGCAGCTCACGCACGAGTTTTTTCAAGCGCTCGCAATCATCCTTGGCCGCATTCAGCAGCTCGCGCTGGCGCTGATTGATTTTGCCCAGCACCTCCTGGGAGAGGATGTCGATGGTCATGTTGATGGCGGTGAGCGGCGTGCGAAACTCGTGCGACACCGTGGCCATGAACTCCGACTTCATCTGGTCGAGATTCTTGAAGCGCGTCACATCCTGCAACAGCGTCACCACGCCTTGCAGTTGGCCCTGCTGGTCGGTGATCTTGGTCTGGCGCGGGCGGTAGTAAAAAGTCTTGCCGTCGCGCGCCACCGCCAGCAGCGTTTCGCCGTCCGCCGCCTGCTGCTCGTGCCCGGCCTCGAAGTGCAGGAAGCGGGCGAGCAGCTCGTTGTGCTGCAACAGGTGCAACGCCCGGCCCTGGGCTTTTTCACCCGCTACGCCGATCATCGCCGCCGCGGCCTCGTTCATCAGCAAAATCGCGTTGTTCCCATCGGTGACAATGATGGGATCGGCGATGCTTTCCACGATGGTTTCGGATTTCTTTTTCTCGGCGATCAACTGGTGGATGTTCAATTCTTCGTAGCTGCGCAGCCGCTCGGTCATTTTGTTGAATTCCCGGCTGAGCTCGCCGATCTCGTCATCGGTTTGAATGTCGATCTTCTGGTTCAAATGGCCTTCACCGATGCGGCGCACGGTTTGGGTGAGCTGCTTGAGCGGTTTGAGAATGGAGGCAGTGAATTGAATACTGCCCAGAATGCTGAGCAGGATGGCGATGAACAGGGCAACGATCACGACCTGGGTGGCCTGGCTGGTAATGTCCTTGGCGCGGCGGTCCATGCTGCTGATGGCATCCTGATTGAATTTCAGCACGGTCTCGCAATCGCGGCGGATCTTCTGCGTGACGGGTTGAATCTCGGTGCGCTGGAAGTTGCGCACGCGGGCATAGGCGCGGCGTTCCTGCACCATGCGATGCAGCGAATCGGAATCGGCCAGAAACCGGCGGTAGGCGAGAATGATGTTTTCCAACAGCGTGTGCTCGGCCGGCTGCGTGACGGCGAGATTGATCTTCTCGAACCACTGCAGGAATTCATCGCGATTGGCGTTGAACACCGACAGCGCCGATTCCGGGCTGCGGTTGGCGTTGTACACCACCAGCGAGCGCTCTTCACTGCGTTCGGTGTTGTACACCACCAGCGTCGAATCGCCGCTTTGGATGAGCATGGCGAGCTGGGCGTTCTCCTGGTTCTCCAGGGCTTTCAGCATGTTCTCCGCGGCCAGCACGTTCTCATAGTTCTGCTTCAAAATGCCGCCGACCGAGGTGCTCAATTGCGAAAAATCATGCACCGCAAACACGCTGGTGATCAGGATAATCGCCAGCAGCACGACATAGCCCAGGGCAATTTTGTAACGTAAGCTTCGCATAGGCATTCAGAGGTTGCGAGAGGGAACTGCGTCTCAGGCCTCTCCCCTGCTGCCGGGACGAGGTGCCGTCGGACTTCCTTCCTGCCAGCAGCGGAGAGGCCATGAGCATGACGAAACAACAAGGCGGCCGGTTCGACTGAAAGGGACATTACTCACGGCGCCGCCGGCGCGGCCGCAGCGGTGTGAAAAGTCTGCGCGATAATCTCCAGGCGGCGCAGGTGCGGCACTTTGTCCATTCCCGGCGCGAAGACGGCAACATCGACCAGAAAAACCGTGCGCCGTGCCGCGTCGTAAATTGCCCAACAATGAAACGGTCCGCCGGCGACTTTGGCTTCGTTTTCCCACAGGCCGCGCACTTCCAGCGCCGGCCGGCCGGCAAACTCCGCCGGTGCGGCAGTCAAGCCGTGCGTTGCGACGCGGTCGCCTTCATAATATTTTTCGCCAATCTCATCGCGCCACGCGATCACCTCCGCCAGCGTGGGTGGCTCTGCCGCATTCGCCGCCCGCCAGGCCACGAACAGCCAGCGTTCCGGCGAGGTGCGCCGCAACATCACAAAGCGCTCGGCCGGCAGCTCTTTGAAAATGAAATAGTCATGCGGAACGCGCAACGACCAGCCGTACTCACGCTCCCAACGCCGCGCCAGTTCCTGCTGCTCGCGCACGCTGTAGAGCTGCTGCTCGATCAGGGCGCGCAGCGGCAGCTCGAACGATTCGAACAGCTCAGCGGCATTTGCCGTGAGGCGCTGCTGCAGCTCTTCCCGCGTCGGCGCGGCCAGAATCAACAGCCGTTGCTGGCGGCGCCAAGGATCGTCGGATTTGAACAGGTAGCTCTCGCCCTGCAGGACTTGCTGGCGTTGCGTGGCGTCGAGCGTGGCCGCGACTTGGCGCGCGGCGGCATTCTCCGCCGTCAAACAGCCGAGCATGACCAGGCGCGGCTTGTGCACATGGCGCCTCAACTCGGCGACCGGTGCCCATTTCATTTCAAAAATTCTCTCCGGCGCCGGCGTGGGCAATTCGCGCTCGAACGCGGCCTGCAACGCCGGCCGCAACAATTGAAACTCCAGAGAATCCGCGCACACGACGATTTCTTTTTCCGAACCGACGCTGACCGGTTTTTGCTGACAGCCGAACAGAATGCCGGCCGCCAGCAGCAGAATATTCCATGGCCTCATGGCTTGTCATTCATGTTTTTTGCAGTATCGCCACCAGCGTGGCGCCTTGGCAGGCGAAGGGTGACAGCCGGCTGCCGGCGAGCAGGGAAGCAGCGGCAACCGCACCGGCGCGCAGCAAACGCAGCGGCAGCAGCGCGGCGCCGGCGTGCGCCGTTTGCCGCTGCAATTGCTCGCTCATCACGGCGTTGAAGAAGGCATCGAGCGGCAACTGCCGCAGCGCCCGCACCTGCAAGCCGCAGGCGCGCGCCAAGCGCGTCAACGTGGCCGGCGTGAAATGATTGACATGGCGGGGTGTGTCGAGCGCGATCCAATCGGCGCCGTAGATGCCGGCATCTACGCTCGCGAGGTTGGGCACGGCGATGATCAGCGCGCCCGTGTCCGCCAGGTTGGCGCGCAGCCGTTGCAGTGCCTTCTGGGGAGAATAGAGGTGTTCCAACACATGCCACAGCGTGATGACATCATATCTCCCCGGCTGCAAGTCCGATACGCTGCCCACCTGAATGTCGAGCTGGAACTGCTGGCGGCCCCAGTGCGCGGCATTGGCCTCGCGCTCCAAACCGGCCACCTGCCAGCCGGCCGCGCGCATGCATGCGAGAAACTCGCCGGTGCCGCAGCCGACGTCGAGCAGTGCGCCGCCAGTTTTCAGCCGCGTGATCAGCCGGCGCTTCCAGTTGAGATTCAGGCGCCGCAGAAAATCATAGACCTTCTGCGTGCCGGTCTGGCGGCCGGCCAAACTGGCGAAGGGCAGATAGGCTTCATGTTGATAATACCGGCTGCTCGTCGCTTCCGTGGGCCGGGGATTGAGATAAACCATGCCGCACGCGCGGCAGCGCTGCAGGCTGAAGGCCGGGCCTTGCGCCAGCGCGAAGCGATCGGCCACGCGCAGATGAAGTTCACTCGCCTCACCGTGGCAGACCGGGCACGAGCAGTTTTCGAACTCTGACAACCTTTTCCTTGATCGCTTGCAAATTGATTGATGGGTTGGCATTCCAGCCGCGCGGCCCTCGTGCTTGTGCCGCCCGTACCATACTCACGGCGCCCCGGGCAGATCCGTGAAGCACTTGCGGCGCCGCACGAAGTATTGCCACACGATGCTGCGCGGATAGAATCTTTGCTGCATGGCCGCAGCGGTGAGACGGCGTCGGCGCCGGCTCTCGCGGCGCTGCTGCCGCAGTCCCGGCACGTGGGTGAGCAGATAGCCGTACGCGGCCAGAATCATGGCTGCCTGCGCCGGGCGCAGACCGAACAGCGCGCGCAGCGCCGCAGCCAAATCCAGTATGAAACGCAGTGGCAAGATCGCGCACAAGCGCGCCGCCTCGCCGTGCTTCAACAACAGCAGCAGGCCGTTGCGATGATTGAGATAAACCTTGCGCGGCGAGTCCGTCTGCAGGGTCGAGCCGGCTTGGTGATAAACCACCGCGGCCGGCGTTGCCCTGACGCGATAGCCGGCGAGATGCATGCGCCAGTTGAGATCGATCTCTTCCATGTGCGCGAAGAAACTTTCATCGAGCAGCCCGGTTTCCGCCAGCACGGACTGCCGCAGCAAACAGCACGCGCCGCTCGCCCAGAAAATGTCGGCCGCTTCATCGTACTGGCCGCGGTCGGTTTCGAGTGTGAAAAAGATGCGGCCACGGCAAAAGGGATAACCCAGCCAGTCGAGCAGGCCGCCGGCGGCGCCGGCATAATCGAATTGCTGCGCCGGCGCGAGCGCGAGGATCTTCGGCTGGCAGGCCGCGAGGCGATCATCGCGCTCCATGGCTGCAACCATGGGCGCCAGCCAATTGGGGGTGACCACTGCGTCGTTGTTGAGCAGGGCAACGTATTTGCCGCGGCTCGCACGCAAGCCGAGGTTGCAGCCGCCGGCAAAGCCGAGATTGACGGCGCTGGCCACAACTTTGATTTCGGGGAATTGCGCCGCGGTGGCGGCTACGCTGCCGTCCTCACAGCCATTGTCAACGAGCAAAATCTCGAACGGCTGATAAACCGTGGTGCGCAGGCTCTGCAAACACCGCTGCACAAGCGCGGCACCGCGCCAGTGCGGAATGACGACCGACACCAGCGGGGCGGCAGGCACGGGCTGCTGGTCCATGCGCTCAGCGCGAGGAGTGACTGCTGTCCGCCGGGTTCGCCGGCCTCGCGGAATCCGGCGAGCTGGCGCGCATCTGCTGCAATTGCGTGCGCGCGGCTTGATCATCCGGGAAGCGCGCCAGCAGTTGCTCCAGCACGGTGATGGTCTTGTCGCGCTCGCCGGTCATGTTGTAGAAGCGCGCCATCCACTGATACGGCTCGCGCTGGCCGGGCGCCGTCTTGATGATGTTCTGTACCAGCGATTCCGCCAGCGCGCGCTGGCCGCGATAATTCAGATAATCCGCGAAGGAAAGCCGGTCGCGCAGTTCTTCCAGGCGCGGGTATTCGTTCTCGACGAAATTGCGGTAGCGTTTGGTCAACTCTTCCGGCCGGCCGGCCTGGGCATACATCATACCGATGGCCTCGTTGATGCGAAAGTCGCTCGTCGGAATGACCGACTCCGGCATAATCTCGCCCATGCGATCCAGCACCTTCACCACCTGCTCGTTTTCACGGCGATAAAGATGATGCTGCGCGAGATGCAGAAAGGCGGAGCGGTAATTCTGCAGCAGGCTCATCACATTGTCGTTGTAGTAAACCTTGGGGTTGTTGAGATTGCGATAACGGAATTTTTCGTTCAGGTTCGTCCACATCAGCTCGGGGTCGACCGTGCCGCGCTCGAGTTTCACCGGCAGCACGCGAAAGGCCAGGCCATCCATGCGCATGTAGGGTTCCAGGCCAATCTTGTTATCGGGCGAAACCGTGACCGCGAAGTAAACCGGCCGACGGAATTGATTGTCCTCCAGGATTTTCAAAATCATCAAATCCTGCACGCGGATGGCCAATCCTTCGTAGGTGGGCTTCACTTCCAGGCGCAACGCCGGGTTTTCTTCATAAGTGATACTGGGATCGAGCTTGAGCGTCTCCTGGTAATACCGTTCGTAGACCTGCTGGGCTACCGGAATCGAGACGGTTTTGGTTTTCCATTCGATCGGGCGAATGGCGGCAATGCTGGCGTCCGGCATGCGAATCGGCACCTTGGGCTCATCGTCGCGGAGCTGCTTGATGTACCAGTCCGTGTTGAGCAGGCTCAGATTGACCACGCGCACGTCTGTGCGGATGTTGTGCACGTACTGCAAAAACCACAAGGGGAAGGTGTCGTTGTCGCCGTTGGTGAAGATGATCGCATCCTGGGCGCAGGAGGCGAGAATGTTGTAGGAATAATCGAAGGCAACATAATCGCCCTTGCGGTTGTGTTCACGGAAATTCGACAACCAATCGACCCCCGGCAAAATCGAGAAGAGCATGTTGCCGGGCACCAGCGTGATCACCAGGCCCGCCACCACGGCCGCCACCCCGGTGTGTTTCCCGCTCGCGGCCAGCGCCGCCGTGCCGGCCGGTGCGGCCTTTTTGCCCTCCAGCAGGCCGCGCGCCAGATCGACCAGCGCCGCCACGCCGATGCCGATCCACAGCGCGAAGGCGAAGAACGAGCCGGTGTAGGCATAATCACGTTCACGCGGCTGCGGATCATCCTGATTCAAATAGACCACGATCGCCAGACCGGTCATGATGAACAAGGTCATGATCGGCAGGGCGCGGCGCCAATCCTTGTAGACATGATAAAACATGCCGAACAGGCCCACCAGAAACGGAATGCCCCACAAGCCGCGCGGGGAGAAGACTTCCACAATGCGGCCCTGCACATCGTAGGTCGTGCCCTTGCCGATGAATTGCCAGTTGAAATAGCGGACGTACATCTGCTTGATTTGGTACTCCCAAAAGGGCGCCCGCCGTGGGGTGAGATGCACTTCGCCGTATTGCTCGCGCTTGAGATAACTGACCAGCCGTTCGGGGGTGTCGGGATTGTTTTCGTCGATCGCCGGATCCAGCGTCGACCGGATAAAAATCGCCGAGTAGGTGGAGTAACCGATGATGATGAGCAGCACCGACGTTACCGCCATGCCGAAGACCCGCTGGCGATTCGCCGCCGCCATTGCCACCGCCACCACCAGGGCCACCAGCAGCAGCGCCAGCGCCATGACGCCGCCCTTTTCCATCAACCAGGGCAGCCCCTGCACGACGCCGGTATTGATGCCGTAGTACATCGTCAACCCGCCTACGCCGGCCACCGCCAGCATGAGCAGCAGCTCGCCGAACACGTCTTCTTTCCTGGCTTTGCTTTGGTAACGCTGGGTGAAGAAGATCATCGCAATGGTGGGCAGGGCGAGCAAGTTGAGCAAGTGCACGCCGATGGCCAAGCCGAGCAGATAGAAGATCAGCAAAATGTAGCGGTCGGACTTGGCGGCGGCGGCCTCATCCTGCCATTTCAAAATGAGCCAGATGACGATCGCGGTGAAGAACATCGAGCCGGCGTAGACTTCCGCTTCCACGGAATTGAACCACTGGCTGTCGGAGAAGGCAAAGCCGAGCGCGCCCACCAGGCCGGCGGCGTAAAGCGTGATTTTTTCCGCCAGGCTCTCCGGCTCCCTTTTCCAAAAGAGCAGGATAAGACGCACGATGATGAGATAGGTGAGCATCGCGGTGAAGGCGCTGAAGATCGGCGAGATCATGTTCACGCGCAGCGCGATATTGTCGGTCAGCACGCCCGGAATCTTGGCAGGGTCGAGGCTGGTATCGACGCCGAACGGCAGCAGTGAGAAGACACGGCCGAGCAGCACATAGAGCGGCGCGCCCGGCGGGTGGGGAATGCCGAGGATGTAAGAACACGCGATGAACTCGCCGCAATCCCAAAACGGGGTCGTGGGCGCAACCGTCAGCGCATAGACAATGAATGAAATGGCGAACACCAGGCTGGCCATCAGGGCGTTCAGTTTGCGATGGGGCATTGCAGACAATCTCCTGTTTCCAAAGGTATCATCAGAGGTGAAGCGCTCGGGCCGTGCTGCCGCGGCCGGCGCAGCAATGGCGGCTCCAATCTATCCGTTAACCTGCTAAATGTCAATGTTTGATTTCAACCGATGTGCAGCGCGGCCAACTGATCGCGATAATGCCGGAGCAAATGCGCGCGCAAGCCCGCGTGTTCCGGCCGTTGCAATTGCGGGTCATGCTTGGCCAGGGCAAAGGCTTCCTCGCGCGCGGCAACCAGCAGCCGGCCATCGGAGATGAGGTTCGCAATTTTCAGCTCGGGCAGGCCGTGCTGCCGTGTGCCGAAAAACTCGCCCGGGCCGCGCAATTCCAGATCGACCTCGGCAATGCGAAAGCCGTCGGTGGTGTCTACCAGCGTTTGCAGCCGTTTGCGCGTCTCCGCGCTCACCGGCTCGTCGGCAATCAGAATGCAATAGGATTGCTTGGCGCCGCGGCCGACGCGGCCGCGCAGTTGATGCAGTTGGCTCAAACCAAAACGCTCGGCATGCTCGATCACCATCACCGTGGCGTTGGGCACATCGACGCCGACTTCGATGACCGTGGTCGCCACCAGCACCTGGTGCTCCGCCGCCTTGAAGCCCGCCATGATCACTTCCTTCTCCGCCGGCTTCATGCGGCCGTGCAGCAGCGCCGGATTGAGATCGCGAAAGATGCCCTGGCGCAATTCCTCGTAGCTCTCAGTGGCCGCCGCGAGATCGCTTTTCTCGGTTTCCTCCACCAGCGGGAAAACGATGTAGGCTTGCGAGCCGTTCAGCACCTCCTGCCGCACGAACTGATAGATCTGTTCGCGTTTGCGGGAGGAACGCCAGGCCGTGCGCACCGGCTGGCGGCCGGCGGGCAACTGGTCGATGATCGAAACATCGAGATCGCCGTAAAGCGTCATCGACAGCGAGCGCGGAATCGGCGTTGCCGTCATCACCAGCACGTCCGGCTGTTCGCCCTTCTCGCGCAGCGCGGCGCGCTGCAACACGCCGAAGCGGTGCTGTTCATCCACCACCACCAGGCCGAGGCGGTGAAACTGCACCCCGCCTTGAATGAGCGCGTGCGTGCCGATCACGAGGGCCGCCTCGCCGCTCGCGATTGCCGCCAGAATCTGCTCGCGCTCGCTCTTTTTCTGGCCGCCCACCAGCAGCACGACTTTCACGCCGAGCTGTTCGAGGAAGTGATGGCTGGTGAGATAATGCTGTTCCGCCAGGATTTCCGTGGGCGCCATGAGCGCGGCTTGATAGCCGTTCTCCACCGCCATCAGCATGGCAATGAGCGCCACCACGGTTTTGCCGGAGCCGACATCGCCCTGCAGCAGGCGGTGCATGGGCTGCGGCGCTTTCATGTCCGCGCGAATTTCGCGCAGCACCCGGCGCTGCGCCTCGGTGAGCTGGAAGGGCAGCTTCTCGACCAATTCCCAGGTGCGTTCGCCCACCGCCGTGAAGGTGATGCCCTGCTGCGCCGTGGCAAGCGCGGCCTTGCGGCAGGCGAGAAAAAGCTCGAGGAAGAACAATTCATCGAATTTCAGGCGATTGCGGCCGGCTGCCAGCGCCTCCTCGCTTTCCGGAAAGTGAATCTGCGCCACCGCCTCGGCGAGCGGGAGCAACCGGTAACGGCTGCGCAAGCCGGCCGGCAGCGGATCGGCCAGCGTGTGGGCAAAATCATCGACTGCCTGGCGCAAAAAGCGGCGAAACCCGCGACTGTCCAGCCCGGCCTTGGCCAGCGCTTCGGAAGAACGATACAGCGGAATGATCTTGCCGGTGTGGAGAAAGCGCGCCTCGCCTTCTTCACCCAGCTTGTCAAAATCCGGGTGGATCATGCCGTAGCCGTCAAAGAACGTCACCTTGCCGTGAAAGGCAACGTTTTCCCCGCGGCTGAAGATCTTCGGCCACAAATTGGCGCGATTGAACCACACGCACTTCATGAAGCCGGTGCCGTCGGCCAGGGTCAGCTCGAAGCGCGGCCGGCGTCCGCCATACAGCAATTGGCCGGACATGACCTTGCCGACGACCGTGGCTTCCAGGCCGTCGCGCAGATCGCGGCATTTGAGAATGGTGGAGCGGTCGAGATAGCGCCGCGGCAAATAAAACAAAAGATCGGCAATCGTCTTGATGCCGATCTTCTCCAGCTCGCACCTGCGGGTCTCACCCAGCCCGCGCAAGAACCGAACGGGCGTGGTGGCCGCTTCCTTGCCCGGGCTTGCGGCGGCCGGGCGTGAAGTCGCGCTGCGATTCATGTGATGCCTGATCAGCTCATCTCCGCGGGATACTGACATTCATCAACTGAGCACCGAGGCACCTTGAAATGTTCCTGCGACGGCTTGGCCGTTGCGTCAAAAGCCTCGGCGCAGCCGCGGCTGGAACATCTTCGGATGACACGACCTTGAGTCTGAAATCGCAAAATTCTGAGAAAATGTTCCTGCAACGGCTTGGCCGTTGCGTCAGAATCTTCCGAGTTTTCACGACACGCGAAGTTTCAGAAGCCCAAGCGCAGCCGGAGCTGCAACATGCTCCGGCGGAAAGACACGAACTACCAAGTACGAAAACAGGTGTAGGTAACCTCCGCCTTGCCGCGGGCAGGCACCGCCAGCCGCCATTCTGCTGTGGTGGCATCCTTCTTGGTGTGCTCCGCGGTCTCGCGGCGGATGGTCCAATCACCGTAGAAATGCTCGAGCACGTTTACGGTCACGGCTTCGCTTTTGTGGTTGCGGATTTCGATCTTGACCTCGGTTTCATCGGCGCGATCGCCGGCTTTGCGCGTGCTGAGCACGGTGCGCTCGCCGACAATGTCGAAGGCATCGCCGACGTTGAGCCGCAACTCTTCATCACGCGGCGTATGATCGATGAAATCCTCGCCCACCAAAACTTGCGCTTCGCCTTCGGGCTTGTACAGGCGGATCTTGCCGGCAGGCAGCGCCAAGCCCAGCCCGTTTTCCTTGCTGTTCTTGAAACGCAGCGTGACTTTGACCTTCTTGGGATCACGCGAGCCGTCGTAGGTGTATTCCTTCTTCACCGGCGTCTGGCTGGCGGGAATCAGCTCGATCTGTTTCACCTGGCGATCCTTGAGCGTGGCCGCGCGCGACAGGGTGTAGAGATGATACTCGAAGAATTCCTTCTCTTCGAAGCCGCCGGCCGCCGCCGCCATTTCCATCACCCGCATTTGCTTGGGCAGCGGCCGGGGCGCTTCCGCGCGATGAATGGAGCCGGCCACCAGCAGCAACTGCGCCTCCGGAAAAGTCGCACCGCATTGATTGTCAATCGACACCCAGCCGGCGAGGCTCAGGTTGGCGTCTTTCTCATCCAGCACGCCCACGTATTCGGCATGCCAGGCCAGGCCGGTGGTGAGATAGGAGACTTCCACCCGCTGTTTGGCCGGGCCGTCGTTGGCAACCAGCCACACCAGCGTCGGCCGCGTGATCAAGCCCTCCGGCAGTTTGGGCAAATCCGTGGCCACGATCTCGCTGCTGTTGAGAATCTTGACCGTGCCGTCTTCCGCCTGCAGCACGAGATTGCCGGCCGCGTTCAACAGCGTGCCGCTGATCGTGCCGCCCTGCTTGGTGGCGAGTTGCACTTTCTGATCCAAATACCGCTGCAGAATCCGGTCGGCGCTCACCAGATCATATTCGAAATTCTGTTCCAGCACGCGCACGGCGGTGGGATGCGACAGCGATTTGAAATGCACGGAGGTGGGATCGATTTGCGCGGCGACGTCACGAAATGAGCACACGCCGGTGGGCTTGGGCAGTTCAAGCTCGCGCATCTCATGCACCAGCGCGAGATTCTCGTTGTAAATCGTGACGCGGACATTGTTCTTTTGGGCTTGCACGGCGGTCACACTCAGAATGAAGGTTAGCAGAGCACCAACGTAGATTACATTCTTTCGCTTCATGGCGTTGTTCCGTTCCAGTAGATTCGTGTGCCTCAGACCGAGGCGGACAGTTGCTTCCCCGGCGCTTGCCGGGCTGATAACCGTCCAGGTGCAGAAGGGGCGCAACCATTTCTCTTGCGCCGCGTGCGCCGCCGGCAGAGAATCTATCACCGGCGCCTCACCCGGACTGTTAGCATTACAATGAAACGGCCGTCTTATTCCACCCGGTCGTAGAAAAATCTCTCTTCGCGTTGCTGCGTCATCAAAGAAGGCTTGCCCAAAAAGGCCGGCCTCTCGGTTCCAGGAGAATAACGCGGCGCAATATACGCATCGAGGCTCTGAGAGTCAAGCAAGCTGCCGCCCGGCCTGTGCGTGCCGCGCGCCGCTATTGCCTCCATCACGGTGGTTGACCTAGCGCAGGCGCCCCGTCTGCAGCAGGCCTGAAAGCTGCGCGACTCCCAGTCCCTGAGGCGCTACGCGACGGCATTCCAGGCTTGACTTTGCCGGATCGGCTGTGCATTTTGTGCCGCACAATTCCCCACATTCCTTCACTCACACCACGGGAGGAAAAAAGATGAGCATACTCTGGTTTCTGTTGATCGGCTTGGCAGCCGGCTGGCTGGCGGGAAGGATCATGAAGGGCAGAGGACTCGGTGTCGTCGGCAATTTGGTGGTCGGCGTGATCGGCGCGCTGCTCGGCGGCTTCATCTTCGACCTGTTGGGCATTCCAACATATGGACCTTTCAGCTCGCTGGTCACGGCGGTGGTGGGCGCGATCGTGCTGCTCTGGCTCATCGGTGTCGTCAAGAAGGCTTGAGGCTCCCGCTGGTTCCGGCAATAAATGGCCACGGCACTGCCGTGGCTTTTTCTTTTCAATCCTGCCATGGCAAGGTGGATGCAACACTCTCCCACGTCAATCCGCAGGAATCTTCCCTCGCGCCGGGCACGCATCAGAAAACGAGCCGTGGGCCAGAAGCACGGAAGGACTCTGACAAGAATGACAGCCGCGGGCTCGAGGTTGTCATGCTAGTGATAAAAAAACTCCGGCCGCAGCATGACGCTCACCGTCGCGCCGGCGTGCAGCGCCATCTCTTCCCGCGGGCAGATCAAATAGCAATTGCTTTGCGCATAAGTCGCCTGATCGCCGCTACCCTTTGATTCGAGCGGCCGCACGCGAAACTGCCGGCCGTCATACCAAACCGTGGCGGGCGCGTAGAACTCCCGCTGCGAGCGGTTCTTGATCGAGGCCTCCAGTTGCGCTGCGACGATCTGGTTTTGATAAACCGAGAAACCCATCAGTTTGCGCAGCGCAGGCCGCACCAATAGCTCGAACGTCGTGGCCGCAGAAACGGGATTGCCGGGCAATCCAAAAATCAGTTTCTCGCCGAGCTTGGCAAAGACCACGGGCTTGCCCGGCTTCACTGCGACTTGATTGAAAAAAACCTGCACGCCCAATTCCGCGAACACGTCCTCCACCAAATCCAAATCACCCATCGACACGCCGCCGGTGAGCAGCACCACGTCGTATGCCAGCCCGCGCTGCAGCAACTCGCGAATCTGTTGGTGCTGATCACGCGCCACGCCCAACAGGGCGGCGCGGGCGCCCAGCTTGGCAACTTGCGCCGCCAGGGCCAAGCTGTTGGAGTTGCGAATCTGGCCCGGTGCCGGGGTTTGCGTGAGGTCGATCAGCTCGTCGCCGGTGGCAATGACGGCAACCGCAGGTCGCCGATAAACCGGCACCTCGCTTTTTCCCACCGCGGCCAACAAGCCAATGACCGCCGGTGAAATGAAGCTGCCGGCACGGGCCACCACCTGGCCGGCCACTGCCTCGCTTCCCCGGGGCGAAACATTCTTACCCGGGGACACTGCCTCCAGAATCTCAACGCGATTGCCGGCGACCGGCCGGGTCGTTTCGATCATCTGCACGCTATCGGCGCCGGGCGGCAGCGGCGCGCCGGTCATGATTTTGGCGGCCTGTCCTTTTTCGATTTTGAGGTCCGGGAAAACGCCGGCAGGAATGAAGCCCACGACCTGCAACTGCGCCGGCGCCTGCGCGGCATCTTCGGCGCGCAGAGCATAACCATCCATGCTGCTGCGCGCAAACGGCGGCTGGTCGAGATCGGAAACCACGTTTTCCGCCAGCACGCAGCCGGAGGCTTGCAGCAGTTCAACCTTCTCGGCCGGCAACCGGCCGGTATTTTGGATGACGAGATCAAAGGCTTGCGAGAGGGGGATCATAGTGAGTCTGCAGGAGTTTCAAACCGCGCCTGGACGCCAACGAACGCCGATATGCCATTCGCGTCGATCGGCACCGCTTTGTGGTTGGAACGAATTCGAGGGCCACACTTCAGTCAACGAGATTTTCACGCTGCCAGCTTCGCCAGCACAAATTCTGCGATTTTTTCGGCGGCGGCGAGAGCCTCTTCAGCCTCCGCTTTGCCGATGCTCTCAAAGGGCAGGTCGCCGGGATAACGGCCTTCGGTGATATACTCATTCAAAGTTTCTGCTTGAGGAACAAGCTCGCTGAAGCTTTGATCGTAGCTCAGGGCGTGCCCCAGCAATCTCTGCAAATCATGAATTTTTTCAAGCTCCCATCCTTGCGAAATCAAATATGCCTTTAGATATTTCTCAGCGCTTCCTTGACACAAAAAGCAAATCGTGTGATAGGGAGAATACTCTGCCTTCATTCCGTCCCTGGCATACAGGAGATTCTCTTTTGCGAAGATGAGCTACTGATGCACCAACTTCCGTAAGTCAGGCGTTTTTGTCATATAACACTTTGCCATCCTTGAAAATGTGATATAGATAAAAGGGATTTCCTACTCGGAAGTTCCACTCGACTTCCGAGGGTTTTCGCACTCGCAGGTCGAGAGAAAACAGTCTGCCGCTGAAAAGGCCGTCCACCTTGCGCCGCATCATCCGGCTTGGCTCTTCGCTGTCTTTGATGATCAAAAGATCGATGTCGCTGTCCTCGTGAAAATCGCCACGCGCGTAAGAGCCATAAAGAATGATCTTCTCCGGCTCAATCTCGCGAACGATCTTCGCGACGATGTAATCGATCAGCTCCGGGGTGATCTTTTCCGTGCGCAGTTTTTCGTCGGTTGCCATGTTGGCCTCTCCGCTCGTGCCAAGTCAGAATCACTCCTGGCTGCGGCAAATACAGTTCAATTCTCCTTTTGCACCACGCTGCCCTTTACTTTGTGCTTGCGGTTCAGCCGCTCGGCAAACTCCCGTGCCTGCTCGCGCGTGCTGAAATCCCCCACCCAGACAACATAGTACTTGGTGTTGCCGTCACGCTTCTCGCTCACCGTTGCCTTGTGCCCGGCCTGGCGAAAGCGCTTTTGCTGCGCGACGGCGTTGGACTTTTGCACGAAGGCGCCGGTTTGCACGGTGAAGGAGAGCTTCGCCGCCGGCGCGGCCTTGCGCGCAGCCGCAGGCGGCGGCGCGGGCGGCAATTCGTCGAGATCCTGGCGCGCCAATGCCGCCAGCTTGTCCTGCGGATACTGCTGCACAAAGGCGGTCAGCTCCTGGCGCGCCGTGGCGTTCTCTCCCAAAATGGCGAGCGCCTTGGCGGCATGATAGGCGGCCGGCGCGGCCAGTTCGGAGGCGGGAGACCAGCGCACCAACTCCAAATAGGCCTCGCGCGCCCGGCGGTAACTGCCGCGCGCAAAGTAGTATTGTCCGATTTGATAGCGCGCGCGGCCGGCGTAGGGCGAAGACGAAAACTTGCGCACGACTTCCTGAAACCGGGTAAGGGCGGTTTCGCCGTTCTCTTCGAGCAGCGCGTGGTAGTAGGCGGCGACAGCGGAGGCGGGATCCTGGCGGCTGGCTTCCGCGACCTTGGCGCGGGCGGCGCTCAGCGCGTTGGCAGCCAACATCGCCTTGATTTCATCCTCGGTGATTTGGCCGCGCAAATGGGCGGGCAACAACAGGACGGCAACAAGAAGGCTGGCGCATGAAAGCCCGAAACGTGATCGTGGCATCTGCCCCTCCTTGACCTACGGCGAATAACAGCCAGCGGGTTGAGGGCTGCATCAACCCGCTGGTTTGAATGACGCGAGAATCAATTGCTGGACGGCGGATTCGGCTGCGCCGGCGCAGCAGCCCCGCCCGAGGTGAACTCGGCGTCGAACGCCGCCTTCTCCTCCTCGGGTACGACTTCGGCCGGTGCGGCCTCGGCCGGCGCCTCCTGGCCTTCCGGCTTGCGGCCGCGCTTGCCCTTGCGCCTGCCGCCTTCGGTATCCGACTGTTCCTTGGTCAGGCGCTCGGAGAGGATGATCTTCTTGTTGTCCTTGTTGAATTCGATCACCACCAGCTCGAGCGTATCACCGACGGCATAGCCGTCCGCGGGCTTGGTCAGGTTGGGCTTGGCGAGATGCGACAGCGGCACGAAGCCGTCGACTTCCGCCGGCAGCTCCACAATCACGCCCTTGTCGATCATGCGCACGATCTTGCCCGCGGTCTTGGTGTGCACACCGTAATCCTTCTCGAACACGTCCCACGGGTTCTCTTTGGTCTGTTTGTAGCCCAACGAAATGCGGCGGTTGCCCTTGTCCACATTCAAGACCACCACATCGACTTCATCGCCCTTCTTCACGACTTCACCGGGGTGGCGGATCTTCTTGGTCCACGAGAGATCGGAAATGTGCACCAAACCGTCGATACCTTCTTCCAATTCCACGAAGGCGCCGAAGTTGGTGAGATTGCGCACCACACCGCGCTGATGCGAGCCCACGGGATACTTCTGTTCGATGTCATCCCAGGGATCGGGCTCGAGTTGCTTGAGGCCGAGCGAGATCTTGCGTTCCTCCAAATCGACGTTGAGGACTTTGGCATCGACCATTTCGCCGACCGAGACGATCTTGCTGGGATGGCGGATGTGCTGCGTCCAGCTCATCTCGGAGATGTGAATCAAGCCCTCGACGCCGCGCTCGAGCTCCACGAACGCGCCATAGTCGGAGATGCTGACCACCTTGCCGCGAATGACGGAGCCGACGGGATACTTCTTGTCGACGTCGACCCAGGGATGTGGCTGCAGTTGCTTGAGGCCGAGCGAGATGCGGTCTTTGGGTTCGTTGAAGTCCAGCACCTGCACTCTGATTTTCTGATCCAGCGAGACGATTTCAGAGGGATGGCTGACGCGGCCCCAGGACAGGTCGTTGATGTGCAACAGGCCGTCGACGCCGCCGAGATCGATGAACACGCCGAAGTCGGTGATGTTCTTCACCGTGCCTTCCAGCACCTGGCCCTTGGCGAGATTCTCGAGGATGCGGGCGCGCTGCTCGGACATGGCTTCTTCCACCAGCACGCGATGGGAGACCACGATGTTCTTGCGCAGCTCATTGACCTTCACCACGCGAAAGTCCATGATCTGCCCGATGTAGGCGTCAAAATCGCGGATCGGCTTCAGATCGATCTGCGAGCCGGGCAGGAACGCGTCGATGCCCATCAGATCGACCACGATGCCACCCTTGATGCGGCGCGTGCATCGGCCCTGCAGGATTTCGCCCTTGTCGTGCGCCGCCAGCACCCGCTCCCACACCCGCATGAAATCGGCCTTCTTCTTGGAAAGCACCAGTTGGCCGTCCTGATCTTCGACATTGTCAAGGAAAACTTCGATATCATCGCCGATTTTCAAGCTCCGCGGGTCCTGAAACTCTTCGATCGGAATGACGCCCTCGCTTTTGAAGCCGATGTCGACGGCGACCTCGCGGTTGTTGATGGCGAGGATTTTGCCGGTGACGAGCTGGCCTTCGACGAATTCCGACAGCGTGTCTTCGTAAAGGCGCTCGAAATTTTTCAATTCTTCTTCGGAATACTCGACCGTCTCTTTCAAGTCTTTCTTCGCGATGACTTTGGTGGTGGGATCGTAGGTCATGCCTGTACCATTTGCCAGCGACGCAGTTTTGTGAGCAGCGGTGAGCGTGGCGTCGTCAGCGGCCGCACTGCTTTGCGGCGCGCCTTCGGGTTTGCCTTCCACGCTCCAGTGAATTACTGTGAGTGTGAACATGTCAACAATGAACCTCCTTTGGGGAATGAGGGATCTGCTCTGGCGTGTCTCACCAGCGCAGGTAAACTGTCTATCGTTTCCGGCCGGCACCTGGGCCGGCTCGCATGGGCATGCGCCTGAGTCCCCACCGCGCTACTCGTTGTGCGGCGCCGCCAGTTCTGCGATGCGGGCATTCACCGCGGCCGCCACGGCGAGATAGATCTCCTTGTCGGCCGCGCCGTTGCCGAGAAAAGCCGCCACCCGCAAGGGCTCACCGAACACCACCTGCACCCGCGGCCGCCGCAAGCGGAAGCCGCGCTTCCGGTATAAACCGTCGAGGTACACCGGCACGATGTCGGTGTGATTGCGCACCGCCAGCATGCCCACCCCGGCCTTGGGCGTGCCCAGCCGGCCGGAGCGCACGCGCGTGCCTTCGGGAAAAACCAGCACCGCTTGCTCCGCTGCCAACAGCGTCTCCACCCGCCGCACGGTTGGCAGGC
This sequence comes from bacterium, assembly GCA_023150945.1. Classification (NCBI taxonomy): domain Bacteria; species bacterium. Next base: position 163,364 of record JAKLJX010000001.1, on the reverse strand, counting down.
TGGCGCCGGTGCGGTCGGTGGGGATGGCGTTGAAAAAGCGAATCAACGGCCCCAACAGCGGGATGCGAAACAATTCCTTCTTGGCCATGAAATAGACCACGCGCGGAATCAAGCAGCCGACCAGCGGCGGATCGTAACCCGAAATGTGGTTCGCCGCGATCAGAATGCGGCCGCGCCGCGGAATGTTCGCCTGGCCCCGCACTTCAATGCGAAAGAGCGCGGTGAGATAGACCCGCACCAAAAACTGGGAGAATCGGAAGATCAACCGCTTCACGTTTCGATTGCGCTGCGACCTGTTCGCCACCGCCATCCGGTGGTGAAGTTTAAGGTTGAAGGTTCTCCTGCGCCGGCAGGAATCAGCGCCGGCCGTTCACTGCCAGCTACGCCAGCTTGCGCTGCAGCGCCGCGATGATAAAATCGACTTGCTGCTCCAGCGTCAAGTTGGTCGTGTCAAGGATGATGGCATCTTCGGCCGGCCGCAACGGTGCCACCGCCCGCCGGGAATCTTTTTCGTCGCGGATTTCGATCTCACGCCGCAACGTCTGAAAATCCTTGTGCAGCCCTTTGGCCTCCAACTCGCGCTGGCGCCGGCGCGTGCGCTCGTCCAGCGAGGCGTTCATGAAGACTTTGAGATCGGCCTCCGGAAAAACGACGGTGCCGATGTCGCGGCCTTCCATCACTACCCCGCCCTTGCGGCCGATTTCGCGCTGCCGCTTCACCATCACTTCGCGCACGCCGGGGTTGCCCGAAATGGGCGCGATGGCATTGGTGACGTGCGGGTCGCGAATGCGCGTGGTCACGTCCCGGCCGTCGAGATACACGCGATCGCCGTCCGGATCACTCTTGATCGCGATGTGCGTGCGTTGGGCCTCCGTCACCACGGCGGCCTGATGGTCGGGCGGGATCTGCGCTTCCAGAATTTTCAAAGTCAAGGCGCGATAGAACGCGCCGGTATCCAAATAGGTGAAGCCCAAGCGCCGCGCCAGCAGCCGGGCCGTGGTGCTCTTGCCCGAGCCGGCCGGCCCATCGATCGCGATGATCGGGCGCCGTTCACTGGTTTGCGCGTGAGCGGGAGGTGTTGCTTGCTCCTGCGACGTGGTTTCGATCATGGTTCGCGCTACCTGTTTCAATCAATCCAAAACTTCCCTGTCACGAATCCCAAATGGCAGAAACGGCGTCCCTGGTTCTGAGCCGGGAGTAACTGCTGTGCGGGCGGCGATCATTCCTTCATGCGTGCGCCTTTTTCCTCCGTGGAGAAAATCCATCCCACCAGCTTGCCGATGTCGATGCCGCCATCTTCCAGCCAGTAGCGGCGGTTGCGGAAGTAACGTGAACTGGTTTCATGCTCCGGAATGGCTTGCATCTCTTCCTCGAGTTTTTCCACCCGGGCCTGCCACCGGCGCATGTTGGCCACGCGCAGATCCACCCAGCCGTCGTGCGCCCACTGTTCGAGATGGGCGGGCGTGAGATCGAGCACGTTGTGGCCGCGAAACGGCGGAATCTTGATGTCCGGTCCGCGCAGCAGGTGCCGGCCGTCGGTCAGCAAAATCGGAATGCCGATGGAAATGATCTCGGCGCGCAGGCGGGAATTGCGCATGATCTCGGCTTCCAATCGTGTGGCCATTTCCTCCGGATTCTGCGCGCGCACGCCCGCCAGCGTCTGGTACGCGAGCTTGAGCAGATGCGCTTCAAAGAGCAGCTTGGAAAGGCGCGGCGGGCCGAGCAGCTCAAACGCCACGCTGTCGGCCTCATGCGCGGCCGCCAATTCCTTCATCTGCTGCAGCACCGAGGCGCGCATGACGCCGGCGCGATACGTCGGCCCCATCACCGAATTGTCGAGCGCATTGATGATGTCATGGCCGGTGTTGCCGCCCTTCACTTCATAGAGAATGTTGCGCGCAATTTCCTCGGGCGTGACGAATTCCATTTGCCCGGAGTCGGAGATCGCAGTGAATTCACCCAATGAGAAAATGCCGTTCTCGCCGGTGTCCACGAAAACCGATTTGAGCACTTCGCCGCCGAGCGCCTGCCAGGCGCTGCCGCCGGCGGTCTCTTCCTTCAGCAGCAGTTTGTCGCTGAGTGCCACCGCCGCCTGCGGCGGGCAATCATACAGCGGAATCGGCTTGCCCTGGCGCAGCACCGGACCGTAGGCGATGCGCTTCCATGCGATTGCCGCGGTGGGCTTGATCTCCTTGGTGATCGGCGCATCGGGCGTGCGCGCCATGAGAAAGAGCAGCATGGTGTGCGCGCCCGCAATCGAAGATTTGCTCAGCAGCACGCGCGAAGGCTTCTCTTCCGAATGGGTGTAGGGAATGTTCAAGCCCATGCCGCCGGTGCCGCTGGTGCCGACTTTGACGTAGACTTCCGTGCGGGCGCGGCGCATGGCCTCATACAGAATCTGCACGTGCCGAATCACCTGCGGCACGTAGAGCGTGCACAGCAGTTTCTCGACTTCGGCGACGAAGGGCACGGAATACGCCTGCTGCGTTTTCACTTCCTGCAGATGGCCGCTGATGCGGTAATAGCTCGCAAACACATCCTGATAGGCCACCGCGGTGGCCGAGTTCACGCAATCGACAACGATGTTGGGCCGGTACTGATGAATAATCTGAAACAACAAGGAACGCTCGAGAATTGCCTCGTTCAACTCGCCCAACACGTCTTCAATCAGCATCGCGCGCAGGGCTGCGTCCTGCAAAATTTCCTGGCGGGACTTGCCCTGCAATGCGTCGCGCACGAAAATGTTGCCCCACACTGCCGTGATCCGGCAGGGTCCCTCATACTCCTGGCTGAGTTGCATGACCGCATCGCGCGCCTCGGCTTCGGACAGCGAGGCCACGATCAGCTCTTTCGGGTGTTCGCTCAGCGCCTGGCGGCAGACCGCCATCCCCACCAGCCCCCAACCGCCGAGTATCAAAACTGTCTTATTGTGAATTTCCATCGCTCACACCCATCGCCTGGTTCAACAGCCGCACTTCCTTGGATTCAAGATACCGCCAAGCCCCCACCCGCAGATTGCCCAGCCGCAATGGGCCGATTTGAATGCGCTGCAACCGCTGCACGCTACAGCCGACCGCCGCAAACATCTTCCGCACCTGGCGATTGCGACCTTCCTGGATGGTGATCTCACACCAGCGCCGGTCGTGCGGACTCGGAAAGCGCAACTCACCGGCCACCGGCCGCCGCGAATCATCGATGCGCACGCCACGCGCCAGCATTTTGGCGGCGCGTTCCGGCAGCTCCTCCCTCAAAGCGACGCGATAGACTTTCGGCACTTTGAAGCGCGGATGCGTGAGACGGTAGGACAGATCGCCGTCGTTGGTCAGCAGCAACAGGCCTTCGCTGTCACGATCCAGCCGCCCCACCGGAAACACGCGCACCGGCGTCTTGACGAGATGAAAAACCGTCAGCCGGCCCTGCTCGTCGCTCGCGGTGGTGAGATAGCCAACCGGTTTGTTGAGCATGATGTACGTCAGCGCCAGGCTGGGGCGCAAGGTTTCACCGCGCGCCTGTACCACGTCGCGGCTGGCATCCACCTGGCGGCCAAGCTCGGTCACGGTCTTGCCGTTGACCTTGACGAATCCCGCCGCAATCCAACGGTCAGCTTCGCGGCGTGAACACAACCCGGTCTGCGCCAAATAGCGATTCAGGCGAATGAGGCCGGGCGATTCAGAAGCGGCGGAAAGTTTCATGCTCAGGATTTGAGGTGCGCATCAATTCACCACAACACGACGACGGCAAGACATCGGTCGAGTCGCTCCCGCCTACCCTTCTTCCCTCATCCGCCAGCCGAAGCGGGACAAGGTGGTCTTGAGCCAATCCACGGCTTTGCGCCAAATTCGAATGAAGCCGCGGTCGGAATCATTCGCTGCCGGTATCGCGAGCGCTGCGTCTGCCCCGATCTTCGCCGGGGCTGGCACGAAAAAAGAGGGCGCCGCAGCCGCTGGTTGTTCTTCTTGCGCAGCGCTTGCCGGCGCGCTGCGCTCGGGTTCGGTTTGCGGCTCAACGGCGTCCATCATGGGCGCGGCGGCACTCGCCGCGCCGCGGTCAGGCGGCGGGATTTCTTCACTTGCCTCCTCCCCGGCAAAACTCGCAGGGGGAGCAGCAGGCGGCGGCTCAGGCGACGCATTGCTCACCGCCGCCATGTCATCACCGAAAATTTCCTCAAAGAGGGTATTGGGCAACGCCGGCCGCGACGCAGCGTCCTCGTTTTCCGCCTCGGGCGGCAGCAGTTGCGACTGCAAAAACTCAAGCTCGGCGCGGCTGGTTGCCTCATCCGGCATGCCGTGCTCGGGCGCCTCCTCTTCCGGCGCGCGCAATGGCGAAGTCGAATCGTCGGCAAGAAGGTCCAACTCTGCCGGCTTGGTCTCGCTCAAGGATTCATCACCCAGCCAGCCGTCAATCTCGGCGGCCGGCTCTGCCGCAGGCGATTCCTGCTCTTCACCGGCCGCAAAGGCAAGCAGACTGAAGTCGCCGGCCGGCGCCGTGCGTTCCGCTTCCGGCTCTTGGTCCATGCCGGCAATGGCCGCCAGCATGATTTCGCCGGTGCTTTGCAGATCCTCGTTCCACGCCGGCGCCGGCGGTTCCTCCGCAACGCTTTCTTTGTCGATCAGGCTGCCGTCGAGCAATGCGAATTCACGGGTGGTGCCCAAATCCTGCTCACTGGCGAAGCGCGCCGGCAGCGTATCCGCGGCCTGGCTGAGCGGATCCGCGGCCGTAAAATCCGGCTCGCGAATGTTGAATTCCATCGCGGCCAACTCCGTGGTGTCGGTTCCCACTTCGGGTTCGGCCGCCGGTTTGGACAATTCCGGCAGCAGGGTTGCCGGTTCCTGTTCGGTCAGATGCACGAGCGCTTCCAATTCTTCCGCCTCGGCCGCGTTGTCGAAATCGGGCTTGGGTGCCGGTTCATCTGTCCGGGCGGAAATCTCCGGCGCATCGGCAAACAGGCCGTAGAAGCCGACGCCTTCTTCCGACTCGGTGGTTCCGGGAATGACGAGATCGGGCAAGGTATCGATCAGATCGCGCGGCTCTGCCTGCGCTGGTTCTCCCACCAGTTCGCTCACCGCCACCGCCGTCACGCCTGAGGCCGCCCAGGCGGCCGCGCCCTTGCGCTCTGCGCCGGCGCTGCGGGCCACGGTTTCATCGTCAATGCCGGCGAGCGGCGGCACCGTCTCCACCACATTCGTTGTGGTGGGATGGGCGGAAGCGGCTTCATCTTCCAACGACTCGTTTTCCTGCGCACTGGTGTCGGCAGCCGTGGGCAACACCGCCGTGGCAGCCGGGGAGCGGCCGGCCACCGGCTCGGCAGGCTCGGCCTCGCGCGCTGATTCACCCTCAAAACTGATCGGCAGGCTCAATTGCTTGTCGGTTTCCGCGAGCAACTGCGCCACTTCATCAGGCAGGCCTTCCTTGCTGAATAATTCTTCGATTTCGCGCGGCTTGGGCAATTCCGCGAGATCATTGATGCCGAAGTATTTCAGGAATTCCGGCGTAGTGCCGTAGAGCAGCGGCCGGCCCACGCCCTCGGAGCGGCCCACGATGGTGACGAGCTTGCGCTCCATCAAGGAGCCGACCACGGCATCGGAATTGACGCCGCGAATCTGCGCGATGTCCACCCGGCTGATCGGTTGCTTGAAGGCGATGATGGCGAGCGTCTCCATGCTCGCTTGCGTCAGGCGATACTTCTGCCGGCCGAAGAACAGCTTCTTGATCCAGGTGTTGAATTCCGGTTTGGTGGAAATGTGGTAGCCGCCGCCCACCAGGCGGATGAAGAAAGAGCGCTCGCTGGCGGCGTAGTCCTGATTCAAAGCCGTGATGACTTCCGCGATGGTGGCGGCATCGATATCTTCCAGCGTTTCCTGCAGGCGCTCGACGGACACCGGCGAGTCCGAAGCGAACACCAGGGCTTCCACGATGGGCTTGAGTTCGTTGAGATTCATCAAATCCTTTTGAGCCAGATTTCTCCGAACGGAGAGGATTGCGTGGCCGTCACCAAGCCGCGCCGTATCATCTCGAGCAAGGCAATGAAGGTGACGATCATGTAGACTTTGCTGGGCAGTCTTTCCAGCAGGCTCATGAAGAGCAACTGGTGATGCACCGCCAGTTCCTGCAACACATAGTCGATCTGATCCTCGATGGTCACCGGAATCTGCTCGATCGTGTGCGGGGTTTCGCGCGGCACGCGCAGCAGCACGTTCTTGAAGGCCGTGATCAAGTCGAAGAGCGAGACTTCGATGGCGTTGTCGAGAAAGTCGGACTGATCCTTGGTCACCTCATAATCGAAATAGCCGCGCGAAAAGAAATCGCGCTCGCGCACCTCCAATGCCACCATGCGCCCGGCCAGATCCTTGAATTGCTGATATTCGAGCAGCCGGCGCACCAGTTCCTGGCGCGGGTCTTCTTCCTCTTCCTCGGCTTCTTCGGGATTCTTCGGCAGCAGCATCTGCGCCTTGATGCGGATCAGGGTGGCCGCCATCAAAATGAAATCGCCGGCGCCTTCGAGATCGAGCATTTGCAGAATCTCGACGTAGGCCAAATATTGCCGGGTGATGTCGGCAATCGGAATGTCGTAGATGTCGACTTCTTCCTTGCGAATCAGGAAGAGCAGCAGATCCAGCGGCCCTTCAAAGGTATTGAGCTTGACGCGATAAGCCATAAGCCTGCAATTGCCCCGCGCGGGGGCCGGAATGATCTCACGGATGAGCGCCGGAGGGCGCACTTTCAATCTCCCCCAATTGCATGGCGCGGCGCACTTCCGCCATGGTCTGCCGGGCCTCTCCTTGCGCGCGCCGTTCGCCGTCGGCAAGAACGTCCTTCACTTCTCCCAGATGATTCTCGTAATAGCTGCGCTTCTCCCGCATCGGCGCGAGAAATTCCGCAATGCGCGCGGCGCAGCGATTCTTGCATTCCACGCAGCCCAGGCGGCCGCTCTCGCAGCCTGCGCGAATCTCACTGACTTCGCCGGCATTGAACTTGTTGTGATAAGTAAAGACCAGGCAAATGTCAGGCCGGCCGGGATCGCCGCGCCGAATCTTCTGCGGATCGGTAACGGCTTTGCGCATTAGCGCCTGAATCTGTTCGGGAGAATCCGACAGCGCGATGGTGTTGCCCAGCGATTTGCTCATCTTCGCCTGGCCGTCCAATCCCGGCAGGCGCGCGAATTTCGTGAGCTTGACCTCCGGCTCCGGGAATACCGGGCCGTACTGGCTGTTGAACTTGCGCGCAATCTCGCGGGTGATTTCCACGTGCGGCGCCTGATCCTCGCCGACCGGCACGGCCTCGCCCTTGTACAGCAAAATATCCGCGGCTTGCAACACCGGATAGCCGAGATGGCCGTAAATCAGCGTCTCGAGATTGAGATCACGCGCCTGTTCCTTCACCGTGGGGTTGCGTTCCAGGCGTTCCTTGGTGATCAGCATGCCGAAGATCAAATACAACTCGGCATGCTCCTTGATTTGCGACTGGCGGAAGATCGGACTGCGCACCGGGTCGATGCCGGCCGCCAGCCAGTCGATCACCATATCGATGGTATTGCGGTAAAGTTGCGCCGTATCCAGGCTGGTGGTGAGCGAGTGATAGTCGGCGACCAGGTGGAAATTCTGATAGGTTGTTTGCAGCTCGACCCAGTTTTCGAGTGCGCCGACGTAGTGGCCGAGGTGCAGCCGGCCGGTCGGCCGCATGCCGCTGAGGATGCGTTTCTTGATCATCTAGTGAAAGTTGCTTCGACAGTTCCGCGTGTGATGGTTTCAAGCTGCTTTACAAACGGCAACCTGTTGATGGGTAGAATTGGCGACAAAATAAAAGGCGCCTCGCACTTGACGAAAACCCAGCAACCAAGCCGAGGACGCCTGCACTAAATCTCAACCGTCGCATGCTGCGGGCAGGGAGACGGCAAAGAAAAAGCCCTAGTTCATGAAGAGGTAGGGCTTCCAACGCTCATCGCCAATGCCGATAAAATGCTGGATGAAGTAAAGCTGGTTCGGCCTTTGCGGTTTGCGCAGCATTGGCATGCGCGCCTCTTCCGGCGTGCGATTTCCCTTGCGGTTGTTGCAATACACACAGGCGCAGACCAAATTCTCCCAGGAATCCTCGCCGCCGCGGTTTTTCGGCAGCACGTGATCCACGGTCAGCGGACGCTGCGAGGTGCCGCAGTATTGGCAGCGGCCGTTGTCGCGCTTGATGATGTTCTTGCGTGAGAGAATCACCCGCTTGCGGGGAATGTGAATGTAGGTAACCAGTCGCACGATGCTGGGAAACGGCAACGACGACCGCACCGACCGCACTTCCCACAGCGGATGGCGCTCGATGATCTCCGCCTTGCCCAATACGATCAGCACAATCGCCTTCTTTGCGGTGATGACGCTCATCGGCTCATAGTTCTGATTGAGGATGAGCACATGTCGATTCAGACTGCCCATACGGTTTGCAGGCGAATTTTTCCTGATCTGGGTTTTATAAAGTGCGGCCAATTTAAAAGAAACGGCCGCAAGAGTCAAGATTTTTCTCGGAGGGTGCCGGGCGCAACTCCAACAGCTTTAGGCAGTTGGCACAAGCAGGCCCAGGTTGGGCCGCGGTGCGCGGGCGGTAAAGCAGGGTTTTGTTGCGGTTGCCTCAGCCGGCGGGCTTCACCACAATGCGAAAAATCTGCGGCTCGAACAGCGCCGCGCCATAGATCCAACCCTGCGGCCCCAAGGCCATGCTGGTCACGCCGGTGAGATGAAAGATGTGCCGGTTGTCCGCAAGCTCGCCCGCGGGCGAGATTTTCACGGCGCGCACGTAGCCGAGAAAGACATCGTTGAACAGCAGCCGGCCGTCGAGCAAATCATTGTACGGGTCTTCACCCGCGCCCTCGTACACCACGCCCAGCGCCAACGAATGCCGCAATTCGCCGATGGTCTCGGGATCTTCATTTTGATAAGTTGGATCGCGATGACTGATGGCGAGGATGGGATTGCGGAATCCCGGTTGGCTGCACACGCCCTCACATTCCGGCCAGCCGAAATTCGCCTGGCCGCCGGTGTAGAAGTTGATTTCTTCAAACTGATTCGAGCCAACGTCGGAAATCAGCAGCCGGTCCCGCCAGGCCAACAGCCGCAGGGGACTGCGCAGGCCCAGAGCCGCGATCTCATCGCGCACGTTGGGATCGGCACGATACGGGTTGTCAGCGGGAATGTCATAGCCGCCGCTGGCCCGCGGCGCAATGCGGATGAGCTTGCCCAGCAACGAAGTGGGATCCTGCGCGTATTGTGACTGCGTCGCGTCGCCCAGCGCCGCGTAGAGATAGCCGTCGGCGCCGAATGCGAGAGAATAGATCCCGTGCCATGCCCGCCCCGGCGCCAGGCGATCGACGTTCAAAATGATGGCCAGGGAATTGGCCGTGGCCTGATAGTTGTTCGACCATTGCACGCGCACGATGCGATTCCAGCGATTGTCGCCCGTGCTGAAACAAAAGTAGACGAAGCCATTCAGCGCGAACTGCGGATCGAAAGCCACATCGGTCAAGCCAATCTCCGCGGGTGCCGGCGCCACCTCCGGCAGCACAAACGTGCCGAGCAAGGCCGCCGAATCGGCGATGAGCACGAAATGGTAAACCTCGCCGGCCTTGCCCAAAACCAGAAACTCGGCGGAATTGGGGAAGAACTCGAGGCAAGTGGTCATCGCAGGCAGGCTGGCCGCGGAGAGCACGCGTTGCGTGGTGAAACGGTTGAAAATATCCTCGCTCGCGCCGTTGCTGTCCGTCGGCAGATCGCCCGCTTGCGGGCAGGCCAGGCAAAACAGGCTGAGCAGGCCGGGAAGAAGAGAGGCAGCAGTTTTCATGGCGGCACGCAAATCAAACATGAAAAACAAAAAAACCGGAGGGCATATGAGCAATTCTCATGACGACGAATGCGAAGGCTTTCACGAGGAAGACGAGGGACTTCTGGCAAAGCCGGGCCAATTGCATCCCGTGAGGTGGTATTGCGCCCGCTGCAGCGAGATCAACGAAACCCTGGTCGATCCCTCCGCCGGTTTCGAACAGGAATATGTCGAAGACTGCGCCGTGTGCTGCCGCCCGAATGTGATCTTCATCAACATTGACGAAGAAAGCCTGCGGCTCACGCTGCGCAATGAGTTGGAGTATGAATGAAGGCGCCGTGTTCCGCCACGGCTGGGCCGCGGCTTTCCCTCGTTCTGTGTGTGAGCACCGCGTCTTTGGAGCAGCGGCAAGCGATGGCCAAGCCGTCGCCGTTTCGCACAAATGAAAACCACAAAAGCGACGGCCAAGCCGTCACGGATCGCAAACAAACGTCGCTCGGTATGCTGATGACGCGCCTGCCAGTATCTGATTCTGTTGATCTGTTATAAGCTAACGGACAAACTAAACATCATCTTGACTATAATCAATCAAATTTTGATTGCTTTCTTGTGGGGTAATTCTAAATTGGGGTTGAAAATTTGGGGATACCATGCAGATAAACCGTGTGGCCATTCCGCAAGAATTCGCCGAAAAAATATGGCGCAAGCATCATGTCGAGGAGTATGAAATACGTGAAGTTTTGTTATCACGCGGTGGGAGTTTTAGAAGATTGGAAAAAGGCCGCGTTGCCGGTGAAAACCTCTTTGGCGCATACGGCCAGACTTCGAACGGACGGTATTTAAGCATCTTTTTCATCTACAAACTCAATCTGGATGCTTTTGTGATCAGTGCTCGCGACATGGACAAGAAAGAGAGAAGACGATATGCCAAAGCGTAAAAGCCTGCCCAATTTTGGCAGCTCCAAGGCGGCGGGTGAATGGCTTGACACACACTCCACCGCTGATTTGTATGCCAAACCAGTAAAATTCTCGGTCTCGCGGAATCTGCAAGTTCTCGTCGTCGACGCACAAGGCTATCCGATTGAAAGCGTATCACTCAAGAAGCGGATGAGCCAACAGATTCGCCAGATTGCAGCGCAAGAGGGTGTTTCGCCTGAATGGCTTGTGCAGAATTGGCTGCGGGAAAAAATACGCGAGCGCTTACACATTCCGAGATAAAAACAAAGGCCGAGAGATCATTCCTGATCCCTCGGCCTGTCACCTGAGGAGGAGGAAGGCAAAACTCAAAAATCCGTGCCGAGCGAGAACATGTATCTCGGCTTGCTGATCGCGCGCAAATCCGTGGGCCACGCCACCTCATACTTCAACATGAAATAGCCGAGATTCAGACGCGCGCCCACGCCGAGGGCGCCGCGCAAATCCTGCAAATGAAACCCGCCCTGCGTTGAAAACGGCTGAAACGTTTCCTTCACCAAGCCCGGCACCTCGAGACCCCAGGCGCCGGCAAAATCCGCGAACGTCGCGGCACTCAAGAAATCCGCCGTCGGCGGCAGGAACGGAAACAGCGGAAACCGGTATTCCAAATTTGCCGCGACGAACTTCGTTCCCACCAAATCGCCGTAATCCGCACCGCGAAACGTGTACGGCCCGCCGATTTGAAAAATCTGCGCATCGCGATCGAAACTGCCGCCCCCCAGCAGACGTGCGGCAACCACCGAGCGTTGCTTCACATTGAAGTAGCGACGATAATCTCCGACGAACGTCGTAAACTTCAAATCATTCGTCGTGCGCTGCACTTCGAAGCGGCTGCGTACGCCATTGAACGGTCCGAGCGGACCATAAACCGTGTTGTCAAAAACATAGGCCGCGCCCACCTGTCCGAAAGTCGCATTGCCGAGATCCAACTCCTCCCGGCGAATCCCGCCGCGACTGAAATCGATTTGATCGACGACCAGATTCGCATCCACCAAGGTTGCGCCTGCGCTCAGCTCCAGTCGCGCGAAGCGGCTGAACGGAAAAAAGGTGAAGGCATTGAAGCCGCGATAGGTTTGTGTGACAAATCCCGCCGCGGTCGGCGTGTAAAAAGCGCCATATGCATCATTGAGCTGAAACGCCTCAAAGCCCCAATTCAAGCGGCGCGCTTGATTGAAATAGGTCACGCCCACGTCGGTCAGGCTGAGATCGCTGCGCAGATTGGCCGCGAGAATCAAGTTGTGATGATTCATCACATCGCTGAAGAGAAATTGCGCCCCGCCCACCGTGCCGTAAAATCCGCCGAAACTCGCGCCGATTGCGGCGGTGGTGAATTTCGGCATGCTGCTGTAGCTGCGTCTTTCGATGGAATCTGCATCGGCAAGCGCGTAATTCATGAACAAGGTATTGGGATCTACGATCGCCGGCACCCATGCGGCTTCCGAGGCCTGCACCATCGTCGCGAGTGAATCAGCGCGGGCAGCCGGCGCCGCGCTGACGATGGTTCCCTTGGCATTTGGTTCCACCGCGGCCAATGCAGGAGCGTCCGGCATTTCCATGCGGTACAAATGCCAACCGGCTTTCTCGAACGCGGAAAGCACCAGAACGCGGCCATCCGCCGACCAACTCATCGCCGGCGTCGATTCCGTGATGCCGGCCACGCCGTTGCGCAACGCCGTCACCGGAACAATCTCTTTACTCGCTAGATTGAGACGATAGACATTGGCAATGCCTTGATGATCGGACACGAACGCGATCTCACGGCCGTCCGGCGACCACTGCGGATTGATGGCGTTGCCGTGCAGATCTGTGATCACACTGATCTCTCCGCTGGCCGGCACATACAGCGCCAATTCATACTCTCCGAAAAGCAAGTTTTCAACCTGGGTGTCGCTACCGCGATCGGTTGCAAACACAATGCTGACGCCGTCCGGTGACCATTGCGGATGCTTCTCAGCATAGATGTCATTCGTCAGCCGCTGCAATTTACCGTTGCCGAGATTGACAACATACAAATCCGACCGGCCGCCGCGAATGCCGACAAAAACGAGATGATCGCCCTCCGGCGAAAAACTCGGCGAGAGCAAGCCGTTCAATTCCGCAAAGACCAGGCGATGGCTGATCTCATCCGTGTGGGGATTCATCACATAAATCGCATCGTCCTTGTTTGATTTGGAAACTAAAGCAATGCGTTCGCCGTCGCGCGACCAACTGATCGCGGTGTCGAAAAAGCGCAACGTTTCAAAATCGCGGCTCTGGCCGCCTTTGATCAAACGGCGATCAGCGAAACTGCCGTCGGCGTTTTCGCTCAGCAGGTACAATTCGTCCGAGAGATTCTTGTTGGCAACGTAAACAATCTGCCTGCCGTCCGGACTCACCGCCGGCACGAGATTCATGCGATGATAATAGCCTTCGCGCTGGGTAAGCTGCTGCGCGATTTGCGAGGGCATAGGCAGCGTGCTGTCCGCCGGTATCACCTGCTTGCGCGCGAAATCGTGCCAGGTGAGGGTCAGCGATTTGAAATCGAGACCGACCTGTTCTTTGAAAGCCTTCTCGATATCATTTAGCCGAACGGCTGCTTTGAAAATGGCGCCGACTTTCTGTTTGCCGTGCGTTTCGCCGATGTAATTCCACAACGATTCGCCCAGACGATAAACGCGAATGTCAAACGTGTTGTTGAGCTGTTCGACTTTGAGCAAATCATCATAGAACAGCCCATCGCGCACCCACATGCGGGTCACGTTATCCATGCCGATGGAAAGATACTCGGCCATGCCTTCCACAAACCACAGCGGCGGATTGAAACTGCCGAGGCCGCCGTTGTCGATGCTTTTCATGATATCGAATTGAAAGGCATGCACCAGCTCGTGCACCAGCACGTGATTGAACTCGCGATAGGAGCCGGTGATGGGCAGCACCACGCGGTTTTTCAAACTCTCGGTTATGCCGCGCGTGCCGTCGCCGATCAAACCATCAACCACATTGGTTTGCTGAAAATCGTTGAGCGAAGCATACAGCACCAGCGGAATGCGGCTTTTGATTTGATGGTCGAGCACGTCGCTGAGATAAGCATAGCCGCGCTCGGCCATGCGCGCCGCATCTTGCGCAGCTTCGGCTTCCTCGGGATAGTAATGCACATCGAAATGTTCGGTGCGCAACACCTGCCATTTAAAGTTTTTATACTGAACTTTGTTTTGGCCGAATTGATAGCCGGGTTGGGTTTGTCCGATGCCGTGCAGCAGGGCCAGGCTCAGAGTGATTATTGCGAAAATGCGGGTTGGTCTTGTTGCCATCGCAATCTCCTTCGCATTGTGAGACTCGCTTCGTTCATAGCGACCCAGTCACAACGCAAAGCATATGCCCGCCAGAAGAGCAAAGGTTGGCTTCCGAGGCTGGCGAGTTCTTCCTGCGCGCAACTCGCTCAAAAACAGATTGTGGACCTGGTTTCGCGGCGCAGCAGGCCAGCCGTCATTCATCGGCTGCTTGAATTGGCACGCATGAAAGACAAAGAAAGGGTGGGTTCTATGACAGCAATGTGGTAATCTGCTTTACGGGGGTGAAAAGCAGATGATGAACTGGGACAAGGCAAGGGGATGAATCAATTTCCATCGCGACTCAATGAACAGCATAGATCGCAAAGCTCTGGGCGCTCAGCGAATCACCAAATACATACGTCAATTGATACCCTGTCTCTCCAGTGTAATCGAGCGACTTGCCAAAGTCACGCCAGCGCCGCATCTTTTCCAAGATTTTCTGCTCAAGACCAGGCGCACGCAGCGTGGTGCCTACAATTTCAGGATTCGTCAGATACCCGTTTTCGTCGATTCGAAAGCGGAGGGTCAGACTTCCCCGCAGATCCGGGTTGTTGCGAAGCTCTCTCTGATAAAGATCAGTAATAGCCGGATCATGCCGCTGAATCACACTTCTGATGGCCTGAGGATCTCGGCCACCAACACGCCGGCCTTTTAATCCTGCGATGGCCGGCGGAATGCCGGCACGAGACCGATACTGCCTCAGCGAGGCTTGCTCCAGCGCCATGAAATCTGCAGAAGACAGACGGGACTGCCTGCCGGCAAGAGATTCGCGCTCAACCAATGCCGGATCACTGGCTTCCTCATTTTCGAGCGACAACGAAGCCCTGTCGAGCCGACGCGCGACAGTCAAAGTATCCAAAGCCTTGAATGCAGATTCAAGCACTGCCTTCAGCGTGTCGATCTCTTCAGACTGTCGCTGGATGGTCGCCTTCAGCCTTTCGTTCGTAGCGCGCAGGGTTGCGATTTCGCGGTCGATGGCCCGGCTACTGTTCTCGATTGCAGTAATCTGCTGCAGCGTGTCTCTCAAGGCGCGGACATTTGCCAGCAGCAGGCCGGCGCTCATCAAAATGCCAAGCGTCAGACCGAGTTTTAGCAACCCGCGGTTGGGCAGCCCGCCCTGCGGCTTCCTGCCGCGCTGAGACTTTGGGGATGGTCGTTCCATGGCAGTTCTTGCTCGCTCGATTTGCGGCCGTCTTGCAGCGTCGCGTGCGCTTTCCTCTTGCGATTGCCCCGTGGGCGAATAGACCTCGTAATCCTCAAGGTACATAAGAGCTCAGCTTCCTGCGAAGAGTATGATGTCTTGCACTGTCGGCTGCGAGCGCCAGTTTCTGGTCGCCCCGCGGTGAGTGGAACCGCTGGGTGTATGCTCACTGTTCGCTGCCGAATTGATAAGTTGCGAGGTAGAAGGTCTCCTCATGTTCAGCAGTCACAGGGAAATCCCTCCAGTAAATCATTTTCTGCTGGATTTCTTCGATGAAGCGTGCGGCTGCTGCATTGGGTTCCAGGCCGTTTTCGATGAGGTGCGGCATCATCAAAAAGCCTCTGGCATCTATTCTGAAGCGAATCTTCACATGTCCCTTCAGCCCGGGAGTCATCTTAACGTGCCTGGCGTACAAATCCGCCAGGGTCGCGTTGTGTTTTGCTAGTTCCTGCCGAATGAGCCCGAGGTGGTGTTCATCGCCGGCAGAGTCGCTGTTTGCCGTGATGATGTCAACCAGATCGGTGTGCCGCTGCTGCAGCGGACGATCGAACGCCGAGTACGCGGCAAGCGGTTCGGGCGAAAAGGATTCGATGGTGACTTCTGGTGCGCGATTCTGCTTTGCCGGTACCATTTCACTCGCGCTGGAATCCAGAGAGTGCAGCTCTTTCGCGTGCTCATCACGCAGAATGTCCAGGCTGCTCAGCAGAGTCTCTCCCTGCAACTGCAGCGCGTCCAAAGCCATCGAGGCGTCCTGCTGTTGCCGGTCGAGCTGGGCAGTCTCCTCGTTGAGATTTTCGATTTGTTGTTGGGTCTGAACTTGTCTCTTCCCAGTCTCACTGAGGAGGTTTCGAAATACCCTTATGCCCGCATTGATCACCTCCATGGACAGAAGGACGATGAGCAGAAGAAGGATGATCGCAACGTATCGCTTTCTGGCCCTCCGCGAAGTCAACTTCTTGAAGAGCCGTTTCGCCGGTTTTGATTTCATTATGCTGAGCACCAGCTCGAGTATTTCCTTCCACGGCATCACAGACCCCCAGGCATCCTGTCTTGTTCTCGCCTCCCACGACCAACCGTGCCGGCACACAAACGCCAGGCGTGCGAGGGAACACCCGCCACACGCGATGATTGGCAGACGGCTTCGCCATGGGCCATCGGCCTTTGTGGATGATTGACAGGTTTGCCGGCAAAATAAAAGCGCCTTCCCTCGGCATCAGTTTCAACTGACATAATGCCCCAGCTCTCCCACAACGGGAATGATTGAAAGGAATTCGATGAACTAATGTGAAAGAATGAATATTGCCGTGCGCTCCCCGGTTTTTGTTGATCCGGTGCATAAAGTCCAAGTTGATGAGGTGAGACAATTGAGACGCGAAACGGGAGGTGGGAGGTCTTCTGACAGCCCCAAAACGGAGTTCGACAGCTCAGGACTTATTCAGGCAAGATTCGTGCCGTCAAACGGTTTCCCAAGAAATGGAAAGGTTGCCAGACAAAGACGGTTTCAGCAAGTGAAAAAGTGAACGGAATTGTAATTCGCATTTCATTCTTGTCACGACGAGTCGCCGGCGAAGATAGATAATCAAAAGCCCCGGGCATCAACGGCATGCTCGGGGCTTTTGATATTGCAATCAGAATGTCGGCACTGCACTACTGTGGCGCGGCAGAACTGCGCGGGAGCCTTCCGTAGCCGGCGCGCCGATCCTTGCGACCATTGTCCGCATTCCACCCATAGTCTATACTGCATTGATCACCGGCCGCGGTTCACACCGCAAGCCGTGAACTCAACTAAAAGCCGGACTTTCCTCCATCTCTTCTTCTTCCTCCTCCTGCACTTCGAGTTTCTCCGAGCGGCCCCAGCGCGCCCGCGCCGCGGAAGCCAGACGCAGCAGCAACAAGCCGCCGAGTCCGACCCCCACCCACACGTAACCGGCCTGCGCAATGTTGGTGCTGGTGTCGATCAGCCTGACCTTGCCGTCGGTGGCAAATTCGAATCGCACGGTATTGCCCGCCGCGCGCGTCTCGCTGCCCGCTGCCGGAAACTTGAAACTCAAAACGGTTTCTTGATTGATGAGCGAGCCTTGATGCACGCAACCCTCCGCCACATCATCAAACAGGCGGTTCGTGATCTGCACTTCCTGCGGCGGGCGCAGCATGGCGTACCAATGATAAATGAAAAAGCGGTCCGGCACGGCGTTGGGAGAGACGGGCGAACGAAATGCAAAATAGGTGCTGTCCGCATTGAGCGCGCGCAAGTCGGTTTTGAGATCGACGCGGTTGGCGTAATAGGCCAGAATCAAATCGTGCCCCTGCGAAAGCTCGGCCTCTTCCAAGCGGCCGTCGCCGTTTTGATCGATCGCCGGCAGTGCCACCAACAAGGCTTGCGGAGAAATCTCCGATTCGATCCAGATGCCGCGTTTCTCCAGCCGGATCTTGGTCTTGGTGTCAAAGGGATGAAACGCAGGCTCGGCCAGGCCGGGCAGGTTCATACAGGCGAGAACAATTCCAACTGCAGTGATCCAATTTCGGTTCTTCATGTCCTTCTTCCTATCTCATCTTCTTCCTGAATGATGGTGAATGCGAATCATCGCGGTGCAGGACTTGCCGGTTGGCGGCCCGGCAAAGGCATACACGATCGCCGCAGACAATTTGTGAGCAGAAGGCGATTCCGCACCCGGCCGTGCTGAATATCCGCGCGCTCTTTTCACGCAAAGGCGGTGCCAAAAACGCCGGTGACGGCAAAGCTCGGCGGCAGAGTGCAAGCCGCTTGAATCGTCTCAGGTTATGGGGAAGTTGTCGAAGACAGCGGGTTGGAGCGGCAAACGCGGTGAGAAAACTTTTCCCAGTTAGTGTAATGAGATTTCTCACTTCAAAAGCGTACCTGCCAACTCAAGCCGGCCACAACCTTCCCTGTTGCGGGCACCGGCAGCAGGCCCACCGGCGGCGGTTGCGCCGCGGGCGAAGTCAATGCGTCGAAGAACGAATAAAGCCAGAGGCCACTGGTCAACAGAGCCGAGAGATTGCGCGCCCGGTTGAGGGTGTTGTAGCGGCGATAAGTGGCCTCCGCCTTGGCAATTGTCGAGGCGGAAAGATAATTCTCCCGCGCTTTCTCGCGGCGCAGATGCAAGGCGCCGGTGAGCACCACGCCCGCGCCTGCACCGGCCATCAACGCTCGCCCTTTGGACTTCTGGTTCTTGTGAAACTGGCCCAAACCCGGCAGCAGCAACGAGCGCAGCGCTGCTTGCGGCCGGAGGTCGGGAATCACCAAATAGCGCAATGTGCCACTGCTGTGCCCATTGCCCATGGCCAGATTGGCTTTGAGTTGATCCAAAAACTGGTGGATCTTGGGCGACACATACAGCGAATCCAGCTTGAGATCCGGCTCCAGCGAGAGCGCCTGTTCGAATTGCGACTTGGCCTCGAAAAAATCACCCTCACTGTAGGCAATCACACCCAGCACTTGATGCACCTCGATGGCCTGCTGCGGCGTCAAGCGTTGCCAGTGTTGCAACGCTTGTTCACCCGCTTTTTTGGCAGCGGTGTAATTCAACTGTTGAAACGCATTCCGCATTTCGGTCACGGCCGGAGTGCTCGTCTGGGCTGACACCGAAGAACTGGCACTCAGGCTGAACCACAGGAACAGCGTTGCAACAAGGATATGACAGGGCCGGACATTCATGCCTTTGCGCGGATAGGTCGCCAACACTTGCTTCGAACTGCATTCTGCTCAGCAGTAGAATAGTGACCAAACCAGCCGGCTGCGGATTTTTGTGAGGTGACGGTTACAGTCGATTTGACCGGGCACAGGGCGGGCGATCGTGCGGCAAGAAACTGCGCAGGAAACGCAGTCACTGCAAAGGGTGCGGCCGTTTCAATCTTCGATCACAATCGCGCGTTCCACGCTGGCGGCAATTCGATGCGAGTTCGCCTCGCGCACGGTGATCTTGAGGAGATGCGGGCCATTGGCCAAATCTTCGAGCGCGAGTGCGATCAACTCGGCGGCTGTGTCGTCAGTGATGGCCTGCGCGTGCGACACGCGCAGCGCCGTGGTGCCGGCGTCGGACCGGCCGGAGGTGATTTCGTAGCTCAGCTCATAGCTCTCCCCCAGGCCTGCCGCCTGCAGGTTGTAGATTTCAAAATAGCAGAACACCGGCAGGCTTTTGCGCAGCGTCGTCCACGGGTAGGGCGCGAGCGCAAGCTGCTGCTTCAAAATTTGCGGCAGTATGCGGCTTTGTTTGTCATTGTCGATTTTCAAATAGAACTGCACATCGCTGAGCTGCAGGCTGTCAGTCGCGAAGGCCCGAATCTGCAAAGGCCGGGTGGCATAGCCGAGCTGCGCCGTTGGGAGATTCTGCACCTGCAGCGAGAGTGTCACGCTTTGCGGCGGTGAGAGGATTGCAAAGAAGCCCACGGCGTTGGGCAGATTTTCCTGCTGTGCCCAGCGCAGCGGAAAGCGAACGCACTGGTGTTGCGCGGCGAGCGAGTCCCAGTTTTGATCGCGCAGCAGCCAGGCAAAGTCGACGGCCACACTGTCCTCTGCGTTGACTTCTCCGCGGCCGGCAGAAAATTTTGCCAGCGGCGCCAGCAGGGTGACTTCGACGCGCGTTTTGCCACCGGCTGCGCGAAACTGGGCGATGCTCTCCGCAAACGGCAGGCGATCGGCAGGCGCCGGCTCGTGCGCGCTCGCCGGCGCGATCCGCCGCGCCGCTGCGCTTTCCGATTCACTCTGCCGCGCAATTATCAAAAGGCGTTCGCTCGGCGCAGTCAGCTCGCCGGGCGAAAGCTCACCGCGGCGGCTGAGCGTGGCGGCCTGCAGCAGCGCCATCTCGAGCTTGCCCACTTCATCTGCGGCGCGCACCAGCACCGGCGAAACGCCGGCGCGCTGCTTGATCAAATCTCCCCATTGCCAGGCTTGATTGCGGCGGAGCTGACTCGCCGCCAACTCGGTCAAACTGTGCACCTCGCGAAACACGCTGCCGACGCGCTTGAAATGCACCACGAAATCGGGCGTCACGTTTTCATAGCCCCAGCTTTCATTGGCAACCACGAAGTAGTGTTCTTGCGGAGCTTGTTGGAAAGGATAAAGCCGCGCCACCCGGGCATAGGTGACGGGATTGAAAAAGGCGATGCGGCGGTAGCCGCCCGGATCCTGATAACGCCGGAAGGGCTTGCCGTACTTGAGGTAGAATTTGCCGCGATCATCGCAATAAGGCGGCGTGGCAGCGGCGAAGTGCTGGCGCGCGTACTCGCGCCGGCGCAAGTGATCGTCCAAACGATCGTTGCGGGGGCGCAGCGGGTTGGGGTCGTTCGCTTTCCAATACGCGGCAATGAAGGCTTTGCGCGCCGGCAGCGTAGGCAGGCCATCATAGTCGCGCTGCTCGCCGTCTTCCAGCAGCAGCCGGAATTCGGCCTCGAACTCCCGCGCAAAAGTGAGCGAGTCCGCTTGCTGCAAGGCGGTCAGATATTGCAGGCCCGTGCGCAGCGAGTCGGCGGAAAAATGCGGCGGCACAGCGGGCTGGGAACGAAGGCCGGTGAGGAGAATCGCCCAGACTGCCAATCCCGCCCAAACGCGGCGCAGAACGACCCGATGCGTGTCCGCGAACCTGTATTTTGAATGCACCATGAGAACCACCGGCGAGAGGCAAGACGGATTGGAACTCTCGTTTCACCAACAGGAACTCCGCAGAGCGGCAATGCGTCTGCGCTGACGATGGCGGCAAAGAGGGAGGCGGCGGAATGACTCGGCACTGGGCAGGTGAAAGGCAGGCACGGAAACAACGCGCGGCCTGGGCAGCGACGAGGCCGGCAACTTGTTGGAGCAATCTTTTTTCTGCGTACGGCTGCAATCTGGAGATAAACGGCAATGCCGAGCAGGCCGCGGGAGCAGGCGAATTACGCGCGTGACAGATGGTTCTCTTTTCCGCGTAATTCGCGCTGCCCGCGAGGGCCGGCGCGGGCCTCACTCACTTCAAGAGGCGGCCGCGGCGGCTTTGCGCGTTTTTTTCCGGCGTTTAATGCGGGCCCTCAGCTTTTGCCGGCGCTCCATGCGCATGCGGCGCTGTTTGCTTTTGCTTCTCGCCATAAAACTCCACTGCCAGTTTGATAGAGGTGAAAATCCAGGGCAAGTCATTCGTCACGCAGTCTACCAGACTGCAAACGAAGCAAGCTGGAAAAGACTTCGCGATCGCGCTGTTTTTTCCAGAGGAATACGATAATGTGAACGGGAATTTAGTCGCGCCAGCCACATTTGCAAGTTCTTTTTGGCTGACGCAATGCCGCAAACCCGCGGCGGATCCGCCGCGGGTTTGCATCCGGCAAGTCGGCGAGATAGAATTCAGCAGTAGCGTCTAATGCCGGTGGATTCTCTGCCGTGCCGCGGCGCGATAGAGTGAATCACCGCGGGCGGCGAGTTGTTCGTAGAGGAGTTGTGCTTGATCGGGATCTTGTTCGAGGCAGGATTCAGCGAGGAACCATTGCGCGGCGGAATCGTCAGGCTGGCGTTGGACGAGATCATGCAAAACCGCGCGCGCAGCTTCCGGCTTTCCGATTCGCAACAGACTGACGCCCTGGAAAAGCAGCAGTCGTGGTTGGTCCGGCAGCGCTTGCACGAGCGAGGCCAGCAGCGGCAAAGCTTGTTGGTATTGCTGTTTCTCATAGGCCTGGCGGGCTTCTTCCCACATTTGAGCCAGAGCGGGATCTGGCACGCCGGCAACGCTGCTGGCCGGCCACTCCGGCTGCCGCAGGTGGGCAGGCGTTTGACCGGCGGAAAAGGAAGGGCCGGCAGTTCCGGCTTCGTCGTACTGGCCGGAGGATTCGTCGCCAGCGGTGTGTTGGTAACGATCCAACCAGAAATAGCCGGCGCCCAGAATGAGCACGAGCACGGCATAGCCGGCCAGAGCCGGGCCGTGCGCACGCAGCCAGTGCACGGCGAGCGCGCCAATCGAGTCGTGCGTTTTTCTGTGGAGGAAATTGCGCAGAAAGGCGGGGGTGCGGTGGCGGCGTTGAAAAATCAAATCGCCGTGACGCTTCATGACCAGCGCCGTCTTCTCCATGAGCAGCAGGTCGCGGCCGCACTCGTCGCAGCCCAGGTAGTGTTCTTCGAAGGATTCCTGCGCCTGCTCGGGCAACTGGTGACGAACATAGGCGGCAATAATCTCGAGACGGTCTTCATAGGTGCATGGCATGGGAACCTCAGCAATCGTTACTCCCTCACGAATAAAACAAGGATCGAAAGACCGGATCTTTCAGGCAGAGCTTGCGCAGACGTTTGAGCGCATCGGACTTCAGGCTGTAAACCTTGTCGGCGGGCAGACCCATGACCTCGGCGGCCTCGCCTTCTTTCAGCCCTTTGTAGAACACCAGCTTCAGAACCTGGAAGTAATTATCCTTCAGCTTGGAGATTTTGCTGTGCAGGCGGCGGGCCAGGTCATTGGCCTCCGCCTCGTCACGAAAGACAATACCAATCGCCTCGGCAAACTCCAGGGGCGCGGTGCGACGCTGCCAATTGCCCTTCTTGCGAAAGTGAGTCTGCGCCACATTGTTGGCAATCCCGATGAGAAACGTGCCGGGCTTGGCGTCGTTGAGGCCCTTGTAGTTTGGATAACTCTGCAATGCCGCCAGCATCGTATCCTGGACCACTTCCTCCAGATCGACGCCGTCCAGATGCCAGTTCTTGATCAGATAGTACTTCACCATCAACTGGCGCGAGGCGATCCATTGGGGATCAATCGATTTGGGTTCGTCAGCGATGATTCATTCCTCCCTGCGCTCGAATGCAACCATTCATGCAGCATTTTTTCCTCGCGAGTTCACCAAGTTGCAGCGTCCTCAAAGTGGT
This sequence comes from bacterium, assembly GCA_023150945.1. Lineage (NCBI taxonomy): Bacteria > bacterium. Next base: position 140,248 of record JAKLJX010000001.1, on the reverse strand, counting down.
TGTGAGTAATCACAGCCGGTCTGGGTCTTATATGAATGAACGGGGGAGAACTCACCCCCAGGGGCCCTTCCAAGTTTGCCGAGTAGGGGAACGGTGCAATAATAACGCTCTCTCCGATCAAAAGCAAACCCTGCAACGGTGAAATCTCCCGGCTCTGCCGTGCGCCCGGAAGGCGCGCGAGGCCGAGCCACAGTTGGCCGACTGTGCCGCATGTCTTGTGATTTCTTTCACTCCAACCTGAAAGGACTGAGACCATGCGTACAGTCATTCGTTTGCTCGCATTGCTGGCGTTGTTGGCATTGCAGGCCTGCTCCGCAAACCTGCCGACCGCGCCGGAGAGTCAAGCTGTTCCATCCCAGCAGACCGATATTGGCAATACGACCCACGGCGGCGAAGACCCGCCTCCGCCTCCGCCCGGCAACGGCGGCGGCTGGTCCTGAGCTTATGCCGTGATCTGCTTCATGCGCCGGAGCCTGCTTCCGGCGCATGAAACCATCCTCGTTCCTCAGCAATCCCTCCGCCTCGAAAGATTTGATTACCGCTTTAGTGAACACTGTGGGCTAGTGGCGAGCGCCGGAGGCTCTAGGCCGGCGGAAGCGTCGCACTGCATAAACGGCGCCCGCCAGAATGATCAGGGCAACGGTTGCCGCATACCAATAGTAGTTCGAAGAGCGCGGCGGCGGCAGCGTGACTTGCCAATCCGGCCCGTAATAGCAGAACCCGGCCCAGTCCAGCAGACTGGCATTCGGGTCTTCCAGCATTTCGAGCTTGGCGGTCTGCAGTGCCTGCACGGTGGATTGGCCGCGCCGCAGCGCGGCATAGTACACCGAAAAGAATCGCGCCGTGGCTTGATCATTGATCGCCCACAGGCTGGCAATCACGCTCGGGGTGCCGGCGGCGCGAAAAGCCTGCACGAATCCCGCAAAGCCCTCACCGTTGAGAAACAGGCCGCGCGCGGTTTCACACCCGCTCAAGATGGCGATCCTGGCCGCAAGTGTCCGGCCGAAAATTTCAAACGCATAGATGCGATCGAGCGCACTGTCCGCCGCGTTGGACAGCAGAATCTCGGCGTGCAGCGGCTCACCGGCCTCGCTGAAGGCATGGCCGGCGATGTGCAGCCAGTCACAATCCGGCAGTGCCTCCAAAACGTTTTGGCGCGTGGCGGAGCGGCCGGCGAGAAGGCGTTGCACGCTGGTGGTGGCTTGGATCGCTTCCAGTTCGTTGCGGCTGCCCGGCAAAGCCTCGCGCCTGCGCCGCGTGCCGGCGGGTGAAGTGATCGAGAAGGGAGCAAAGCGAAGCGGATCGGCCACCAGCAGGAAGGACTTTATGGCGAGTGGTTGCGGCGCCGGCTGCGGCAGCGATTGCAGTGAAAGGCCGTAACGAACGGTGTGGTGCTTGAGCAGGAACGCAGCACGGTTGCCGGCCGGCGTCTCGGTCACCAGAATCTCAAAAGGCAGGGCATGCAAGATCTCATCGGGAACCACGGCCAGCCCTCGCTCCCGGCGCGCAGACAACGGCCCGGCGACGAGAAGCCGGTAGACGGCATGCGCGGCCGCCGTGTCAAAACCGGCAGCCTCGCGCGCAAATGAATCCGTCTGTTGCAGCGCCAGCACCGGGTGCATGCGCGCGAGCAGCGGTTCGAGTTGCCGCCGGCCGGCTGGGATCTCCCAGCCTTGCAGGGTATCACCGGCCACCAAGAACACCAGGCTGAGCGTATCCCCCACAAAAAAGCTGAGGGCCACTTCGCCCTGGTGCGCCAGCGTCCGGCGCAAGCTCTGCAAGGCCACATTGTCGAGGGAAGGCGGCGGCTCATCGACGTGACCGAGCAGACTCTGCATCAGCTCTTGGCGCGCCAACTCATGGCGGCGAAGATCCGCGGCGAGCAGAGGCGCTGCAACGCCAGGCTCACCGGAGGCCTGCTGCAGCCGCTGGCGCAGGATCAAAGAATCGAGATGAGCCAGCTTGGCGTGCAAATGCTGCAACGAGTCAGCGGACTTCAGCAGATGCGCCTGCCAGCGCCGGCGCTGAACCACCAGATCGCGGCTGCGCTCCGCCAGGCAAATCGCCTCTGCGGTTTGATTGGTGCGCCACAGCGCGCGACTGAGGCCCAAAAAAACCGCGCGTTCTTCGCGGGCCAAGGAGGCGGATTGCTCCAGAGTGGCGGTGCGGGCATTGGAGACCACCACTTCCAGGGCCGTGCGATAAAGCACAATGGCGCGCGTCAAGTCGCCGGTGCGAAAAACGGTTTCTGCCAGGCCGGAGGAGGCCTTCAAATAGCTGAGATAGTCAGGCGCTTGTTGCAGGCGGGCGAGCGTAGCCGTGAAGGTGCTTTCGGCGCGGCGGAATGCGCCGGCGCTCAAATACAATTCACCCACCGCAGTTTGGGCTTCCAGCTCGAGATCGACGAAACCCGCTCGTGACGCGGCGGCGGTGACCTCCTCCAGCAAGGGCAGCGCTTCGGCATGCCGCCCCAGCAACGTCAACAGACGCCCACGATCGAGAACGATGGTCAAGTGCAACCTGCGGTTCTCACCTGCCTGCGTGATTGCCAACGCGCTGTCACAGTACGCCAGGGCTTCGGCATGGCGGCCAAGTTGTTCATAGGCATTGCTGAAGTGTTGCAGATAGTAGCGCCGGTGCAAGAGTGAGCCATGCTGTTGCATGCGCTGTTCGTTTTCCTGAAAGCGTGCCAGCGCCTGTTGCACGCGGCCTGCCTTGAGATCGGTGACGGCGACACTGTAAAGCAATTGAATGGCATATTCACGCTTGCCGAGCGAATTCGCGATGGCCGCGGCCCGCAGAAAATTTTCGGCGGAAGCCTGCCAGCGCCCGCGTGCTCTTTCCAATCTTCCCTGATGATACATGGCCGTGAGCAGGGTGTTCGCGTCCGCAAAAAACTGCGCCTGCTCCCGCACAAACTCGAGGTGCTGCTCTGCCTCCGACCAACGGCAGAGATTGAGGAGCTCCTGGCTCAAGCTCAAGCGCAGCAGATACTCCAACTTCAGGTTGCCGGTCTGCTTCGCCAGCGCGAGACTCTCGGCCCGCAAGCGTTGCGCTTCCGCGAGATTGCCGCGCCCCATCTCAGTCTGCGACAAGACGTTGAGTAGTTGGGCCAGTCCGTCTTCATCGCGCATGCTGCGGCACGCGGCAATTTTCCAATTGAGCAGCCTGCCCGCCTCCGCGAAGCGGGATTGGTAGTTCAAGTTGTTGCCAAGCGTGACGCAGACTTCCCAGGAGTCATGCCCTTGCTCGATCAAAGCGAAAAACATGGCGGCCGCGGCCGCCGCCTGATTTTGGGATTGGAGCAGATAAGCCTGGGCATGCCGCAGTCGCCAGTTGGCCGGCTGCAACTGGCTCTGCCGCTGCAGGATTTCCGCAGCGCGCTCGCGCTCCCAACTGTCGACGAAAAGCTCATAGGGATGCAGGTTGCGGCAGCCGAGCTCCAGCGCTTTCTCGGTCTGCACCCGGGTCTGGGCGGTGTCCCGGCGAAAGTGATGCAATACCGCGAGCGCGCCTGCGATTTCACCGCGATAGTCCCGGTAAGTGGAATCGGCAAGCAGCTTCGCGAAAAAATCCAGGCCTTGCTCGATTCTGCCTTCATAAATGAACAAATAGGCCGCGGTTGGGAAAACGCGCGGAAAAATTCGCGGTTGCCGCAGGCTCGCGGCAAGCAAGGCATGCGCCTCGCGGTACTGCCCTTTCCCCATGGCATGGCGAATCTGCAAATATTCGGCGGGAACAAATTGCTCCGGCTGAGCGGCGAGCGCGAGCGCGAGCGCCACCGGCAGCAGCATGCTGAGCGCAACGCCGCGGCCAAGCGGGGTCAGCAGCTTGGCCCACCCTCCCCGGCTATGATCCTCGGATTTTTTCGGCAGTCCGGGTTGGTGCGGCGTTGCAGGCGTGCGGCCTCGCGCTGGCGCAAGCCGGGCGGGAAATGGGGGTGTGCAGTGCATAGCGGCCAGTGCCTCTGAATTTGAGCAATGCAAAAAGCCCGCGATCTGAGCGCGATCGCGGGCTTCGAATCTCGTGTGAGGCGGCAGGTTACTTGTACTCTTCCATGATTTGCTGCAGCGCCTCGCGACCGGGGCGCACGCGGCTTTCCGGCAGAGTGGCGAGCGGCTCGTCCACCACATTCAAGAGGCTGATGAAATCATCCAGGCCGGGATCGACGAAGAGAATGCCGGTCAGCACTTCCTCGCGCGCCCGCGCCTTGGCAAGCGCGCGCAGTGCGTCCGCCTTGCGCGCCGGGTTGTAGTCTTCCGGCAGTTTGCTCAACAACAGACGGGAGCCGTCGTGCAGCGTGACTTCCTGGGTGGTACCGGGCGCATAATCCACCACGATGTCATCGAAGAAGGGCACGAAGCCGAGATCGCTGAGCTTTTCCTCGTGCTCTTTGACGTAGTCGTAGCTCTTGGTGGAGCCTTCATGATCGTTGAAGGTGACGCACGGCGAAATGATGTCGAGCAGAGCGGTGCCGCGATGTGCCACCGCGGCTTTCAGAATGGTGGTGAGTTGGCTCTTGTCGCCGGAGAAGGCGCGCGCCACGAAGCTGGCGCCCAGTTCGATGGCGAGCGCGCACATGTCGATGGCGGGCAGATCATTGACCACCCCGGTTTTGAGCCTGGCGCCCTTGTCGGCGGTGGCGGAGAACTGGCCCTTGGTCAGGCCGTAAACGCCGTTGTCTTCGATGAGGTAGATCATGGGAAGATTGCGGCGCATGAGATGGACATACTGGCCCATGCCAATGGAAGCGGTGTCGCCGTCGCCGCTCACGCCCACGATCATGAGTTGATGATTGGCCAGCGCCGCGCCGGTGGCAACCGCGGGCATGCGGCCATGCACCGCATTGAAACCGTGCGAGGTGCTCAAGAAATAGGCCGGCGATTTGCTCGAACAGCCGATGCCGGAAAACTTCGCGACGCGGTAAGGATCCACGCCCATATCATAAAAGGCGTCGATGATGCGCTCGGAGATGGCGTTGTGGCCGCAGCCGGCGCACAACGTGGTCTTGCCGCCGCGATAAGAATCGCGGGCCAGGCCGAGACGATTGACTTTCGCCGCCGGCCGGCCGGGAGTTTCGGTGATCTGTGCCATGTCAGCTCTTCTCCTGATTCAGAATATCTTCCACGATGATGCGCGCCGGAATCGGCAGGCCGTTGTAGCAGCGAATGCTGTGCAGTTTTGCTTTCACCGCGGCCTCGTGCTCCATGCCCAGCAGGCTGAACATCTGGCCGTCGCGGTTTTGATCCACCACGTAAACGCGCTCGTGTTGGGCGATGAAGTCTTTCACCTCGTCGCCGAAGGGATAGGCGCGCAGCCGCAGATAATCCGCGGCCACCTGATGCTGCTCGCGCAGCACGTCGAGCGCCTCCAACACCGCCCAATGGCTGGTGCCGTAAGCGATGAGGCCGAGGGCCGTGCCGGCCTCGTGCTCGCGCACGGCAGTGGGCACGCGCTGCCGCGCCGTCTCGAATTTGTGCGCCAGGCGGTCGACATTGCGGCGATAATCGCCCGGCCGCTCGCTGTATTGCGCGCGTTCATTGTGGCCGCTGCCGCGCGTGAAATAAGGCGCCTTGGGATGTTTGGTGCCCGGCAGCGTGCGGTAGGGAATGCCGTCGCCGTCCACGTCTTTGTAACGGGCAAATTCCGCGACTTTGTCCAGGTCTTCGGCAGTGAGGACTTTGCCGCGGCGCAGCGGCTCCTCGGGATAGGCGAAGGGATCGGACATCCACAAGTTCATGCCGAGATCGAGATCACTCATCACGAACACCGGCGTCTGCAGCTCCTCCGCCAAATCAAAAGCCTGAATCGCCATCGTGAAGCACTCCGCCACCGAGCAGGGCAACAGCATCGGGTGTTTGGCATCGCCGTGCGAAAGCACCGCGGTCGAGAGAATATCGCCCTGCATCGTGCGCGTCGGCAGGCCGGTGGAAGGCCCGACGCGCTGAATGTCGAAAATCACCACCGGGATTTCGGCATAGTAACCCAAACCCACGAACTCCGACATCAACGAGACGCCGGGACCGGAGGTGGAAGTCATCGAACGCGCGCCGGCCCAGCCCGCCCCGATCGCCATGCCCACCGCCGCCAACTCGTCCTCCGCCTGCACGATGGCAAAGGTGGCTTTCTTGGTCTCGGGATCGATGCGGTATTTGTTCATGTATTCGATCAAGGTCTCGCACAGCGAGGAAGACGGCGTGATCGGATACCAGGTGACGACCGTGACCCCGGCGAACAGGCAGCCGAGCGCCGCCGCGGAATTGCCGTCGATGACGATTTTGCCCGCGGTCTCGTTCATGCGCTCGACGCGATAAGGAGGTTTCTGCGCGAAATTCTTCTGCGCGAATTCATAACCGGCTTTGGCAGCTTCCCAGTTCATCGCGGCAGCCTTGGCCTTGTTCTTGAACTGCTTCAACAACGCGCGTTCCACTTCCGCCATGTCCAGGTCGAGCAAGTAGGCCAGCACGCCGTCGTAGATCATATTGCGCACCAACTTGCGCAGCTTGGCCACCGGACAGACCGGCACCACCAGCTCATCGAACGGCACCGGGTAAAAGGTCACATCCTGGCGAAGTTTGTTGAGCTGCAAGGGTGCGTCGTACACCGCCACTGTGCCGGGCGCCAGCCGCATGACGTCTTCGTTTGCGGTTTCGGGATTCATCGCCACCAGCACGTCGATCGTTTCGCGGCGCGCAATGTAACCGTGCTGGCTCACCCGCACGGTGAACCAGGTGGGCAGGCCTTGAATGTTGGAAGGGAAAAGATTCTTTCCGGAAACCGGAATCCCCATTTGAAAAATGGCGCGCATCAGCACCAGGTTCGAACTTTGGCTGCCGGTGCCGTTGGCGGTCGCAACATGAATATTGAAATCGTTGACGCAAACATCGCCATTTTGGGCAGGGGTGAGGGATTGGGATTGAACCGCATTCACCACGATACTCCTCTTGACTCAGGTTGAGATTGAAGGGATTTGGGAAGTTCTTGCGCAATGGCGCGCAATATAAGGCGCGCTTGCGATAAAAATCAATTTCTTTCTGTCCGGCGCGAGAAGGGAAACTGCCGCCGCAGCTCACCGGCTTCGAGTAACGGCGCACCGCGCAAGAGCGCCTGCAATTGCACCGCGTTGATCAGGCTGTGGCCGCGCGGATAATTGTTGAAGACGATGCAGCCGAGGGAAGTCCGGGAGAGCGCTGTTCTCACCCGGCCGGCAATCGCGGCCAACTCGGCATCGGAATACAAATAATCGTGGCGATCATCGCGGCTGGCCGCCGCTGCCAGCCAGGCGGCTTGATTGCGGCCGTCAAAACGGGCATAAGCCAGCCGGCTGGGCGTTTCGAGCGGAAAGACAAAGGCCCGGCCGGGCCGCGGCTGATCAACATGCGCCAGGCACAAGCCCGCCGCCAGCAGATTCTTCCCGGCGTTGGTCTCGGACCACGAGTGGTGATGCAGCTCGATCACCAACGTGTGTCCGGCCAAAGCGTCTGCCAGCCAGCGCAGCCAGTCCTGATTCGCGGGAGAATTGTGAAAGGTGTGAGAAAACGGCGCGACCACTGCGGCGAGACGCTTGGCGCCCGTGAGCGGTTCGAGACCCGCGAGAAACCGCTGCACTTCCGCCGGCGATTGCGCCGAGCGCTCGCGCAACAATTTCTGCCACAGGCGGGCCGTGAAGCGCAGCCGGCCATTTGCTTTCACCGGCTCGAGCCAGCGCCGGGTCGTCTCCGGCGCTAGCGGCTGGTAATAGCTCGCGGTGATTTCGATGAGATTGAAAGTGCGCGCCAGCCAGGCCAGAATTTCATCGCGGTTGCCGTTGCCCAATCCGGCAAAGCGCGCGGGATCATCCCAGCCGGCAACGCCGAGATGGAGATTTTGCGGTGCAGCAGGTAAAGGCGGCAGCGGATTCATGCAGATGACAAGTTCTCATTGAGCTGAACAACCGCGTGGTCTCATCCTCCTGGCAGAATGTTTCGCGGGCACGGGCACCGCTGCTCGCATGAGCGGCAAGCCCGTTGGCAACGAAGACTCATTCTCCGGCGGCGCCTGTCACCGGGGCGGTGATGAGTTTGTCCGACAACGCCGCCAGCAGTTGGCGATAATCCGCCTCGGTATTCACATTGTAAAACGATTGCAGCGCCGCATCGACCTGCCGCAACTCGGCTTCGCTTACTTCACGCACGTGCACGTGAGAGAGCCAGCCCGTCATGCGCAATTGGCCGGCGGCAAGCGCACGCGCGATGAACGGCAGGCAGGCCTGGTCATAGACGGCGCATAACGGCTGCAGCCGATCGTGTACGTGCGGGATGACCACCTCGAATCCGCTGCTCCTGGCCATCAAGTCCTGCGCCAGCTCGGGCAGCAGCAGCGGCATGTCGCAGGCGCAGACAAAATTCTTCTGCGCGGGTGATTGCATCAGGCCGGCATGCAGACCGCCCAGGCTGTTTTTGCCGGGAATGAGATCATAGACGATGCGGCCGGCGGGCGAATCGACTTGGTGGTCCGGGGCGGTGACGATCAGCACGTGCGCAAAAGCCTGTTGCAGGCGCGTGGCAAGCGCGGCCAGAATCGTGGTGCCCTGCCACGGCAACAGCACCTTATCGCGGCCCAACCGGCTGCTCTTGCCGCCGGCCAGAATGATAGCCGCGCCCTCGCTCTTCATTCTCACTCCTCTCCCGCCGGCCCTTATCGGTTGGATTGCAATTCAATTTCTGCGAAAGTCACCGCGGGATCAGCGATGATGAAGCCATAGGCGCGGGCTTCATCACCAAAGGTTTGCGCGAACGCCGCATCAGCGGCAGCATCGCCGATGTGCCACGACACCGTGCGGGACGGGAGAGAACTGCCGGTGTCCGAAGCTTCGGTGAGATAGCGCTCGCCGTTGGGAAACTCCAGCACGATGAACACGCGCGGCTCCGGCGCCCGCTTGCCTTCCGCGATCATGAGCGCAGCCAGCCGGCCCCGGCGTTCTGCCTCCGGCACCGACAGTGGAAAGTCAAAGGGGTTCACGCTGAGCGTTTGCCACGGCACCGCGACACTGCCGGCCGCGGTCAGCTCATTGGCGGTTTGCGAGCGGTAGTATGCCACCGTCACCGGACTGATCACGAGCAGATATTTGCTGTGATCCTGTAGAAAGTCCAGCGACTTGATTTTGACCGCAGGATGGCGCCTGACTTCCTTGGGGCTGACCACGGCCACGGCTGCGGAGTCACGCGCGGCCGGTGCTGGAGCATGCCGGTCTTTCAGAATTCCCCCGGCCCCGAAAAGCAGCCAAAAGATGGCACCACCCGCAACGAGTTTGAGCAGGATGTCCATAATCCCCTCCTGGAGGCCTGGGTCTGTCAAAAACTTGACAATGCTGCGTTGACTCTCACGCTCCCGAGATGGTCATGCTGCCAGCATTCTTTGCAGCGCACGCCACAGTCGCTGAGATCGCCGCAACTCATCGGTTGCTGGCAAGGCCTCATCCTGAGTGACACGTTTGGCGGGTGTATCCGCCAAGTCAACATTGTCAAGCTAGCCGTTGTCTATCCGAAAACGTTCCAACCTTGGCTCAGCCGAGGTGTCATCCTGCAAGGATCCTGTGAAAACTCGAGTACGGTATCAAGTACTTCACAAGATTCCTTCTGAATGACTCTCGGAAGCACTTATACAAATCAAAGTAACAAAGCACTAGAGATTCTGATGCAACGGCCGAGCCGTTGCAGGAACATTTTCTCACAAGTTCGCAATCGCGGAACAGACACGGATCATCCGGCTGGCGATCGGTGCCTGGAGCGACGTGCGATGCTGGTTGTTTTGTATTCTGCCTTCCATCCTTTCGCCCGACTGTCGTCGGGGCAATTTGCCAACCGCGCCCTGGCCCCGCTGATGATTCCGCACGCCTGCGGGCGTGTTCATTCTAACTCACACTGGCGAGAGAAGCAAGGATAAATTCCGCTGCCAGCGACAGCAAGTAGCGCGGATTGCTCGTCTGCCGCAAGCGCGACGCCAACGCGACGATTTCCCGGCAAATTCCCCGATTGTCGGCCGCAAGACCGGCAAAAACTCGTTGACATTCCTGATTTTTGTGCTACATTCCCAGCGTCGGCGATTGAGGAGGGTGCACATGAAGCAGAGGTTCCACGATAGCGAAAACTAAAGGCATGACATTCCGTTGTGCCTTTTTGCTTTTGGGAGCTGGGCGCCATGGCAAACCCACGCAAGCAAAACGAGCCGGTGGCCGGCGGTGCCATCAGACCGGCAGCAGTGGCGGGCATGTTCTATCCGGAGAATCCGCAGGTGCTCAGCCGAGTCGTGCGCGATTTGCTGGCGCAGACCCAGCTCGCAGCAGCGCCCGGCCGGTTGGTCGCCGGCATTGCACCGCACGCCGGCTATCGCTATTCCGGACCGGTGGCCGCCCACACCTATGAACTTCTGCGCCGCCAGCCTCCGGCAACAGTCGTCATCATCGCGCCCAGCCATTGGGAGTATTTTCCGTTCGTCTCCGTCTTCTCCGGCAGCGGTTATCGCACGCCGCTCGGCGAAGTGCCGGTGGCGGCCGCGCTCGCCGAACAGCTCATTCAAAAAAACGAAAACTTCAGCGCAACCTGGAACGGCCATCGCGTCGAGGCAGAGGGCGGCGAACATGCCATCGAAGTGCAACTGCCGTTTCTGCAACTCGTCGCGCCGGCGAGCACGATTCTGCCGATCGTGATGGGCGAACAATCCTGGGACTTGTGCGAGGCCCTGGGGCAGGCGCTGGCGGAATTGGCGGCACAGACCACGATGGCCATCATCGCCAGCTCGGATCTTTCCCACTATCACAGCGATGCCGAAGCGCGCCGCCGCGATGGCTATTTCATCGAGTTGCTTGAGGCCGGCGAACCGGAGCCGCTGTTCGAGGCTCTGCAACAACGCACCTGCGAAGCCTGTGGCGCCGGCCCGATCGTGGCCGCGCTGCTTGCCGCCCGCCGGCTGGGCGCCGATCAGGTGCGGGTGTTGTGCTATCAAAACTCCGGCGACACCAGCGGCGATTACAGTCGCGTCGTCGGCTATGTTTCCGCCGCCTTCGAAACAATGCCGTAACGGCCCGCGGTTCTGCCGCAGGCCAGAGAGGTCGAGCCATGCTCTCCGACCGGCAAAAGGCCATTTTGCTGCAACTCGCGCGCGACGCCATCCGGGCCAGCCTCCGCGGTGAGCCTGAGATCACCGCGCCCGGCACAGCGGATGCCGAATTGGCGCAGACGCTCGCCGGGGTGTTCATCAGCTTGCACGTCGGCGAGGAGTTGCGCGGCTGCATCGGCAGCATCGAGCACAGCCGGCCGCTGCTGGAATCGGTGTGCGCGATGGCCGTGGCCGCGTCCTGCAACGATCCGCGCTTCGAGCCGTTGCGCCTGGAAGAACTGCCCCGCACCTGCATCGAGATTTCCGTGATCACACCGCTGCAACCGCTGCGCAGCCTGCAAGATCTGCAAATCGGCATACACGGCGTGATGATCCGTCTTGGCAAACGCCACGGCCTGCTGCTGCCGCAAGTGGCCTCGCAACGCCGTTGGGATGCCGCCATGTTCATGCGCCACGTTTGCCGCAAAGCCGGCCTGCCGGAAGAAGCCTGGCAGGATCCCAAGGCCGAGCTGCTCTATTTCAGCGCCGAAGTCTTCTCGGATCAGCCGTGACCGACACGCCAACCACAAAACCGGCGGCCGCGTGCCTGCCACCCAATCGCTGCTGACATGACTCACCGCATTCGCACCCGGATGGATTGGCTCGCCTGCGAGGAACAATGGCTCGCGCCTTATGCCTGCCGCAATCGCGACGCCCACGCCACCCGCCGCCACCCCGAACCCGAGCACACCTATCGCGTCGCGTTCCAGCGCGACCGCGACCGCCTGGTGCATGCCCGCGCTTTTCGCCGGTTGAAACACAAACGCCAGGTCTTTCTCATCACCGAAGGCGATCACTTTCGCACCCGCATGACGCACACCCTGGAAGTCGCGCAGATCTCGCGCACCCTGGCGCGTGCCCTGGCCTTGAATGAGGATTTGGTCGAGGCCATCGCCCTCGGCCATGATCTCGGCCACACGCCCTTCGGCCATCTCGGCGAAAGAGTGCTGGACGAGATTCTGCAGGGCCGGGATGCGTTGGAGGGCGACGCGGCCCCGCGTGCGGCCGGCGGCTTCAAGCACAATTATCAATCCCTGCGGGTGGTGGATTGGCTCGAACAAAAATACACGTTCCCCGGTCTCAATCTTACCGCCGCGGTGCGCGAAGGCATTCTCAAACACACTCGCTTGAAACGCGGCCAGTATCACTATCCCGATTTCGATCCTGCCGGCCTGGCGTTCGAGCAGGAGGCCGCCAGCACGCTCGAGGGCCAGGTGGTGGCGGTGGCTGACGAGGTGGCGCAGCGCACGCATGATTTCGAAGACGGCTTGCGCGCCGAGCTCGTCGCCCTCGATGAAATCGCGGAGCTCGAGCTGGTGCAGCTCGTGCACCAGCAAGGCGGCCTGGCGCAACTGCGTCACAATCATTATCTCTATTGCAACCGCCTGATTCACGGCCTGGTCGATCTGCTGGTCACTGATTTGATCGAAGAAAGCTTGCGGCGGGTGCAAGCCTTCGAGCAGCGCGAGCGCCGCTGCCATCACTTTACGGAGGAGATCATCGGCTTCAGCGCAACCGTCGATCTCATGCAGCGCGAGCTCAACAAGTTCATTTATCAACACATCATCTTCCGTCCGGAAGTGCGTCATGCCGACGAAGATGCGCGCCAGGTTTTGCGCACGCTGTTTCGCTTGTACCGCGCAGATGCCAGCCTGCTGCCGCCCTCGGCGCAACTGGTGGCCGCGCCGCCGAGCCTTGAACCCGCCGGGCGTCTGCGCCTGATTGCGGATTTCATCGCCGGCATGACCGACAATTTTGCCATTGCCGAATTTCAACGGCTGCGCCGCCTGGGGCTGTCGGTGCCGGAAGTTGATCTGCAGGAACTGAGTCCCGGCCGGCGAATCATGGCGACCGAAAGTCCCAACCGCTGACCAGCAAGGAATCCGATGGAAGTTGTCTTTCACAATGTTTCATTCGCGTACGAGCGCTTTGGAGAAAACGGCGCCGCGCCGTTTTTTGCCCTCCGTCATTTGCATTTCAAGATTGGCGCAGCCGAGTCGCTGGCAATCGTGGGCAGATCCGGCTCGGGCAAGACCACGCTCATGCAAATGTTCAACGGTTTGCTCAAGCCCACTGCCGGCCAGATTCTGGTGGAGGGCGCCGACATTCATGGCCGCGGCTATGATCTGGCGGCACTGCGCGTGCGCATCGGCTTGGCATTCCAATTTCCCGAGGCGCAGCTTTTCGGCATGACGGTCGCGGAAGACATCGGCTTTGGGCCGCGGCAACAAAAGCTGGCTGCGTCTCAAGTGCTGGCAGCCACACAGTCCGGCCTGGCGCAGGTCGGCTTGCCGCCGGAATTCCTGCCGCGCCATCCCATGACTTTGAGCGAAGGCGAAAAACGCCGCGTCGCGCTCGCCGGCATTCTGGCGATGAATCCCGAGATGCTCATTCTCGATGAACCCACGGCCAGCCTGGATGCCGCGGGCGTGCGGGAAGTGATGCGCCTTTTGCGGCAATGGCACCGCCGCGGCAAAACCGTGGTGATTGTGAGCCACGACATGGATCTGGTGGCGGCGCTGGCGGAGCGCGTGCTGGTGTTGCATGCCGGCGAGATTATTTTCGATGGCCGGCCGGCCGAGCTGTGGCAAGGCCATACCGCCGCGCCGCCGCGTGACTCGAATGCGGCGGCAGGGCTGTTGGCACGCGCAGGCTTGCCGCTGCCGCGCGCCGAGCGCGTCCGCCGATTGCTGCATCTGAAGGGACTGGAGCTGCCACCGGAAATCCTGGCCGGCGAATAGCTCTACCTGAACACATTCAAACCCATTGCCCACGAAATACACGAAAAGACGCGAAAAACCTTTTTGGTGTCTTTCGCGTGTTTGGCGGGCCCAAGGGTAATCTGTCCAAGCAGGAATAGCGTGGCCGTTGGTGCTGGGTGGCCATCGCGGACGCGAGCGAGCTGCGGATAATGCCATCCTCAAAAAGGCTCATCTGAAGACGCAGGCACAACGCCGCGAGCCTCACTCAATTGCCCCGAATGAAAGACAAATGAACCGATTCGCTGAGTCGGTTTCTAACAGCCCCAGATTCGACCAAGAGAAAACCGAAAGGAACCCCATGAACCGCTTCACCGCGATTGGCATTTTGCTCCTGCTCACCTCCACCACCGGCGCGCAGACGTTTGACCGCCTGTTTCACAACCGCACTTTGCGGGTGGATTTCTATCACACCGGCACCAAAGGCCAGGAATCCATTGCCCTGGATCAATGCTATGAAGAAGGCGAATGGGCGGGCAGCCGGCACAACTTGATCGACAATCTCAACCGCGGCGAGTATCAAGCGCGCGTGTATGATGTCGCCACCGCAACGCTGATCTTCTCCTATGGCTATTCCACCATTTTCAATGAATGGCAAACCACGGGCGCAGCCGCGCAGGGCCAGTGGCGCACCTTTCACGAAAGCGTGCTGCTGCCGCTGCCGAAAGGCAAGATTCAGTTCACCATTTCCCGCCGCGACAAGCAGATGAACTTTCGCGAGATTTTTTCGAGCGTGATCGATCCCAATGCGCCCACGCAGATCAACCGCAGCCGGCGCACGCCGCAATTCAAAGCCACGCCGCTGCTGCAAAACGGGCCAGCGAGCACCAAGGTCGATCTCGTCATCCTCGGCGACGGCTACAGCGCCGCCGACTTGGAGAAATTCCGCAAAGATGCCCGGCATTTCAACGATCTCATGTTTGCCACCTCGCCTTTCAAAGAGCGCCGGCAGGATTTCAACGTGTGGATGATCGAGGTAATCTCGGAGGAATCTGGCATCTCCAAGCCCGATGCGAATGTTTGGAAAAGCGGCGCGCTCGGCACCGCCTACAACACCTTTGGCTCGGCGCGTTACGTGCTCACCGAAGCGAACAAAACCCTGCGCGACCTCGCCGGCCAGGTGCCTTATGATTTCGTCAACATCTTGGTGAATGACAATCGTTACGGCGGCGGCGGCATCTATCGTCTATACACCACCACCTTCGCGACTTCCGATCAGCCCGGCCAGGAATGGCAGCGCGATTACGTCTATGTGCATGAGTTCGGCCATTCCTTCGCGGGCTTGGGCGACGAGTACTACAGCTCGCAGGTTTCGTACGAGGAGTTCTATTCGAAGGAAATCGAGCCGTGGGAGCCGAATGTGACGGCGCTGCTGGACCACGCCAGCCTGAAATGGAAGGCGTTTGTGCTGCCCGGCACGCCGTTGCCCACGCCGTGGGAAAAATCGGAGTATGACAGCCTGGCCGGCGTGCGCGCCAAGCTCGATCGTCTCGCGCCGGACTATTATGCCAAGCGCGAACCGCTGATCAAGCGCCAGGAGGAGATTTTGAAAAACGCGAAGTATGCCGGCAAAGTCGGTGCGTTCGAGGGCGCAGGCTACCAAGCGCGCGGTCTCTATCGCCCGAGCCCGGATTGCCGCATGTTCTCGTTGAGCCTGGTGGATTTTGATCCGGTCTGCCGTGCTGCCATCGAGCAGGTGATTGACTTCTACGCCAAGCCCGCGGCGCAATAGCGGCTCTTTGCAGCCAGGGCGCCGGAAGAAGCCGGCGCCCTGGAAAGCAGCGCAAACGGTGAGATTATGAACCCATCATCATTGAGCTGAGCATTCAAGCGAGGCTACCCTGCAACAGACGCCTGGCGCGTTGATGTAACCTTTGACATTTGACGTTCGGCGTTATATATTTCCGCACGATTCGGCGATTCAAAGACAGGGAAACGGAGAAGGTCTTTCCCGCAAGCTACCTCTAAATATTCGGGCAGTCGCGTTTCGCAAGCTATGACTTGGGTGTACAGACAGCCTGGCGCGGATCCGGCGAATCGAGCATGAAATTCATTTCGATGATACCTCCGAAGTTTTGTCTTCGATCAAAGTGAGTGCAAACTCGCTAGACTGTACTTGCCGCTGTCAGCGGATCAACAGGACAATGACGTGCGAGAAAGATCTCATGAATCCACAAGATATTCTGACCAAATTGAGAGAATTGAAACCCACCATCACTGCACGCTTTAAAGTGAAGGAAATCGGACTGTTTGGCTCTTTTGCTCGAGGAGAACAGGGAGCAAGCAGTGATATAGATCTCTTGACAGAGTTTGAAGACAGCGCGGACTTGTTCGACTTGATGGGATTGTCATTGTTTTTGGAAGAGGTTTTCCAGCGGCGTGTAGACGTCGTTCCCAAACGAGCCCTGCGCGCAGAACTGCGAGAATACGTCTTGCATCAGGTTGTGACCATATGAGAGACTATACGCTGTACTTGAAGGATATTCTGGCAGCGATAGAGAGCATCGAAGGCTTCATCGCAGGAATGGATCTGGATTCATTCCAAACTGATGACAAGACTACCAGTGCTGTCATGCGAAAACTCGAAATCATGGGGGAAGCAGTGAAACAGATTCCTGATGAGATACGCCAAACGTATCCTCAAATTCCATGGAGAGAAATGGCAGGCACGAGGGACAAGCTCATCCACTTTTACTTCGGCGTGGATTATCATCTCGTTTGGAGAGCGATTACGGAACGACTGCCACAGGTCAAACAAGAGATTCAGAGAGCCTTACAGAATGCGGGCTGAGCGGGCCGGACAGGGTTTCTCTCCCGCCTCCCGCACCACCGGACAGGCAGGTCGCGCATCCGGAGATGCACCCAGGATCCACTCGCTGCCAGACCGTTAGCTGCAAGCTTTCAGAAGCCGGAAGACAGAAGACGCCTGCGCACCTCGCGCAAGCGGCCCAGCCCTCCGCCCGCCTGCCTAGCATGTCGCCCCGCCTTTCTCTTCTCCGGCCGGCGTTTGGCAATGTCGCTGTAATAGGGGTGGCGCAGAAATCATTCTTGCTGCAGCAGGGCCGCCTGCGCTACGTTTGCACCCATGACTGAGGCGATACCCTGCCCTCAAAATTTCTCCTTGACTTGCGGGGGCTTTTTTTGTATCATATCCCCGACCAAAAAAGTCGGATTTAAACAAAAGGCCCATGCTGAAGCTATCACGCAAAGCCGAGTATGCCATCATCGCATTGAAGCACATGCTCAATCGTGAAGCTGAGCATTTGTGCACGGCCAAGGAGATTGCGGAGCGTTACCGCATCTCCGACGAGTTGATGGCCAAGATCCTGCAAAAGATGACCAAGTCCGGCATTCTGACGAGCACGCAGGGCGTACGCGGCGGTTACGTGCTGAGCCGGCCGGCGCACAAGATCACGGTCGCGGACATCGTGGAATGCATCGATGGGCCGCTGGGCATCGTGGAATGCGCCACTGACGGCGGAGATTGCCGCTGCGTGCAATACAGCGAGGGCGTCTGCAACATCAGCGACCCTTTCATGAAGATTCAAATCGAGTTCAAAAACTTTCTCAACGGCATTTCGCTGGCTGACTTGAACCAGCCCGCCAGCCCGGCCGGCAGAGTGTATCAAATCCGTGTTTGAAATCGGAAGAACGTTCTTCCCAACCGTACCCAAGGAGGTTTGCCGTGGTTACCCTCACCCCCCGAGCAGCGTCGGAAGTCAAGAAGATCATCGCACAAGAAACGCAGGAGCACGGCGCGGAGCTGTCTTTGCGCGTGGGCGTGCAAGGCGGCGGCTGTTCCGGTTTGTCTTATTTTCTCACGCTGGACAACGAGGCGCGTGAAGACGACGAGGTGATCGAGTCCAACGGGGTGCGCATTCTGCTGGATTCGAAGAGCGCACTGTATCTGGAAGGCACCACCGTGGACTACACCGACGGCCTGCAAGGGTCCGGCTTCACCTTTGCCAATCCCAACGCACAACGCACCTGCGGCTGCGGCCATTCGTTCCAGGCCTGAGGCCGAGGCGCGTGCGCCTGTTGAACTCCCTGCTGAACGCGCAGGCAACCCGGAGTCGTTCCGCCGCCTGCGCGTCGCCGGCACTGTGTCACCAATCCGAGAAATCATCTCATGAGCACCGAGATTTCCACTATTGAAAAGCTGACGAAGAGCGAATACAAATACGGATTCTACACGGATATCGAAACCGACCTCGCTCCCAAAGGCTTGCATGAAGACACCATCCGCCTGATCTCCCACAAGAAAAACGAGCCGGAGTTCATGCTGGCATGGCGGCTGAAAGCGTTTCGCCAGTGGCAGAAGATGAAAGAGCCGCGCTGGCCCAACGTGCATTATCCGCCGATCAATTATCAAGACATCATCTATTATGCCGCGCCCAAAGCGCGCAAGCAGCTCAGCAGCATGGATGAAGTCGATCCCAAGCTGCGCGAGACCTTCGAAAAGCTCGGCATTTCGCTGGAGGAGCAGAAGCTGCTCGCCGGCGTGGCGGTGGATGCGGTGATGGACAGCGTGTCGGTCGCCACCACCTTCAAGAAGGAGCTGGCGAAGCTCGGCATCATCTTTTGCTCGTTCTCAGAGGCGGTGCAGCATCACCCCGAGCTGGTGCAAAAATACCTCGGCTCGGTGGTGCCCTACACCGACAACTTCTTCGCGGCCTTGAATTCCGCGGTGTTCAGCGACGGCTCCTTCTGCTTCGTGCCCAAGGGCGTGCGTTGTCCGATGGAGCTGTCGACGTATTTTCGCATCAACACCGCCAACACCGGCCAGTTCGAGCGCACGCTGATCATCGCCGAAGAGGGTGCATACGTCAGCTATCTCGAGGGCTGTACCGCCCCGATGCGCGATGAGAATCAACTGCACGCCGCTGTGGTGGAACTGGTGGCGCACAAGAATGCGACGGTCAAATATTCCACCGTGCAGAACTGGTATCCCGGCGATGCCGAGGGCAAGGGCGGCATTTACAACTTCGTCACCAAGCGCGGCATCTGCCTGGAAGAGAACGCCAAGATCTCCTGGACGCAGGTGGAAACCGGCTCGGCGATCACCTGGAAATATCCCAGCGTGATTTTGAAGGGCGACAATTCGGTGGGCGAATTCTATTCCGTGGCGGTGACCAACAACCGCCAGCAGGCGGACACCGGCACGAAGATGATTCATCTCGGCAAGAACACGCGCAGCACGATCGTGTCCAAGGGCATCTCCGCCGGCCGCAGCAACAACTCCTATCGCGGCCTGGTGCGGGTCGGCCCGAAAGCGGAAAACGCGCGCAACTTCTCGCAGTGCGATTCGCTGCTCATCGGCGACCAGTGCGGGGCGCACACTTTCCCCTATCTCGAAGTCGCCAACAAGACCGCGAAAATCGAGCATGAAGCCACCACCTCCAAGATCGGCGAAGACCAGTTGTTCTACTGCCACCAGCGCGGCATCTCGATGGAAAACGCGGTGGCGCTGATCGTCAACGGCTATTGCAAGGAAGTGTTCAAGGAGTTGCCGATGGAGTTTGCTGTGGAAGCGCAGAAGCTGCTGGCCATCAGCCTGGAAGGCAGCGTGGGATAATTGATGTCCCTCCGAGGATGTACCACGCTCGGCTGAGCCGAGGTGGCCAAGTCATCGAGCACAGTGGCATCTCCGAGGTTTTCAATGCAACGGCTGGGCCGCTACAGAAGCAATTTGGTTAAGAGGCCGGCGGGCGCGGCAAGGCACCATCACGCAAAGCCCGCCCTCCGCCGCCTGGCGAATGAAGGCATACCATCACAAGACTAGCAAGCAGGGACGTGAAAGCATGTTGAGCATCAAAGGGTTGGAAGTTTCCGTCAATGGCAGCAAGATTTTGCGCGGCCTGGATCTCGAAGTGAAGGCCGGCGAAGTGCATGCGATCATGGGGCCGAACGGCTCCGGCAAGAGTACGCTCGCGAATGTGCTGGCCGGGCGCGAAGGCTATGACCTCGACGCCGGCGCAGTGATTTACAAAGGCAGGGACCTGCTCGCCCTGGCGCCGGAAGAGCGCGCGCGCGAGGGCGTGTTCCTGGCGTTTCAGTATCCCGTGGAGATTCCCGGGGTGAGCATGGCGAATTTTCTGAAAACCGCGCTCAACGACATCCGGGAATACCGCGGCCTGCCGCCGGTCGATGCGATGGAATTTCTCAGCACGATGAAGGCGAAGATGCGGCTGGTGCACATCGATGAAAAACTGCTCAGCCGCGCTGTCAATGAAGGCTTTTCCGGCGGCGAAAAGAAGCGCAACGAAATCTTCCAAATGGCGATGCTGGAGCCCTCTCTCGCCATTCTCGATGAAACCGACTCGGGCCTGGATATCGACGCGCTGCGCGTGGTTGCCAACGGCGTCAACAAGCTGCGCAGCAAGGACAATGCGATCGTGGTGGTGACGCACTATCAACGCCTGCTGAACTACATCGTCCCTGATTTCGTGCACGTGCTGGTGCAGGGCCGCATCGCGGAATCCGGCAACAAGGAGCTGGCGCTCAAGCTCGAAGAGCACGGCTACGACTGGGTGCGCGACGAAATGATGGAAAACGAGGCCGCCTGAGGCCGATACCACCACCGGACTCCGCCGGCGGTGAAGTCACAGCGGCGGCAGGCACCGCACCCTCTGCGCTGCGGGAAACTCTTGACAGGTTGATAAACATGGAATCCAAAACGCTGCAATATACCGATGCCAAGGCGTGGTATCTCTCCTATTTCGATTTTTTCGAAAGCAAGTTGAACGGCGGCGCCGCGCTGCCCTTTCATCAAACCCGGCGCGAGGCCCTGGCGCATTTCGCCGAATTGGGCTTTCCCACCACGCGCCACGAGGAATGGAAGTACACGAATCTCGCGCCTTTGCTCGAACACACCTTCAATCTCGTCACCGAGCCTGCCAGCCTGACGCCGGCGCAGGTGGCGGCCTGCGAAATTCCGGAAGGCACGCACAACCTGCTGGTGTTCGTGAACGGTCGCTTCCTGCCGGAGCGCTCGCGCTTGGTGTCGAAGGCAAAGGGATTGGTGGTCGAGAATCTCGCGCACGCACTGCGGCGCGACCCCGGCCTGGCCGGCGAGCATCTCGCCCAATACGCCAACTATGAACAAGAGCCTTTCATCGCCCTGAACACCGCCTTTGCCCACGACGGTGCGTTTGTGAAAGTGCCGCGCCGCCTGGCGCTGGCCGAGCCGATTCACCTGCTTTATCTCTCCGCCGGCGAGGGCAACAACTCGTTTGTAGCGCATCCGCGCAACCTGATTTTGGCCGGCGAGGACAGCCAGGTCGAGATCGTCGAGAGCTACGGCAGCCTCGGCAACGGCGTCTACTTCAACAACATCGTCACTGAAATCGTGGTCGGCAGCAAAGCGATCGTCGAACACGTGCGCCTGCAGAATGAAGGCCGCCAGGCCTTCCATCTCGCGACGCGCGAAGTGCAGTTGGCGCGCGACAGCGTCTACACCTCGGTCAGCATCGATCTCGGCGGCCGGCTGGTGCGCAACAATTTCAACCTGCGGCTGCGGGAGCAACATTGCGAGGGCAACCTCTACGGTTTCTATCACGGTGCGGGCGAGCAATTGATCGACAACCACACGCTCATCGACCACCTGATGCCGAACTGTCCGAGCAACGAGCATTACAAGGGCATTCTGGCGGACAAGGCCCATGGCGTGTTCAACGGCAAAGTGATGGTGCACAAGGATGCGCAGAAGACCAACGCTTACCAGCAAAACCAGTGTCTGCTGCTCTCCAATGAGGCTGTGATCGACACCAAACCGCAGTTGGAGATTTTCGCAGACGACGTGAAGTGCAGCCACGGCGCCAGCGTCGGCCAGCTCGATGAAGACGCCGTCTTCTATCTGCGCAGCCGCGGCATCGGCGCCGAAGAGGCGCAATCGCTGTTGCGCTTTGCCTACGCCAGTGAAATCATCAATCGCATCAAATCCGACCCGGTGCGGGCGCATGCCGAGAATTTGGTGAATGCCTGCCTGCGCACCGACCAAAGCATGTGAGCATGGCATGGCCGCTTTCGTTCCGGGAGCCAATCTAAGCCCGCAGTCAACCGCCGCCCGCCTCGAGGTGGAACGGATTCGCCGCGATTTTCCGATTCTGCAGAGCAAAGTGCGCGGCAAGCCGCTGGTCTATCTCGACAACGCCGCCACTTCGCAAAAACCGCAAGCGGTGATCGACGCGCTGGTACATTACTACCAGGCGCAAAATGCCAACGTCCATCGCGGCGTGCACTATCTCAGCGAGGCCGCCACGCAAGCCTACGAGGGCGCGCGCGAAACAACGCGCCGATTTCTGGGTGCGGCTTCGACCCGCGAGATCATCTTTGTGCGCGGCACGACCGAAGGTATCAATCTCGTCGCGCACAGCTATGGCCGGCGGCACCTGCGGCCGGGCGATGAGATCATCATTACCGCGATGGAGCATCACTCCAACATCGTACCGTGGCAGTTGCTGTGCGAGGAAACCGGGGCAAAGCTGCGCGTGATCCCCATCAACTCCGCCGGCGAGTGGATTTGGGAGGAGGCGGTCAAGCTGTTCAATCCCAAAACCAAATTCGTCGCGTGCGTGCACGTCTCCAACTCGCTGGGCACCATCAACCCGATCGCACGCTTGATCCAACTGGCACATGAGTGGAAGGCGCCGGTGCTCGTGGATGGCGCGCAGGCGGTGCCGCATCAAGCGGTGGACGTCGCCGCTCTCGATTGCGATTTCTACACCTTCTCCGGCCACAAGGTTTTCGGGCCAACCGGCATCGGCGTGCTGTACGGCAAGGAAGCCATGCTGGAAAAAATGGCGCCCTACCAGGGCGGCGGCGACATGATCAAGTCCGTCACCTTTGCCAAGACGACTTACAATGATTTGCCCTATCGCTTCGAAGCCGGCACGCCGGATATCGCCGGCGCGGTGGGGCTGGCCAAGGCCCTGGAGTATCTCACCAGCCTGGGCTATGACAAAATCGCCGCGCATGAGCACGAGCTGCTGGAATATGCCACCGCAGCCCTGGCCACCATCAAGCCGCTGCGCGTGATCGGCACGGCACGGGCAAAGGCGAGCGTGGTGTCGTTCGTGCTCGACGGTGTTCATCCCCACGATGTCGGCACCATCCTCGACCGCGACGGCATTGCCGTTCGCACCGGCCATCACTGCACCCAGCCGGTGATGGAGTTTTTCAACATTCCGGCGACTTCGCGTGCCTCTTTCGCCTTCTACAACACCAAGGCCGAGATCGACGTATTGGTGGAGGGCCTGCACAAAGTGATCAAGCTCATGACCGCCTGAGCGGCGGCTCAGCCCGCCGCCGCGACCCGACGAGGAACAGCCATGGACGAGCTTCGCGAACTTTATCAACAAGTCATTCTCGACCACAACAAAAGCCCGCGCAACTTCGGCGAGCTGGCGCAGGCCAATCACGCCGCGGAGGGTTACAATCCCCTATGCGGCGACCGCATCCATCTGTTTCTCATCGTCGCAAACGGTGTCATTCAGGACATCCGCTTCACCGGCCAGGGCTGCGCGATTTCCAAGGCCTCGGCCTCGATCATGACTTCGCTGGTGAAGGGGAAATCCACGGCGGAGGCGCAGGAACTGTTCAGCAAGTTTCTGCAGCTCATCACCAGTGATCCGACTCGCGCCGTCGATCTGTCCGGCTTTGACCGGCTGGCCGTGTTTGCGGGCGTGCGGGAGTTTCCGCTGCGCGTCAAGTGCGCCAGCCTGGCTTGGCACACTCTGATGTCCGCGCTCGCCGACAGCGGCGCGGTGGTCACCACGGAATAACGGCGGAAAGCCTCACCATGAACAACGGCAACGACAAAGCCCGGCTACGGGAAGAGATCATCAAGGTTCTCGAAACCTGCTACGATCCCGAAATTCCGGTGAATATTTATCAACTGGGTTTGATCTACAGCATCGATATCAATGATGCGCACGAGGTCGATATTCAAATGACGCTGACGTCGCCGATGTGCCCGGTGGCTGGTTCTCTTCCTCCCGATGTAGAAAACAAAGTGAAGACGGTCGAAGGCGTGAAAGACGCGCGGGTGCAAGTCGTGTGGGAGCCACAGTGGCATCCCGGCATGATGAGCGAAGTCGCGAAGTTCGAGCTGGGCTTTCTGTGAGCCTGGCGCACGCTGCGAATCTCTCCTCACTTTCCTGCCCCAGTTTCCCCTCCAAGATTTGACCGGCGGTTCCATTTGCGAATCCAAAGCAAAAGACGCCAGTTGAAGAAGCGAAGCGGCGGAAGTTTTCTGTGAAATTTTCTCATTGCCATACGAAGCCGTTGTCACTATATTTTGTCCATGATACAGCCGAGAATCGTTTTAGACACTTGCGTGATCGAAGCGTCTTTTGCAAGAGGTGCTCCATGTCTGAACTTCAAGATAGCCTGCCCGAAGCAAATCACCGGAAAGCTCAAGAGATTGCGCAGAAAGAAAGACTTTCATTGCAGCAACTCTTGGTGAATTCTGTTTCCAATGAAATCATCCGCTATGAAACCATGAATTTTTTTGCGGCGCGTGCGAAGGATTTCAATGAAGCGGACTTTCTTGCCGCTTTGCAAGAAAGTCCCGAGGTGGAACCGGAAGAAAAAGATAAGTTGGAACACGAAACAAAGCGATGAATAAAACCACTTTGCTCAATGACGCCGACAGGAACTTCATCATTGCCTGCGCCCGCAAGTATGACGTAGCAATGATCTATCTGTTCGGCTCTTCATTGCATGACCCAGCCCAGGCGCGCGACATTGATTTGGGCGTCAAGGGTATCAACCCGGCATTGTTCTTCAAGTTTTATGGTGAGTTGATGCGTCACCTCTCCAAGCCGGTGGACGTGGTCGATTTGTCGCAGAAAACTTTGTTCAATGAGTTGGTGGAGGAAAGAGGCGTCAAAATTTATGGATGATCTTTTGCGGGAAATTGCGGCGGAAAAGGAGCGTGTCGACGCTACTTTGAGCGCATTGGAAAAAACGCTCCGTCGCAAAAGAAGAACGATTGTAGAATTGGCCGCGATTGCAACGTGCTTACACAATTCCTATAGCGGCATGGAAAATCTTCTGAAGCGCGTTTTAAAATCCCTTCAAATTCCTTTGCCGGATTCCTCAACCTCCCATAAGGATTTGTTGGGTTTGGCAGTTGAACACAGACTCATAAGTCAGGAACTTTCCGATGCGCTCGACGAGTATCGCGCCTTCCGGCATTTCTTCGTTCATGGCTATGGCATCGCTTTGCAAGAGGCGCCCTTGAAGCCATTGGCGCAAAACCTGCCCGAGCTTTGGCAGCGCTTCATTGCGGAACTTGAAAGCGTTCTCGCCACACGAAGAGGTCAATTGCCTTCTTGATGCTCTTGCCTCACGCTCTACCCAGCAATTCGTTTCTCAACCCAATCTTCCTGCACCAATCCACTTATCGCGGACCGGAGCGGATCAGAACAACCTCTCCTGATCCGCTCATGAAGATTGCGGCGACAAATTCAATCTGCCTATTGCCCCTGGCTCCCTGCCCTCACTGCATCAAAATCATCTTCCGCGTTTCTACCTTCTCGCCCGCCTGCAAGCGATAAAAATAGACGCCGCTCGGTGCGCCTTCTGCATGCCATTGCACGCGATGCTCGCCCGCGCCCTGTTTGCCTTCAATCAGTGTTGCAATTTCTTGCCCGGCAAGATTAAAAATTCTCAGCGACACTTGTTCGGTTTGCGCTAATGAATAGCGGATCGTCGTCGAAGGATTGAAGGGGTTGGGATAGTTTTGATAAAGCTGATGAGCGCGTGCCATCACAGAGCTTTCGCGATCATCAACCTTCACGGTCGCAGAATCCGTTCGCATCGCCAACGCAGACATGCCGGTGACGCCAACGGGTCCAAGAACCGTTCCTGTCGCATTGCTCGTATCAATGCGAATGAAATTGTTCGTGCTTGTGACGGCGTACAACGTGCCGTCCGGACCGAAGGCGAGCGCTGGATTATTTCCACCCAGACCGGTTGAACCGACCAATGTAGCAGCGCCGGTGTTGGGATCGATCGTATAGATGCGATCTTGCGCAACATGCGATGCGTACAACTTTCCGGTCTTGGGGTTCAGTGACAGCCCGGAATACAACAGACCTGCTGTAGTCGAACCGATCTGATTTGCCGCGCCGGTTGATGGCGTGATCTCATAAAATCTTCCGGTTGCGCTGATGCCAAAGAGGGCGCCGTCGGCTCGAAATGTGATGCCGCGAATTTGCCCGACAGGAATGGTTGCCAGCAATAAAGCTTCGCCGTATTCGCTACTCAGACGATATAAACTAGTTGTCGACGAAGCCGGAACTGTGGCATAAAGCTCCTTTGTTTGTGGGTGAATTGCCAGTCCACGAATTGCGCCGACACCCGTTGTGGCGATTGGTGTCGCCGCGCCGTTTGCGCGATTCATGGTGAACAACTGGCTTGTCGCGCTGCTATTCGCGGCATAAACATTTTCAATTTCTGCCTGGCCGAGCAGCAACCCTCGTCCCTGCAGAGCAAGTCGCGTAATTGGATTAGCGGCATCATTGCTCGTAATCGTCAGGATGTCGCTCAACACACCATGAGCGGTGGGTGAGAATGTGATTTTGAAGCTGAGCGTATCGTATTTTCCTGCAAGTGAAACGGGCAATGCTGTAATGGCGCTGAATTCAGAACTGTTCGTCGCCCACGCTGAAATCGCGAGCGAGGCAACATCATAATTGAACAATACCAACTCGGTCGTATCCGTTTCTCCGACCGCGACCACACCAAGCTCGGCAGCCAATGGCGCGTTGAGTTTGTGGCCAATGAACGCCTGCCAATGCCTCACCAACGAAACGGCGGCGTGCATGTCTGCAAAACCGAAGTCATGCACCGCATTCGGTGCGAGAACGGGATTGTTGAAGCTGTTGCGAATGCCTTTTTCCAAGAAGATGCTGATCATTTGCTTGTTGCGGCTGTGGTTGCCCACGTTATCGGCAGGTGTCATGGATACATGAAACCTCATCTCTCTAAAATCTTCGAGCTGACTGGCGTCGGCTGCGCGCAGAATATTCGAAGCGGAATGCAATAGCATATATGGCACATTGCGCGGGTTGTCAAAAACCGGATCGAAATACGGCTCCGTGAGAAACCAGATGGGATCATCAGGCCCAGCCCCAGGCCGGCGCGTATCGTCGAGATTATACCACATGATGGTGCCATCATACGAACCGACGGAGATAAACAAATCCGGATGCCGAAGGCTCAACATTGTGGAATTGTATCCTCCCAGCGAAAAGCCGTCGATGGCGCGATGCTCGCGATCGGCAATCGTCCGCCACGTGGCGTCGATATGAGGAATCAAATCTTGCACAAAATAATCTTCGAAGCGCCCAGTGCCGATGCCCTCGGCAGCACGCAAAGTAGGCTTGAGCATATTTACACCGCAAGAATGAACCGTGTTGTCGTAGTCTTCGCTCGCGGTGCTGGGACATACAATAATCACTTTTCCTATTTGCCCAGCCGCGATTAGGTCATCAGCTACATGCCGTAAATTTCTTCCCCCAATTCGCCCAGGCGCTGCCGGATCGAACAATTCAAACTCATGCCCTCTCAAAAAATAGGCAACCGGATAGCGCTCCGTGTCCGTGTCATAACCCTCAGGCAGATACACGTAGTAATTCTTGCTCAACCCGAGCGCATTGGAAAAGAAACTATGTCTTTCGACGCGGCTCGGTTGCGCGAACAGCGTGTGGCTGAACAGAATCGGCAACAAGAAAACTTTAAAAGCGGTAGCAGGCTTCATGGCTCCTCCTTAATGAAACGATGAATTGAAAACGTACGCAGCAGGTTTAAGAGAGTAGAGCACTCACGTGGTGATTTTCGTTTTTCAACAATGGTGCCATCGTCACGGACGGATTATGCCTGCAGCAGCGCACTGATTTTATTGAACTCGTCGCGGCGAGGCGCAATCTCTTTCGGATAGAAACAGAAAAGACGTTTCCAAATAGTTAGAAGCGTAAAGACGTGCTTTGTTTTATAGAGCTTTAGGCTTTAAAATATCTGGAAGGGTACGGACGGGTTCTTCTAAAAATTTGGAAGCAGAAAAGGTGAGATTGGAATCGTGGATGACAGAAGCGTGGCTTAAGGATTTTCCCCCAAATTTTCTCGTTGCCATCCTAAGGGGTTCTCGCTATATTCAAACAACGATAAACACGGAGATCCGAAATGCGAAGCGAGCTGCAATTGCAATTGCCCGACGAAGTACAAGCGCAAGAAGCACAATTTTGGTTAGCGGTAAAGCTTTATGAATTGGGCCGCCTCTCCTTAGAGCAAGCCGCGCACTTGGCCGGCTATTCAATACCAACGTTCATGAAATTGCTCGGTAAGCAGGGTGTGGCCGTGTTCGATTATCCCGCCCAAGATTTAGAACGCGAGATGAGGCTATGAGCGAAAATATCGTACTCAATGAATCTGATAGAAATGCTATCTTGGCTTGCGCACGAAAATATGACGTGTCCACGATCTATCTTTTCGGCTCTTCCTTGCACGATCCAGCCAAAGCGCGGGACATTGATTTGGGCGTTAAAGGTATCAACCCCGCAGTGTTTTTCAAATTTTATGGGGAACTGATGCGCCATCTTTCTAAGCCGGTTGATTTGGTCGATCTTTCGCAGAAAACTTTGTTTAATGATCTTGTGGAGGAAACGGGAGTCAAGATTTATGGATAACCTTGTGCGGGAGATTGCGGCGGAAAAGGAACGCATCGAGGCTACTTTGAGCGCTTTGGAAAAGACGTTACGTCGCAAAAGAAGAACGTTTGTAGAATTGGCTGCAATTGCGACTTGTCTACACAATTCCTATAGCGGCATGGAAAATCTTCTGAAGCGCGTTTTAAAATCTCTTCAAATTCCTTTGCCGGAATCCTCTACTTCTCACAAGGATTTATTAGCCTTGGCAGTCGAGCACGAACTCATGAGTCAGGATCTCTCCGATGCGCTTGACGAGTATCGCGCTTTTCGCCACTTCTTCGTTCATGGCTATGGCATCGCTTTGCAAGAGGCGCCCTTGAAGCCATTGGCGCAAAACCTGCCGGAACTTTGGCAGCGCTTTGTTGTGGAACTTGAAAACTCTCTCGCGGCGCGAAGAGATCAACCACCTTCTTGATGAGCCCACCTCATGTCCTACCCGCAATCATTCTTCCAAGCCCATCTTCCGGCACAACTCCGCATAGCGCGGGTCCGAACGGATCGGATCGAGGGCAGGCTCGATATTTAGAAGCACTAGATCCGTGGCGCGTTCCTGATAAGCCCGATCCAACCACTCAAAAGCCTTGTTGTAATCTCCCAATCCGGTATAGGCTAGCGCGACCGCAAAAGCGTCATAGTATTGGTGTTTCATCCGTTCATGCAACTCATCGAGAAGTTTTAAGGCGTCTTCAGGCCGGCCCGTTCTCGCGTAAATATAGATGCGCTGAGTTAGTTCCGGCCCTCGATCGGCATAGGCGAGCGCTTCTTTGTGCATATCTTTGAAATAATAATTCCACGCCATTTGATAAATCGCAGCCCAATGATTGGGATAAACTTCCAGCAGAGGTTGCACCTTTGCAATGCTCTCATCGTAACGGCGTGACAGACCATAGGTTCTTCCCAGAAGCATGCTATACGACGGTGATAGAGGATCAAGTGCGATTGCTTTTTGAAGAAGGCTCATACCTTCATCAAATGAGCCTGCAATTCTCAAATAGAGTGAATAGCACACTAGTATGGTTGGACTTTGCGGTTCGAGGGAAAGCGCGCGCTTGAAATCTTGATCAGGGCTATCCCACTCCCACTCATAGAGGAATTTGACCATCGCGAGCGCAGCGTATGCTTCTCCCAAGTTTTTATCCAACGAAAGAGCCTTCAAAGTTGCAGCTTTGGCTCTGGGATAAACTTCTTTCGGCTGAGGGCCGCCACCTGGTCCCGCTAATCTTGACCAAATATAACATGTTGCCAAGCCGGCATAAGCAGACGCGAAGGCCGGATCAAGAAGAATCGCTTGTTGAAAACTCTCCACGCCTTTTTCAAAAGCAATATTGTTGAAATACTCTCGACCTTTCAAGTAATGTTGATATGCCTCCGGATCAACCGGCCGCACATTCGTTACCTGCTGCTGTTCTTGCGGCGTCAACTGCATGCGCAGCTCGCTGACAATGGCCTCCGTCACCTCGCTTTGCAATGCCAGCACGTCGCGCAGATTGCGGTCGTAATTCTCCACCCACAGATGACGGTCGCTCACCGCATCGATCAATTGTGCCGTCACGCGTACGCGACCTTCCGCAAGCGCGACCGAGCCTTCGACCACGGCCTCGACGTTCAACGCTTTCGCAATTTCCGGCAGCGGTTTGCGCGCGTTTTTGTAGGTCATGATCGAAGTGCGTGAGATCACCCGCAACGATTTGATCTTTGCCAAATTCGCAATCAACGCCTCAGTCATGCCGTCGGCAAAATATTCCTGCTCGGGATCGCCGGAGAGATTCTGCAATGGCAACACCGCAATCGAGTTGAAGCGCGGTTGCTGCGGGGTGAGCCAATATTGCACGCCGAAGAACAGCACCGTGAGCAGAACCAGTATGCCGCTCATCCATACGAAGCGTTTGAGAGAAGGAACTTTGCGCAGCTTTGAAAGCTTCGTAAAGTTGCGGACTGGCGCTTTCTTCGCAACTGGCTTCTGCAAATCCGTGAGCAAATCTTCAATGCGTTGATAGCGCGCCTCTGCCTTTTTCGCGAGCGCTTTGTCGATCACGTCCGAAAGGTGCGCAGGCAGCTCAGGCCGCAGCTTCGCAAGCGGCACATGATCGACATGCACAATCGCATACAGTACCGCCTGATCATATTCGCTCTCGAACGGCAATTTGCCCGCGAGCATTTCATAGAGCACCACGCCGAGCGACCAAATGTCCGTGCGCAGATCCACTCGCAGGCCCTGCGCTTGTTCGGGCGACATGTATGCGACCGTGCCGAGCGTCGCGCCGGTTTTGGTGAAATGCGACTGGCCTGCGAGCTTCGCCAATCCGAAGTCGAGCAGCTTCACTTCCCCGCGTTTGGTGATCATCACATTCGCGGGTTTGATGTCGCGATGCGTGATGCCCGCCTCATGCGCGCAGGCCAGGCCATTACCAATCTGCGCAGCGATTTCAATCGCACGCTCCAACTGCAAATTGCCCTTTGCCACTTGCTGCGCCAGCGTCTCCCCTTCGTAATACGCCATGGCAATGAACACGCGCTCGTCTTCGGTTTCGCCGATTTCATAGATGGTGCAGATGTTGGGATGATCGAGGCTCGAGGCGGTTTTGGCTTCGTTGATGAAGCGTTCGAGCGCGTGCGCGTCGCGGGTGAGATGGGGCGCGAGAAATTTGAGCACGACGAAGCGGCCGAGGCGCAGGTCTTCGGCTTTATACACCACGCCCATGCCGCCTTCACCGAGTTTTTCAACAATAGAATAGTGTGAGATGGTTTTGCCGGTCATGCTTTTATCAGTAAAGGGAGGACCCCACGCGCGACTCGAGCTGAACGAATTTGAAATGCCAAGTCCGGCGCCTTTGTGCAAGTTCAAGAGCGTCGCACGCGACTAACCGCCTTTGACAATCCCGAGCTTGTGCATGCGATATTGCAGCGTTTGCACGGGCATACGCAGTTGGCGTGCGGCTTGCGATTGATTCCAATTCGCCGACGCCAGCGCTTCCCGAATGAGCTTTGCTTCATATGCGGCAACGTTTTCCGCGAGCGAATGCGCCGTGGGCGCATGTTGCCCTGCGGTGTGAAAGCGCATGAACTCGGTTTTGAGATCCTGCGGCAGAATTTCCGGGGTGAGGATTTTGCTCGCCGGCGCCGCCAGCGTCACCAGCCGTTCCACAAAATTTTCGAGCTCGCGCACATTGCCGGGCCAATTGCGCTCACACATGAATTCGGTCAACGCCTCATGAAATACTTCCGCATGCTTGCCCTGTTGCTGCGCCGCGGCTTGCAGGAAGTGTTCGGCGAGCAGCGGAATGTCGTCGCGGCGTTCGTGCAGAGCGGGAAT
Organism: bacterium; assembly: GCA_023150945.1. Lineage (NCBI taxonomy): Bacteria > bacterium. The sequence continues at coordinate 108,326 of JAKLJX010000001.1, read as the reverse complement.
GGCGATGGGATACACGTGCAAGCGATAATACAAATCCTCGCGAAAGAGTTGTTGCTCGACCAATTCCCGCAACGAGCGGCTGGAAGCGGCAATGAGGCGCACGTCGATCTTGCGCGCAGCATTGCCGCCAAGCGGGCGAATTTCATTTTGTTCCAGCACGCGCATGAATTTCGTCTGCAAAATCAGCGGCAAGTTTGCGACTTCATCCATGAACAGGGTGCCGCGTTGCGCCTCTTCGAACAAGCCTTTGCGCTCTTGCTGCGCGCCGGTGAAAGCGCCCTTCACGTGGCCGAACAACTCGCTCTCGATCAAGTTTTCAGGAATGGCGCCGCAGTCCATTGCGATGAATGGCTGCGCTTGGCGGGCGCTAAATCGATGAATCGCGCGCGCGACCAATTCCTTGCCCGTGCCGGTTTGACCTTCGAGCAACACGCGTACCTCGCAGCGCGCCGCAGCCTCGATGGTTTTCAGCAGTTCAACGAACTTCGCGCTTTTGCCGATCAAGCCCACATGCCGATACTTGGCGAGCAAGGCGGCGGCGGGCAGAGGCGTTTCAAAATACTCGGCGATTTTTTGTGCATTGCGCAAATACGGCGCGGCCACGAACGCAAGTTTTTCCAGATACAACAAGTCATTTTCCGTAAAACCGCGCGCTTTGTTTTGCTGCGCGAGCAACAGCGAGCCGATGATCAACCCCTCGATTTTCAACGGCACGCACAGGACTGCGTGCAACACCACATCGCTGCCGCGCGAGCCTGCAAAACGCTCATCGTCGGCGAGATCCGCGCTCAACAACGGTCGGCGGTTGGTCATCACCCAGCCGGCGAGTTGCTGGTGCATCGTATGATAGCGCGGCGCCGCGGCAAGGTCGCCGCTATGGTACAGCGTTTTTACCGAATGCCGTGTCCGTGGATTGATCATGAAGAGCATTGCGAGGTCCGCATGCAGCAGCACCGCGGCTTGTTGCGTGGTGACGCGCAGGATTTCGGAGAACTCGTTTTGCTGATTGAGGACTTCGGCAAACACGAGCAAATGGGACAATTCCGGCGCAGCACCGGATGGGATCGTCTTGGATGTGTTTTCGGTGTTCGGCATGGGAAGGCTCCCAACTTTGCGCGACAATATAGGAGAAAGACTGAGAAAGTCAAGGCACGCGCTGCGGGGCGCAATATTCGACTCTCGCTCGCGCCATGTCTTGGCGGCCATGAATCGTATTCATCGACCCGTCGCCGCCTTGCTGCTGCTGAACGGCCGAATGTCTAAATCTGCAAACGATTCCCGAAATGATAGAGCCGCAGAAACTCCAGCGGTTTCGCGAGCGGCGGAGAGATTTGTGAGAGCAGTGTAATGGGCGAAAGGCCGATGCCCACGAAGTATTGCGGGGTGACTTGCGGCCGGAACGGACGGCGCACGCCATAACCGAATCCGAGATGGAGCGGCAGGCCGAATTTGCGGTTGAGATCGTAGGTGAGCCAGTGCGTCATGCGCTCGTAGCGTTTCACCGTCTGGTGGCGAAAGGGATCAGCCGGGGTGAGATAGCTGAAGCGCAGATCAAAATCCTGCAGAAACCCCACGCGCGATTTTGCCAGTGCAAAGCCGATGCCGGCAAAATTTGCAACGAGATCGGAATAGCTGGCTTCATCATGCAAGCGGCGTCCGTCGACATACTCGAGCGCGGTCATCACCAGCGCCGAAGTCCCGGCGCCAATCCAGTCGGCAGTGGCCGGCGGCACACCCGCCCAATTGTAAATGCCCGACACCGCCTGGGTGATGCGATAGCTGCCTTGAAAATGCAGCAGCTCATCGAAGACCAGCGTGTGATCCTTGGTCAAATCGTTGCCGATTTTGAACGGCTGACCGACGCGGCCAAACAGGCCGTTGTATTTCACAAAACCATAGCCGCCGATTCCCAGTGTGGCGGTTTGCACCAAAGCCAGCCGCTCCCAGCGAATGTTCGAGCCAGCGCCGGTCAATTCGCGATTGGGCGAAAACAGAGGTTCGCGCAAGCGCTGGGTTCGTGGTTGCAGCAAAGGCGGGTACGCCAGCGCGGGCGCAGCGGGCTGGCTGCGCGGTTGCGCGAGTGCCGTTGGAATGCTGAGATCCAATTTGAATCGGCGCGGCTGCTCAGCCAATCCGGCGGCGGGTGCGGCGGGCGCGAGTTTGGGCACTTGAGCGGCAGATGGGATTTGCGGTGTACCCTTGGGCTTGGCTGCAATTGGAAGAGTTGCAACCGGCGGCTGCGACACCGGCAACTCGTGAATGCTGGCAACCAGCAGCATGAGCCACAGCAATACCAAACGCTGCGCCGGTAAACCGAAGCGCCGCGGATGCCCAGGCTGGAGGCGCGCTGGTCGCGAATGAATGGCGGAAGGTGCACGAAGGTTGTGTTTGCCGCCCGGCGGCTGCGGCCTTGCCACTGCTGCTTCTGCGCTGCGCCGCGAGCGCCGGCGATGAACGTCCCGGCGCCGCCGCGCGTGGCGCTTCTTTCTTCGGGGAGAATGGACCGCGGAATGGCTGGACATGTTGGGCAGCAAGCAGATAGCGATTGATGCGGGCGGCGAAATGAATTCGTTTCGGTATGGGAGGTGATCAAAACGGAGGTGATCAGACTGCGGTTGCCCCACAACACAAGAACTGCGACAAATATAGACGGGCGTCACTCAAATGCAAGGCTTTCTTTGGGAGAAAAACGCCGCGGGGAGGCGGTTTTTCTGCAACAACAAAATTGTAAGAAGGTCAAATCTGCAAACCCAACGCTTTCATTTTTTTGTAGAGATGGCTGCGTTCCAGGCCCAGCAATTGAGCGGCGCGCGTGACATTGCCTTCGACCGATTGCAGGCAGGCCAGGATGTAGTCGCGCTCGGCCTGCTTGCGTACCTCTTCCAGCGAGGTGCCGAGCGGCACCGCCGGCCGCGAGCCGCCGTGCGGCGTTTGCAGCGCGAGCGGCAAATCTGCCGGCGTGATGGTCTCGTGCGGTGTCATGATCACCAGCCGCTCGATCGCATTCTTCAGCTCGCGGATGTTGCCGGGCCAGGCGTATTGTGTCAGTTTGGCGACGGCCTCCGGCGCGATATACTTGAGTTTGAAACCATTCTCCTGGCAGAAACGCGCGACAAAGTGCGCAATCAGCAGGGGAATGTCCCCGCGCCGTTCGCGCAGTGGCGGCATCAATATCGGCACCACGTTCAAGCGATACCACAAATCCTCGCGAAACCGGCCGCGCCGCGCTTCCTCCTCGAGATTCTTGTTGGTGGCGGCAATCACCCGCACGTCAACGCGCCGCGTTTGTGAACCACCCACCCGCTCGAATTCCCCTTCCTGCAAAACCCGCAACACCTTGGCCTGCACTTTCAGGCTCATGTCGCCCACTTCATCCAGGAACAACGTGCCGCGATCAGCGAGTTCGAATTTGCCTTCGCGCGGCGTCGTGGCGCCGGTGAAAGCGCCCTTTTCATGGCCGAACAATTCGCTCTCGATCAAATCCTCGGGGATCGCCGCACAGTTGACCTTGACGAAGGCGGCGCGGCTGCGCTCACTCGCTTCGTGAAGGGCGCGCGCGGCCAGTTCTTTGCCGGTGCCGCTCTCCCCGAGAATGAGCACGCGCGTGGTGGCCGGCGCCACCCGCATGATTTGCTCGCGCACCCTCTGCAGGGCGGGACTGTCGCCCAACATTGCGAAGCCGGCAGCGAGTTCGCGGCGCAAGCGCGCATTCTCCTCGGCGAGCCGGTGCTGCGCCAGCGCGTTTTTGACCGTGAGCAACAGCTTCTCTTTCGCGATCGGCTTTTCGATGAAATCATACGCGCCCGCGCGCGTGGCGGCCACGGCGTTGGGAATCGTGGCGTTGCCAGAAATCATCACTACCACCGGCCGGTGTGGCAGGTCCTTGAGCGCGTGCAGGAACTGCAGGCCGTCGGTCTCCGGCATGACGAGGTCGAGCAGCATGAGATCGAACGGCCGTTCGGCCAGATGCTTTTCCGCTTCGGCGGCCGAGGCCGCCAGCGTCACGCCATAGCCGGCGCTCTGCAAAATCATCTCGAGGGAGCGGCGAAGATTGGGCTCATCATCGACAACGAGGAGGTGTGCAGCACTCATGATCGTTTGTTCGCAACAGTTTGCATCGTTCAAAGCACGCGAAACCCCAGGACCGGCCACACGAGATAGATGGAGAGATTGAAGACAATCCATCCCGCGAGGTTGAGCACCAGGCCGGTGCGAAAGGTGTCGCGCATGCTCAGGAATCCCGAAGAAAAGGCAATGGCGGTGGCGGGCGTGCCCATGGGCAGCATGAAAGCCAGCCCGCTGGGAATGGCGACCACCATCGTCATCACGCGCGGATCAATGCCGAGATCGCGGCCCATACTCATGGCCACCGGCATGAACAGCGCGACCACCGCGGAATTGCTGATGGCTTCGGTGAGCACGATCGAGAACAGCGAAATTGCGCCGATCAACATCACCGGCGAATGCACGAAATTGCCGAGCGTGTGTTGGGCCAGCCAGGCGGCGCCGCCGGTTTTTTCCATGGCATAGCCCAAACAAATCGCGCCGCCATACATCAGGAAGATGCCCCAGTTGACGTCCTCCTCCACCTCCCGCCATTCCGTCAATTTGAAGACGAAGGCCAGCACCACGGCGATAATGGCAATGTTGGCGAGGCCGAATTCGCGGCCCAGCGTCATCCAGCACAGGATGGTCGCCAGCAACAGCAGGCCGACCATCAGCTCGCGGGTCTTCACCGGGCCGAGCTCCTGGCGGCGGTGTGCCAGCATCTCCTGCACTTGCTCGACGCTCTGCACATCCAGCGGGTAGAATAGAACCAAAACATAGTAGGAAGTCAACAACAGCATCACCGTAGTGGGCAGCGCGGCCATTGCCCAGGGCAGGAAATCCACCGTCATTCCGGTGGACTCTTTCAAGATGCCGATGGCCAGCGGCGCACGGCCACCGCCCAAAAACGTGGTGATGCCGCCGATGATGCAACCGGCCGCCATCGCCAAGAAAAGCGCCTTGCCGAAACGGCTGGTCTGCGGCGGCAGTTTCAAGCAATCACTGATTTCCAGCACGATGGGAAACATCATGGCGGCGACGGCATGCTCCGACATCCAACAAGACAGAAACGCCGGAAAGGCGAGCACACCGAACAGCAGGCGGCGCGGCGACGTGCCGAACCGCTGCAGCACTGCCAGCGCGATCCGGCGCGACAAGCCGCTGCGCATGAAAGGCGAGGCCAGAATGAACGCGCCGAGAATGAAAAACACCACCTGATTGCCGAACAGCGCGAAGGTGGTTTTGGAATCGAGCACGCCGGCGAGCGGGAACAAGATCACCGCGAGCAGGCTGGTGATCATCAAAGGAATGACGTTGGTGACGTAGAAGAGAATGCAGACTGCGAAGATGCCGACGGCTTGCAATGCCTGCGGCTGCAAATTCTCCGGCACCGGCAGGGAGGAAATCAGCCAATAGGCCAGCGCCGCCAGCGCGAACACCGCCGGCCGGTAGAGCCGCCTGGCCCAGGCACTCCCGGGCGAGTCAATGGGAATGGGTTTCATGCCGCTTCCGCTACCCTTGCATCGAGTTGCCGGCCTTTGGCCCGCCTGCCAACAGCACAACGCTGCACTGGCCGCCGCGCACCGTTGTTCACAAGCCGTAATACCACGGGATCACATACTCCAGAAAGCCGGCCAGCCAAAACGCGCTCAGGAGATTCAGCATCAAGCCGGCGGCCGCCATCACCCGCAGCGAGACATCTTTCACGCCGCCATACAGCAGCGCGTTGACCGGCGTGCCGAGCGGCAACATGAAGGCATTGGTGGAAGCCAAACCAATGGCCATGAGCGCGACCAGCGGCTCCAGCCCCAAGCTCAAAGCCAAATTATACACCAAAGGAAAAAGCACCACGGCCACCGTGGTGTTGCTCAGCGCCTCGGTCGCCATGGTGGTGATGAAGCAGAGGAAGAAATACAAAGCGAACGGCGGCAAATCCGGCGGAATGAGTTTTACCAGATGCTGGCCCAGCCATTCCGGCACTTTGAGGTAGATCAATAGGCCGCTGATCGCGAGGATGGCGGCAACGAAGGCGAAGGCGCGGATCGGCAGTTCATTGAAGATGTCGGCCAGGCGCAACAGCGGCTCGCGCTGCGGTTTGTGATTGCGAAACAGCGGGGCGAACAGCAGCACGAGGAACGCCACACCAAAAATCGCCGCGAGCTTGTCCCACAAGTTCCACCCAAGCTCGAAATTCGCGATGGTGAAGCTCCAGCCGGAGACGGGCAGCATGATCTGCAAGATCGAATGCAACGCCCAAAATCCGAACCAAGTGGCAATGGCCAGCCAGGCGAAGCGTATGCGCTCGGCGTGCGCGGGCCGGACGCGGAACTCCGGGATATCAATGCCTTCATTGCGCTGCGCTTTCGGCACGAACAAATACACGCTCTGTGCCCACGCCAAGGCAATCATGATGCCGACCAGCGGCAGGCTCCACCCAAACCAGGAAAGGAAGTTGATCTTTTCGCGGCCGGCCACTTTGAACAGCTCCAGTGCGCCGAGCATGAGCGCATTGGCCGGACTGCCGACCAACGAGCCCATGCCACCGATGTTGCAGCCATACATCACCACGCAGACCATGATCGTGGTCAGCCGCCGCGCCAGCCGCGGGTGGTGCTGCTTCTCGAAACTCTCCGCCAGCGTGTTGAGCATGGGCAGCAGGGTGAGCGCGGCGATAAAATTGGGCGTGAACATCGACACCACCGCGGAGGCGATCAGCAGATACAGCAGGAATTGTTTGAAAGAATCGCTGCGCGCCTTGAACAGCCGGGCAAAAAAGCGCTCGACCAGATGATAGCGCACGCTCACGCGCGAAATGAGAAAACCGGTGAGAAAGAGAAACAGATAAGACATGCAGACCTTTCAACGCAGCGGGAATGGGATCGTGAAGCAACCTCAGAAGCGAGGGCGGCAGCGCGGCGCCTACGCCGGTGTCCGCGCCACCGTGCCGGGACGGCGCAGAACGCGCAACCAGCGCCACAGGGAACTGGCGAAAACCACAACGGCGCACAGCATGATGATGGCGGTCAAGGCCGAATCAACATAGCCCTGCCAGGCCAGCGCCGGCGTGCGGGTCAGTGGCCAAAAGTTGTCGGTGATGCTTTGCCAGCCCGCCACCAGCGTCGTCGCGCCGACGAAGGCCAGCGGCACGATGGTGGCCCAGGCGTAACGCGCGCGGCCGGCGTTGATGATCATGGTGGTGCCCACGGCCAGGGCAATGGCCGCCAGCAGTTGATTCGCCACGCCAAACATCGGCCAGATTTGACTGATGCTGCCGGTGAAGATGAAGTAGGCCCACGCGGCACAGACCAGCGCGCTGGAAAGGATCGTGCCCGGCATCCAGTCGGCGCGTTCGAGGGGTTTGTAGAATTTGCCGAAAAACTCCTGCACCAGAAAGCGGGCCACGCGCGTGCCGGTGTCGATGGTGGTGAGAATGAACAGCGCCTCGAACATGATGGCAAAGTGATACCAGTATGCCATCAGATTTTTCATTCCAGGCAGCGCGGTGAAGATTTGCGCCATGCCCACGGCCAGTGACACGGCGCCGCCGGTGCGGCCAGCCACCGCCTCGCCCACCTGCTGCTCAAGCTCGGGCAGATTCACCACGCTCATGCCCAGGCTGGCAAATTTTTCCACCGGCACATTGATCGCGAAGTAATCGCCGGGATGCAGGGCGCTGGCGGCGATCAGCGCGGTCACGCCCACCAGGCTTTCGATCAACATCGCCCCATAGCCGATCGGGCGCGCGTGCGACTCCTGGTCCAGCATTTTCGGGGTCGTACCGGAGCCGATCAGCGCGTGAAAGCCGGAAATCGCGCCGCAGGCGATGGTGATGAACACAAAGGGATAAAGCTTGCCCGGCACGATGGGGCCGCCGCCGGCGATGAAAGAGGTGAGCGCCGGCATTTTCAAATCCGGATGCACCACGAAGATGCCGATCACCAGAAAGGCGATGGTGCCGATTTTCATGTAAGAACTCAGATAGTCACGCGGGCAGAGCAGCATCCACACCGGCAAAATGGAGGCGATGAAGCCGTAGACGGCAATCGCGAGCGTGATTTCATTCTTGGGCAGCGCGAAGAACGAGGCCAGCGAGGAATCGGACACGTAGCGGCCCGCCACCACCGCCAAAATGAGCAGTACCACGCCGATGGCGGAGGCCTCCGCGATTTTGCCCTTGCGCAGACGGTACATGTAAAGCCCCATCAGCAGCGCGATCGGGATGGTCGTGGCAATGGTGAACGTGCCCCACGCGCTGTCGTGCAGCGCATTGACCACGGCCAGGCCGAGGCCGGCGAGCGCCATGATGATGATGAAGAGAATGGCGATGGCGGTCACGATGCCGGTGACCGAGCCGATTTCCGTGCGCGCCATCTCCGCCAGGGATTTGCCATCGTGGCGCACCGAAGAAGCGAGAATGATGAAATCATGCACGGCGCCGCCCAGGCACACGCCGATCACCAGCCAAAGCAAGCCGGGCAGAAAGCCAAACTGCGCGGCCAACACCGGACCGATGAGCGGGCCGGCGCCGGTAATCGCCGCGAAATGATGGCCGAACAAAACCCATTTGTTGGTGGGAACATAATTCTGCCCGTCGGACAGGCGATGGGCGGGAGTAAGGCGTTGATCGTCAAGCGTGAGAATCTTGGCTGCAATGAAGGCGCTGTAGTAACGGTAGGCAATGGCGTACATGCCGAGCGCGAGCAGAATGATGGGGAGAGCATTCATTTTTCATTTCCAAACACATGCGCAAAGCCGGTGATCATCTCGTGAAAATTCACATGCGCAGCATCGCGTTCCGGCCGGCTCGAAACCGGCATGGCGGTTACGGGAAAACGGCAAACCACGACCGGCACCAGCCGATCGTGGTTTGCGCCGCCTTTCCGGCCTCAGTCTTTGCGCTGCGGCGTGGTCAGCACTTTGATGAAGAAGCGAATCGTGATGAAACCGATGATGGTCCAGGCGGCCAGCATCGTGATCAAACCGAGAGTTGACATGGCCGTGGCTCCTTATGCGTTCCGGGCGCGGCGCTGCCAGGCGTGGCGTACCGCCAGCGCGATGCCGGCAAAGACGATGAGCAGCAGCGTGCGGGTCATATCGACGATGAAGACGCGGGTCGGCTCGCCGTCTTTGAACCAACTGGTATCTTCAAAGCCAACATGCAGGATTTTGCCGAGCAGGCTGCCGGCATCCAGCGGCCAGCCTTCGCCCTGGAAGAGTTTGCCGAACGCAGCCGCCCAATCACCGCCGGCCGGGCTGACCAATGAGCCGACGAACACCGCGGTGATGAAGACGGGCGTGATGTACTTGATGACGAATTTGAAAAACAGCGGCACTTTGATGTCGGCACCGCGGTTGATCTCCGCCCACCCCTTGTCGATGCCGAATACCCAGGCAAAGGCGATGATCTCGAACATCGCGAAAATGACGAGCGAGTAGCTGCCGACCCAGTCATCATATTCGCCGAACGCGCCATAGCCGAAGAAGAAGATCGTCGGCAGCGCGAGCAGGAAGGTGAGGAAGCCGAAAACCAGTGCGGAACGTTTGCGCGTGTACTTGAATTCGTCCTGCATGAACGCCATCACCGGCTGGCCCATGGCCAGCGAACTGGTGATGCCGGCGAAGAACAGCAGGCCAAACCAGGCCAGCCCGGAGAGCGCTGCGAAGAACGGGCCCCAGTTTTGGAAAAGATTGGGCATGGTGCGGAAGGCCATGGTCAAACCGACATTGCCGGGCGTTTGAATCCATTCCATGCTGAAGTAGGCCACCGCGATCGGAATGACGATGGAACCGCCCAGCACCACTTCGACGAACTCGTTCATCCAGCCCGCGGAGGAGGCGTTGAGGGCGATGTCGTCCTTCTCCCGCAAGTAGGCGGCATAGCAGTGAATCGAGCCCATGCCCACCGAGAGGGTGAAGAAGATTTGGCCGGCGGCTTCGATCCACACGCGCGGATTCGACAAGGAATCAAATTGGGGTGTCCACAAGTAATTCAGGCCGACGATGGCATCGTTGACGGCGCCGTGCTCGCCGGCATCGAGGGTGAGGGCGCGAATGGCGAGAAAAATGCCGAACAGAATCAGCATCGGCATGCCGATCTTCGCGGCGATTTCGACACCTTTGCTCAGCCCGCGCGAGAGAATCCAGACATTCAATCCGAGCGTGATCAGAAAGAAAAAGACCGCCGCCGGTGGAAAGTTGAAAAACGAACCGTTGGTGGTGCCCACATAGTTGTTGAAGAAGGCCGACACCTCCCCGGGCTGCAAGCCGGAAAAAGCGCCGGTGAGCGAGTACCAAACATAGCCCAGCGTCCAGGATTCCAGATAGGAGTAGTAAGCCGCCACCACCAGATTGGTGAAAATGCCGAAGACGCCGATGTACTTCCACCACCTGCCGCCGCCCAGGGCATCCATCATGCCGGGCGCGCTGTGATGGCCGTACTTGCCGCCGTGTCTTCCGATCGCCCACTCGACCCACAGCAGGGGAACCCCCATCAGCAGGAACGAAACGAGGTAGGGGATGATGAAGGCCCCGCCGCCATTGTCCACGGCGCGCGCGGGAAAGCGCAGGAAGTTGCCGAGACCAACGGCGTTGCCCGCCATCGCGAGCACGAGACCGACGCGTGATCCCCAACTTTCTTTGAAGCTCACTGGCTTCCTCCCTTGGGTTAATGGTTAGAGTGAATGGCCTGAGAGGCGCTGCGTGTGCGCGGCGGCGGACGCGACCACCTGCCGCCGGAAAACGGGCGCGGGCGCCGGCTGGTATTCGAAATGGCGATACAATAGCGAATTGCACGGATGCAACAAAGCGAAAAATAACGACGCCCGCCAGGCGCGCCCGGCGTCAAACCGTCAGCTTCCATTCCCGCAGGCGCTCGAGATACGGGTAGTTCGTGAGATCGAAGTGAATCGGCGTAATCGAGACCAGATTCTGCCGCACGGCGCCGTCATCGAACTCGATGCCTTCGTTGGCCTCGATTTTGGAGCCGGTGAGCCAATAGTAGACACGATTGTGCGGATCGACGCGGCGGTCATAATTGTCGTTGTAGGTCGAATTGCCCATGCGCGTGATGGCGATTCCGCGGATTTCGCTTTCCGGCACGTTGGGAACGTTGACGTTCAGCAGGGTATCTTTGGGCAGGCCTTGCGCCAGCACCTTTTCCGCCAAGCGCACACCCAATTTGGCGGCATAGGTGAAGTCCGCATCCGTGTAGGTGGTGAGGGAAATGGCAATAGCGGGAATGCCGAGCAGCATGCCTTCGGTGGCGGCGGAAACCGTGCCGGAGTAGATGATGTTGATACCGGTGTTGGAACCGTAGTTGATGCCGGAGACCACCAAATCCGGCTTGCGCGCGAGCAGCGCGTAATAGGCGATTTTCACGCAATCGGCGGGCGTGCCCTTGACGGCATGACCGAAGAACTCGCCGAATTTTTCGAATTTCGAAACCCGCAGGGGATCCGAAAGTGTGATGGCGTGGCCGACCGCGCTTTTCTCACTGTCCGGCGCCACCACCGAAACCTCGGCAATGCTCTTGAGGGTCTGATACAAGGCGTACAGGCCGGGCGCGAAGATGCCGTCATCATTGGTCAGGAGAATGTGAGGTTTCATGGTCGTCGCGGATGGCCGCGCCGGCATGGCGAAGCGGGTTCACCTCTCCACAGGTGAGAACCCGGCCTGGTCGCGGCGGGTGAGCAACTCTTGGATTTGTTCGATGACTGTCTCAGGGGTCAGGCGGTCTGCAGGCCGGCGGGCTTGGAGTTGGTTTCTGCCCAGCGCACTGCGCCGTCTTTGGTCTCATCCGCGGATTCATTCACCATGACACGCAGCAGCTTGGTGAGATTGTCGCGCAGCGCGGGCCGCGGACAAATCAAATCAACAAAACCGTGCTTGAGCAGAAACTCGGCGGTTTGAAAGCCCTCCGGCAAATCCTGCCCGATGGTTTGCTTGATCACGCGGGGGCCGGCAAAGCCGATGAGCGCGCCCGGCTCGGCAATGATGACATCGCCCAGCATCGCAAAACTGGCGGTCACACCGCCGGTGGTGGGGTGGGTGAGAATCGAAACAAATGGCACACGGGCGTCGGCCAGCCGCGCCAGCCGCGCGGAAGTCTTGGCCATTTGCATCAGGGAGAGTGCGCCTTCCATCATGCGGGCCCCGCCGGAGGCGCAGATGATGATGAGCGGCTGCCGCCGATACAAGGATTCATCCGCGGCCAGGGCGATTTTCTCGCCCACCACCGAGCCCATGCTGCCGCCGATGAAGCTGAAATCCATCGCTGCCAGCACCAGCCGCTGGCCCGCCAGCCGGCCGTAGCCGGTGATCACCGCATCGAAGACGCCGCTCTTGCGCGCGGCTTCTTTGAGCTGATCACCGTACTTTTTGATGCCCTTGAATTTCAGCACGTCGACCGGCACGATGTTGGCGTTGAATTCCTCGAAGCTGCCTTCATCCAACAGAAACCGGAGGTAGGCGCGGGCGGTGGCGCGAAAATGATACCCGCATTTGGCGCAGACAAAGAAGTTCTTCTCCAGATCCGGTTTGTAGATGATCTCGTCGCACGCCGGACACTTGGCCCACAGGTCGGGCATGTCCTTCTTCTGCTGCGAGACCAACCCCTTGCTTTCACGCTTGAACCATGCCACCTCGATCCTCCTCTCTCAGAGATGATCATTCGCTTTTCAGGTTCTTCCACATCACGACCGCATCTTCGCCGTCGCGAACGTAATAGCCCGGCCGCACGCCGCGCACCGCAAAGCCCAGGCTGGTGTAGAGCCGCTGCGCTGCCAGGTTGGAGCGGCGAACTTCGAGATAGGCAGCAGTGCAGCGATTTTGCCGCGCCTGCTGCAACGCATAGTTGAGCAGCCTCCGCCCCAAACCGCGGCGGCGATGGCCCTCTTTGACGGTCACATTGGCAATCTCGCACTCGTCCGCCACCAGCCAGAAGACCATGAAACCGGCAATTTCACCGGCGCATTCGAGCACGATGGCATGCGAGAGGGCTGATCCCAATTCCGCCCGAAATGACTCCTCCGGCCACGGCTCGGTGAAACTGTGCGCCGCAATGGCAGCCACCTCGGGCAAATCCTCGCTCCGCATGGGACGCAGAACGAGCTCGCTTGCCCGGCCAAGCGGCGAGGCTGCACCAGGCGCAATTGCGGGCATGCTCCGCTTCATCTTTGACGATTCTCACTCAGTACAACGAAGAAGGGAAATTCACGCGTCGCCAACGGCGGGAAGTGCAGCCATTCCCGCTTCGGCGAGCCTGCCCACGGGCTGCTCTACCAACCGGCGCGGCGCACGACACCCGGCTCACCATTCGAATCTCTGCACGACGATGATGCCCTTTTCCCGCGCGAGATCGAGAAATTTCCTGGTGGCGTAGTGCGTGATCAACACCTTCACGATCTCGGCCGGGCCAAATTCCGCCAGAACGGCTTGAACTTTTTCTTCCAATTCGTCGAAGACGTCCGGCTTCTTGCTCTCCCGCCGCTCATCGAGGCGCAGCTTGGCCTCGCCGACAATCATGACTTCCCGCCCCTCTTTTTCCCCGCGGCTCAGGAGATTGATTTCTTTGCCGCCGACTTCCGCTCTGATGATTTTGTTCTTGATCGTAATGCCGTGGTCTCGCAGCAGAACGGGCGGCAACATCCGAAAGGCCTCATTTTCGAAGGCATACCCGAAACTGCGTGCCAAACCGCCAAGCTCGTTGCGCGTCTCGTTCAGCCCGACCGCGAGCCTTTTGACCTCGATCTCGGTCTGCCGTTGGGCTTCGGCGAGCTGCTCGAGCCGTTGCTCTGTCCGTTGCTGGGCTTCGGCAAGCTGTTCGAGCCGCTGCTCTGTCCGCTGCTGGGCTTCGGCAAGCTGTTCGAGCCGTTGCTCTGTCCGTTGTTGGGCTTCAGCAAGCTGCTCGAGCCGCTGTTCTGTCCGTTGTTGGGCTTCAGCAAGCTGCTCGAGCCGCTGTTCTGTCCGCTGCTGGGCTTCGGCAAGCTGTTCGAGCCGTTGCTCTGTCCGTTGCTGCGCTTCAGCAAGCTGCTCGACTCTGTTATCGGTTTTCCTCTGCGCTTCAGTGAGTTGCCCGAGTCGCTGTTCCGTCCGCTCCTGGGCGACAGCGAGATCCTTGACGATGGCTTTCAGTTCGCTGAAGTCTTCCCTGGTGACGTGGACCTCGCGGATGCGCGTGTCAATAAGCTGGCCGATTTCCTGCTTGACGGAGGCGGTTAATGCGAGTTTTTTGGATTTGGATGTCTGCATCATCACTTCACCAGGCTGATCAGGATTTTTTCGCCTTGTCTTCCGGGAATACCCGCAGTCGCGCGGCGAGCGGGCGCAATTTAGCACATCACAAAGTGGATTGCAATTTCAATCTTGAAATGGTGGTGCCGGAGAGGCCGGTTCGCCGAACGGCATTTTCCGTCAACCGGGACGGCGCAGCAATCCCAAACTGCGTTCGCGCTTGCTGTTCAAATTGACTTCTCCAGCGCACCATTCGTTGAATTTCAAGAGGAAGGAACCGCAGTGGCGAGCGCGCCCGGCACGAACTCCTGAACATACATTGGCTCCAGCTCCGCAGCAGAGACGGCTTCACCCAACGCCAGTTTCATCTGGCCGAGCCGTGCAATCACGCCGCCGCCGAGACGAGCACTGCCGTCCGGGACGACGACCCAATCCGGACGGGTTTGCAGCAGGCCGGCCTCACGCAACATTGGCACGCCGTCACCGCACAGCAGCGCGGCTTCTTGCAGAAACGAGGGAAAACTCGCCACTGCCATCACCTGATCGGGCGTCAGGCGTTCCGGCAGCCCGGTGTCCCAGCGCAACTTGGCGGTGTAGATTTCGCCTTTGCGCGAGCGGGTGACCGGCACGATGATTTCCTCCGGCCGGCGGACCGCAGCGCGCGCCGCGTAGGCCTGCGCCTGCAAAGTGTCCACCGCGATCATTGGCTTTTGCGCCGCGAACGCCAGGCCTTTGGCCACTGCCATGCCGATGCGCAAACCGGTAAATGAGCCCGGGCCTGCCGACACGGCAATGGCATCGATCTGGCCGAGCGGCCGGTCCGCCTGCCGGGTCAGATGCCGGATGCTTTCGCTGAGCACGCGATCGTGAATGTGCTTCAGGTCGAACCAAATTTCTGCGAGCACGCGTTCCGCTTCGGCCAAGCCCACGCTGCAAATCGACCCGGCCGTTTCAATTCCCAGGACCGTCATCGTGCCTGCTCCTCGCGCGTTGCCCGTTCGACCGCGATGATCCGGCGCTCCGGCTGGCCGGCGAAATCCGGCATATCGAAGCGCACCGCCAGCGGTTTGTCGGGCAGCAGCGGCCAGGCGAGCTGCGGCCATTCGATCAATGAAATGCCCTCGCCTTCCCAATATTCCTCGAGTCCGAGCGCCGCAATTTCCGCGGTCGTGTTCATGCGATAGAAATCGAAGTGATAGATTGGGCAGCGGCCGCCTTGATAGATGTGCATTAGCGTAAAAGTCGGGCTGGTCGCTTTTACCGGCACGCCGAGGCCGGTGCAAAAGCCCTGCACGAAAGTCGTCTTGCCGCTGCCGAGGTTGCCCACCAGCAGGATCACTTCACCCGGTGCCGCCTGGCCGGCCAGGCGCGCCGCGAGCTGGCGAGTCTCGCCGGGCGAGTGCGAGGCGAGCACGAGCGAGCGCTCACCCGCGAGCGCTGCCGACAACTCTTGCATGGAGATTTGCGAAGCATTCATCAAAACCGGCCTGCCCTCAAAGTGATGGTGTGCGCACTGGGCGGGATTCGTGGCTTCATGGATTTCTGGCACAGCCTAAGCGTTCTCAGCGCGCCGCCAACGGTTCCAGCCGAACGATCGGCAGAATCATTTCTTCCATGGAAACGCCGCCGTGCTGCAGGCTGTCGCGATAGTGATTCAGGTAGTGATGATAATTGGTCGGATAAACGAAATAGTAGTCTTCCTTGGCGAACAAGAAATTGGTGGTCATGCTCAGGCTCGGCAGTTGGTAAGTTTCCGGCTTTTGCACGATGATGGCTTGTTTGGGATCGGCCTTCAGACTGCGCCCGAATTTGTAGCGCAAATTGGTGGAGGTTTCGCGATCGCCGATCACCTTGGCGCCGCGCATGCCGCGAATGCTGCCATGATCCGAGGTGATGATCACTGTGTTGCCGCGCTGCGCCAGCTCGCGCAGAATGCGGTAAAGCGAGGAATGCCCGAACCAGGATTTGGTCAACGAGCGATAGGCCGCTTCGTCCGGCGTGATCTCGCGCAGCACTTCAGAATCGCTGCGGCTGTGGGCGAGAATGTCGACGAAATTGACCACCAGCGCCAGCAGCGGCAATTCGGCATAGGAGCCGATCTGCTTTTCCACCGCGCGCGCCTCGTTTTGATCGAGAATCTTGATGTATTTCAGCGGCGGCTTCGGGTTCACGTTGAGGCGGCGGAGCTGCGCTTCGAGAAAGGCGTGTTCGTGGCGGTTCAGGCTGCTGTCGTCGTCCTTGTCAAAAGCCCAAAGCTCGGGATGCTCGCGTTGAATCTCGCGCGGAAACAGGCCGGCGAAAATCGCGTTGCGCGCATAGGGCGTGGCCGTGGGCAAAATGGCGAGATAGTGGGTGCGGTTGACCGCGAACAACTCGCGCAGCAGCGGCTCGATGGTGAGCCACTGATCGAGGCGGAGATTGTCGATGACGATAAAGGTCACGCGCCGGCCTTCCCGCACCGGCGGAATCACGTGGTCCTTGACGACGTCAATCGACAGCGGCGGCCGTTCCCGGCCGGCAGCCCACGCGGGATAATTCTTCTCGATGTACTTGCCGAATTCCGCGTTGCCTTCCCGCTTTTGATCCGCCAGCGTCTGGCGCAAGCCGAGATCGTCATGCCGGTCCAATTCGACCTCCCACTCGCACAACTGCACATAGATGTCGATCCAGTTTTCCCAGGTGAGCGGACCGAGCAGGCGCTGTGAAATCGTGTTGAATTCCGCAATATATTCCCGCGACACACGCGCGCCCGTGATTTTACGCCGGTCGAGAATCTTCTTGCAGGTCGACAGGATTTGGCTGGGGTTGACCGGTTTGGTGAGGTAATCGTCAATGCGGCTGCCGATGGCCTCTTCCATCAACCGTTCCTCTTCGTTCTTCGTCACCATCACCACCGGCAGCGCGGGATTGATTTCCTTGATCTCCGCCAAAGCCGACAATCCGTCCTTGCCCGGCATCATTTCGTCCAATAACACCAGGTCGAATTGCTGATCCCGAATCAGTTGAATGGCATCATCGGCATTGGTGACGGGCTGGACGGCGTAACCTTTGTCTTCCAAAAACAGAATATGTGGCTTGAGCAACTCGATCTCGTCATCAACCCACAGAATTTTGCTGCGCGCCTCGCTCATGCTTTGTCCTCTTGAAAAAAAACGCAATGCCGTCGTCCCGTCACGACCATGAAGTTGTCGAATGCCAGACCGGTCCGCAGCTTCGCGATCAGTCTGCGGAAGGATTTGCTTCTTCAAAGGCGGCGAAAAAGTAGGGAAGTTCCCCAAGATAGTCAATGAAGAAGTTCAACCGCGAGACGAGCGCCACTGGATATTCGCCTGACACATTTGCGTCAAAAACACACAGCCCAGTTGCAACATCGGAGGCCTGCATGCTGTTTGGCAGAAATGACATCGCTTGCCGCTGGCGGTCCGGCAGACAGGCGAGTGACCGATCAGAGCGACAAGCATGCGAGATTGCAAGAATCAACCCCCTCCGCTAATTGCATTCCTCACTGGCATGGCGCTTTCGTTTCCGTCTGCAGAAAGGACACGCTGAAAGCTGGACATGGCAGCACACTGGCACAGGCCTTGCGTAAGATCTGGGCGAATCAATCCGGAGCACTAAATTGGTGCCCGTCCCAAAACACCACCGCCCGGGCGCTTCGTAATGAGTACGAGCGAGTTTTGTTCGACGTGTGCACGCTTCCGAGTCAAGCGCCTGGGCAGTCTCTTCATTTATGAACACAGACAAATTAGGCGGCGGGTTGCACGCGGGGAGCAGCTTGCCGCCCTGCAAGCTTTTTCATTCATGTTCATGGCAGGAGATATTGCGATGAAAAAATTCCTGTTTTCCCTCATCCTGATGGGTGTGCTGGCGTCGGCCGGCCAACGGGCGGAGGCGCATCACCCACCCGCAGCCCGTGTCGAAGTTTGGTCAACTCACACCAGCGGAGGTTGGGGTGATGCCGAAGCGTACTTCGAGGTGTTTTTGCGGGTGAGCGATCGCGGCTACGTCACCGTCTATCAAATCGATCCCTACGGCGGCGTGGAAATCATCTATCCGCTGGCGCATCATCACCAACGGTTGCTTCGCCAGCATCGCGTCTATAGCCTCAGCGATTTGGCCGACGATCTCTGGCTGGATTACGGTGACTGCGCGGGGCAGGCGCAGATCGGCGTGATTCTCACACCGGAACCGGTTTATCTCGCGCCCTGGCTCACCCGCAGTTTCTGCGCAGCGGGATTGACCCTCGGTCCCGCCCGGGTGGTTTACCGGCGTTATGATTTCCCGCGCATCTTTGCGCGGGTGGAAGCGGACATTCGCATTCATCTCGGCCCACGGTGCGCGCCGGCATTCTTTGTCGCGCCCATTGCAGTGCGGCCGCGCATGGTCTATCGCGGCCGGCCCTACCACCACGACCGGCCGGCACCGCTGCCGCCCATGCAAAAACGGGAGCATGATCGGCGCGGCTACTGGACGCCACCGCCCGAGGACCGCGACTGGCGGAGATCACCTGCCGCAGCGCCGCCTGACCGTCACCCGAGAATGGCGCAGCGAGGCGAATCTGGGTTTCCCGCTGACACGCAGGAGAAGTCCCCAAAAGAGTCGCTGCAAAACCGCCGGCAGCCGCGCCGCGAAGTAAAAGCAGCGCCGACGCCCAAAGCGCAAGACGAGCGCGACACGCCCTCCCGCCGGCAATCACGGCGCGCAGCGAAGAGTGATTGAAACGCACAGGCTGCCTGCGCGACTCGGCAATCTCTTTCGATAAACAAACAAGCCGGACTCGTTCTCCAGATTTCTTCATTTCGCCTGAGAAAACGGCGGGAAGACGAGTTCCGGCTTTGGCGTTTTGCGGATTTCTCACCACGGATCGTGATCACGCGTGCTGTGCCGCCGAAGGCCACAGCACCAGTTTCTCGCCTTCAGCTTCAAAGCCGTTTTGCAGGAAAACCTGAGCCAGCTCGCTGGCAGCGGCCGGCGCGCCGTCGATCGCCAGCGTTTCGAGGCGAGGCCGCGGCCGCAAACTCACCGGCAGTTGCAGCCATGCTTTGAGATGTTGAAGCAACGCCGGAGCCATGTCCGCGCGCCATTCGGCGCCGCGCCACAGGCGGCTGGCAAAATTCTCGGCATAGACCACCGGCTGATCCTCACATAACAACAGATGATTCGAAGGAGCGCGTGTTACCGCGATCTTCCCGCCGCTCGCGTCCGTGAAATTCCACTCGACCGCACCGCCAAAGGGCAGCGCCGGGTCAATCGTACTCACCAGCATGGCAGGCAGCGGATTGGCGTGCTTCTCCGTCTGCAATTCCTCCAACAACTCGATGGCCGCGGGCAGCGCGAACTGCACGCCGGACAATCCCTCGATGAAGTAACCGCGGCGGATCTCGCCCTGCCACTCCAGGCGCTTGAGCCAGTGAAAGAGTTGCGGCCAGGGCAACAAGCCGTTTTCACGGCGATACCATTCCTTCACCAAAATGCCATGACGGTACAGCAGCAGCCGCGCCTGGCGTGCTGCGCGCTCGGTGTGCGCACTCTCCTTTCCCAACACGCCAAACGAGCTGGTGAGAAACCAGCGGCCTTCCTGCTGCAGCGGGGCAGCGCGTTCCCGCAGCATTCGGCGAAACCCCGGCTGGGGACGCCGCTGCCGATCGCGCGCCGCCCATGACGGTCGCGGCACCAGCCCAGGCAGAGAGGATCCGGCTTCCGGAGTGGCCGCGGCAGGCTGCAAACACTGCAGGAACGATTGATAGTTGTCGCAGCTCACCAGACCGAGATTGGCCAGCGTGCTCAGCGCATTCTCGATTTGCAGCGAAGACAAGTTGGTGCCGATCAGCAAGTCGCGCTTCAGACTGGCGCCATTCTCCTGCAGAAATTGATGAATCGCCCTGGCGGCCTCGTCCAGGCGCTCGGCGGTTTCGCGCAGCGCCGGCTTGGTGAGAAAAGTGCCGCCTTCGCCGCGGGGAACGAACATCAGGTGGCGGCGGCCTTCGTCACCGGTGCGGCGCGCCACGACGATCAGCTCGCCGCGCGTGATCATTTGTTCGAACGCTTCCAGAGCTGCCGGGAGCTGCTCGCTCCCCAAACGGCTGCGCAGCAGTTCGCGTTCAAACACCTGCAGCGGAAGTTGACAACCGCTGTACCTACTCAGCACTTCCTCGAGCGGCTGGCCCGCGAGGCCGAGCTTGTGCCAGCGCAACAGAAAACGGTAGTAGATTTCCCGGTTGGCCGGCGCCAGCGCAGCGCGGCGCAGGGCTATGGCGCGGCGATAGAGTTCGGCAAAATTATGACGGTCACACCATTGCTCGCCCGCCATTCCAATCACGAGTTGGCCGCGCACGACTTCGCGCTGGTGATGCAACTGAGCCAGGGCTTGCTGCAATAGTTCCGGCGGCAGATGCTGCAACAATCCGAGCGGCAGCGGCTCCGATAGTGCGGCAAGCTCGATGAGCGGCAATGGGCCGCGGCTGCGCAACAGGCGTTGCACCAACACCCGAACGTTGGCAAGCGTGAAAGGATCGTGAAACAGCGGCGCGTCGGTGGCGGCGATCCAACCGGCAAGAGGAGCTGGCAGAGCGATGATGCGCTTCTCCTGCTGCAGCTTCGCCAGCCAGGGTGAAATATCGTCGCGGCTGCGGCGCTGCAGTTCAGCCTCCGGCAGCGGGCCGAGTTTTTCGATGAGGACAAACAGATCCTCTGCCGAGGCTGCTTGCGTCTCCGGCGTCAAGCATTGCCAGCGTGCTTCCAATGCCTTCACCAGCTCGGGGGTGATCAGCGAGGGAATGGTTTCCTGCGCCAGGATTTCCGCGAGCAGTGCGCTGCTCACCTCCGCGGCTTGCGCGGGCGCGCGATTGCGATCGAATTCGTAGAGATTCTCCGAGGTCAGGCGAAACAGCAGGCCTGAGGCCATGGGCGAGGGCCGCGCCGTTTCCGCGATATGCAGCCGGAGCTCCTGCGCCTGCAGGGCGGACAAGACGTGACGCAGCGCAGGCAGATCAAAAATGCCCTGCAGGCAATCACGATAGGTTTCAAGGAGAATGGGAAAGTCCGGGAACTCGCGCACCACCTGCAGCAGATCGGCGGCGCGCAACCGTTGCAGCCAGAGCGGCACGCGCTTGCCGGCGCGCGCGCGCGGCAGCAGCAACGCACGGCTGGCATTGTAGCGAAATTGCGTGGTGAACAGGGCGCTGGTGCTCACGGTTTCCAGCAGGCTTTGTTCGATCACTTCGGGAGGCAATTGCAGGAGTTCGGCGAGCGCGGGCGGCGCGCCGGTATCGGGCAGGCGCAGCACGATGCCGTCGTCGTTGTAGGTGTACTGCACTTCCGCCTGGTGGCGTTTCTCCAGCACGCGGCACAGGGCAATGGCCCAGGCGCCGTTGACGCGGCTGCCGAAGGGCGCGTGCACGATCAAACTGGACTCTTCGGCGTGATCGCGATACCACTCCGCGACGATTTCCCGGTCGTTGGCGATGGCGCCGGTGTAGTCCCGCTGGCGCGCAAAGTAGTCCGCGAGATTGGCGGCAATGGCGGCATCGGTGAAGCCCTGCTGCTGCAGCCACGCCACACTGTCGCCGCGATCGAGGTGCTCGATCAACTCCCGGCGGAACGCGCCGATTTTCAGACTGGTGGCATAATCGCGCAACAGATTTTCGCCGCGCCAGAACGGCGGCCGCGGCCTGACCGCACGCACCGGCGAGACGATGAGGCGATCACGCTCGATGGCATCGATGCGCCACTCGCTGCTGCCCAGGTAGAAGACGTCGTGCACGCGCGATTCGAATACGAATTCTTCCTCCATCTCACCGAGCTTGGTGTTGCTGTCGGCGAGATAGACGGCGTAATAGCCGCGATCGGGAATGGTGCCAGCATTGAGCGTGGCGAGCAGGCGCGCGCCGCGGCGGGCGATCAACCGGTCGTTGATGCGATCCCAGGTGAGGCGGGGCTGCAATGCGCGCAACGGTGCTTCGGCGTAGCGGCCGGCGAGCATCTCGAGCACGGTGTCGAACATCGCCAGCGAGAGTTGGCGATAGCAATAGCTGTGGCACACCAGGCGGTAGAGTTCCAGCCGCGACCAATCGCGCATCGCCACTTCGGCGACGAGCTGCTGGCTGAGCACGTCCAGGCAATTCTCGGGGATCACGGTCTCTTCGATGTCACCGGCGTGCATGCAGCGGGCGAGGGTGACGGCATCATCCAGATCCGCGGGATACAACGGCAGCAGCCGGCCCTTGCTGGTCGCGTGCAGCAAGTGGCCGCTGCGGCCGACGCGCTGCAATGCCGCCGCCACCGTGCGCGGCGATTCGAGCTGCACGACCAAATCGATGCTGCCGATATCGATGCCGAGTTCGAGCGAGGCGGTGGCAATGACCGCCGGAATGTCGCCTGCCTTCAGCCGCGCTTCGATCTCATAGCGGCGCTCGCGCGCCAGGCTGCCGTGATGCGCGAGCGCGAGCTCGGCCTCGGGATCGCCGGTGGCGTCGCGGTGTTTTTCATTCAGCAAGCGGGCGACGCGCTCGGTCTGGCCGCGCATGTTCACGAACACCAGCGTGGTGCGGTGGGCATGAATCAACTCGTAGAGTTTGTCGATCACCGCGTACCAGACGGTGGCGTCGGGCAGGTCGCCGAAATCCGGCACCGGCGAGATCACCTGCAGGTCCATTTCCTTGCGCTGGCCGCAATCCACGATCGTGACCGGACGCGGCTGCGGGCGGTCTTCTCCCGGCCGGAACACCTGCCCGCCGAGAAAGGCGGCGATGCGCTCCAGCGGCCTTTGCGTGGCGGAAAGACCGATGCGCACCGGCTCTGCCGTGCACAGTGGCATCAGGCGCTCGAGCGACAGGCTGAGATGGACGCCGCGTTTGTTGCTGCTGACGGCGTGAATTTCATCAACGATGAGATAACGCAAGCCGCGAAACAATTCCCGACCCGCCCGCGAAGTCAACAGCAGATAAAGCGATTCCGGCGTGGTGATGAGCAGATGCGGCGGCCGCCGGAGCATGGCTTGGCGTTCGCCCGCGGGCGTATCGCCGGTGCGCACCAGCGCGCGAATCGCGGGCGGCGTGAGGCCGCTGGCCCGGCCGGCCTCCTGGATGCCATGCAACGGCTGCTGCAAATTGCGGTGAATGTCGTTGTTCAGCGCCTTGAGCGGCGAAACATAGAGAGTGTGAATGCCTTCAGCGTTGCGCCCGAATGCTTTGGGCGGTTGTTGCAGGCCGCGGCGAAAGAGATCATCGAGGCACCACAAAAACGCGGCGAGCGTCTTGCCCGAGCCGGTGGGCGCGAGAATGAGCGTATGGCGGCCGGCAGCAATCACCGGCCAGCCCTGCGCCTGTGGCGGACTCGGCGCGCCGAAGTTGTCACTGAACCAGTTCGCAATGACGGGATGAAACGGGAGATCTGACAGCATAGGCGAGGTTGCAAATTGAGGTTGAATGAGCTTGACAATGTTAAATGGCAGATTTCTCCACGCAATTGGCCGCAGTCAATATAACCTCCCTTTCGGATCGAAAGCAAGCTGGGTTTGACACGCGGCTTGGCAAGCGGGACGGCGGCACTATCGCCGCCGGGGTTGTTTGGGAGGGCAATTATTCGTTAATTGGCCCCGGCAAACACATTTCAGCCCGCCGGTGAGACCTGCCGGCGAGTTGCAGCACAGGCCGGGGCAATAGCCAATCAGCAGCCAATCGCAACCGATCGGGAGTGAGTTATGCAATGCTATTCTTGTGGGAAGGAGATTTCACTGGAGGGAAAACCGGGCCGGCGGGACACCTGTCCGAAATGCGCAGCCTATTTGCATTGCTGCCGCAACTGCCGCTTCTATGATGTCAACGCCCACCATCAGTGCCGCGAGCCACAGGCCGAATGGGTGCAGGACAAGGAGATGGGAAACTTTTGTGATTATTTCGAGGCGGCCGCCAAGTCACGCCAACCGGGAGCTGACCGCGCCGCCGAAGCCAGAAAGAAGTTGGATCAACTGTTCAAAAAGTAGCCTGCTGGCCGGAACCTTATACTTGCCCCCATGAACGAGAAAGCCATTCTGCACTCGTTCTGGCAAAATGGCTTCTCGTTCACGGCATAAGCACCGCTCCTGGCACTTCCTTGAGCCACCCTTGCGGGCGATCATTATGAACAGAAGAACGGGACGAGACCACAGGTGTAGCCCGTCCCGTACCCCCATTCCCCCACACCCCATCGTCTCGTGTGGTGACGATGTCATTCTTTCATCTGGGAGAGGTTCGAGAACTTCATCGCCGTACACCACGATAAGACCCGGGAAAGGCGGGAGCACTCACAACTCTCTCAGAAAAAATTCATCATCTTGAATTTTCCTGTGCACGCTCCGCTGCTCGCCGTCGCCAAGCCGGGTCATCTTGCACTTGCTGATAGCGCTGCCATGCGCGCTGCGCTTCCACCCGGCGGCCAAGCTTCTGCAGCAGCACCGCCAGGTTGTAATGGGCCGCAGCCAACGTCGCATCGCTCGCCAGAGCTTGATTGAAATACTCCAGTGCCAGCGTGGTATCGCCCGCGGCCTCGGCCACAACCCCCAAGTCATTCCAAAGCCCGGCTTCGTTGCGTGAGCTATCCAGCAATTCAGCCAACCCTTGCCGGGCGGTGGCGAAATCGCCATTGAAGTAGGAAAGCAGGGCTTGACCGCGTTTGGCAATTGGGTTGTTTTGGTTCCACCACAGGCTCTTTTGCAGCAACCGCGCAACTGCGGCATCTTCTTCCGCGGAATCTCCGCTGCGCGGCGCCAGTTCTGCCGGCAGGAAATCGCCCGCAAACCGCAATTCTCCCCGCCGGATTTCGTGGTGCTCCGCCAGCCGCTTCATCCCCGCCTGTGCCGAATAATTGCTGCGCCAGACGATCAACTTGGGGCCCGCCGTCAAGGTTAGCAACAAAACAGCGACTGCCGCCACCGCCATCTGATGCGGCCTGAAGTCCATCTGCCGCCAGCGAGCTTTGAGAGTAATCCAGAGAGCGGATTGTCCAGGCGCCTGCGCTGGAATTCCCGTGAGTTCACTGCTTGCAGCAGCGCTCTCGTGTTTTGATCCTTCTGCCGGTCCGACAACCCTCTCACTGTGGCTGTCGGATTGCAGGGCCGGTTCCACGGATTCTTCACCGCTGACAGCGGTGGTGGATTCCGCCCGCATCATTTCCGCCAGTACATGGCGGCACGAATCACAACCGGCCAAATGTTGTTCCACCCTGCGTTTCTTGAGGAAGGGCAGCAAACCGGAAAAGTACAGTGCCAGCGTTTCCACCTCCGGGCAGCGGTCGGCAACTTTTCGTTCACCTTTCTGATAGTTCTGCAGCGCGATGACTTCGAGATGCGCGGCAAGTTCATCCAGTCGGCGGCATTTCTCACACGCGGTGAGATGCTCGGCCATGGCCTTTGCTTTCTGACCATCAAGCATCCTGCGACGCCGAGCGAGCCAAGCAACTAAATCAAAGTGCTCATCCACACCCAATCTCCCATTCGGAAAGTACGACATGCTATAGTTTGAGTGATATCATTCCTCCCAGCTCCAGGCAGGAGCCCAAGAATCGTCGCGCGCCGGCCTGGCTGCCTCGCTCTGAGAGGAACAGGAATGGAAGGATGGCTGTGCCCGCCCGGACTGCGGCACAGCCATGACTCAGCGATCGGTCAATCTCTGGAATTCGAAACTGCTCATTTGGGAAGTTAGGCGCTCGATCGTTCGCCTTTAAAGACACCAAAACCCCAAGTTCTATCACAAAAAAAGTTGGAGCGGCAAATCGAATGTCACACCCAGTCAACAAAATGCGACAGCCGCTGCCGCACGCGGCTAATCGCGACCTCCACCGCATGCGCTGTCATGCCGATTCCCTGGTTGGTGGCAATCTCCTCGACACTGAGACCGTCAAAGAAGTAGAGCTGAAACAGGAGCTTGTCGCGCGCTTTGTTGGGACCACGCAAGGCCAAATCCAGGCAGTAGTTGATTTGATCGTACAATTCCATCATGCGAATGCCTTCGTCGGTCGTCGACTGGTGATCGCCAGTGGTCCGGCCTTGGTTCAACTGCCGCTCGCGGTCAAAATCGGTGCGGGCATCGAGCGAATGGTCGATGGGAGGGCGCTTTCCCGCGTTCTTGTTGCGCAAGTGATTGAGCGTGATGTGCGTGGCGATGACGCGCAGGTAACAAAACCAGGACACTTCAGTGGTACCCTTGAACACCTGAAAGGCGCGGCAATTATGCTGCAGCAGCCGCAGGTAGATATCCTGCACAATGTCTTCCACGGCTGCCGGCAATGCGCCGGCATGGTGCTGGTTATGGCGTTGCAGCGTCCGAACAACACTGTGCCGGATGGCCCCCTCATAGCGTCTTTTGAATTCGCGCCAGAGTGCCTCGTTATGGGGATCATGGGCACACCTTCGCACCAGATCAAGATCGGATGAATCGGTGAACAAGAGAGCCATCCCAAGGAAAATGGCCATCCCAGCCGCAGCCGGATTCCAGCAGAGGATGACGATGACAAGAACGCAAAGCAGCAGGTGATGGTATGATACCGCCTCAGCGCGCGGGCGGGAAGGCGATTGCCGGAGGCGGCGAAGTCCGGCAACCAGGCATTCAAAGGCGTTCAAGAGTTCCTCCTTGAGCAAAACACATGTCTGCCAACCCGGAGTTATGCGAGATCGCACTTTCGTCGATCTCAACCGCGCGAACCTGGGATCAGGATAATAGATCTTTTACAAATTTCAAGCACGAATCCCGAAATTTACCGGCTTCATCGTGGCGACGAAGTTTTACGCCGTTCAGGACGCCGGCGGCAACCAACAGCAGCAAAAGAAAACCCCGCCAGTCTTCGCGGGCTGTTCTGCCAGCGATGACAAGCGGGGTTGTTCACATTGGTGAAGGGAATGACCATGCGGCGCCAGCGCTCACACGTACACGTCGTGCGGATAGTAGCGCTTGTAGATGAGATTTGAAAGGGAAGCGGCCTCCTTGAGGTAAGGATTGATTTGATGCTTGCGGAAATGCCGCCGGATCAACCGATGCGCCTGCGGCCAGTCGGATGCCGAGTCCAACTCGAGCATGAGCTGATCATAGGCCGCCGGGTCGCCGCCGAATACCTGCTTCACAAAGCGTTGCCGTTGTTGGGGTGAAATCAGTTGTGCCAGGCTCGTCATTGTTCCAGAATGTGATTCGTTGAGATCGGACGTTCGCACGACAAAATTGTCCGCCTCAGCAATTCTTCGCATCAGCATGCGGTGCTCCTTTCACGGGAAGCAAAAGAGAAAGACGATCATCCCTGGAACGATTTGGTTGACTACTCCTGCTTGAATAATCAAGAAAGCGGTGGTTTGAGAATTGCAGAGTAAGGTGGTCTCACAGCGCACTGCTGGACACGTTGCCTGATTTCATTGCCTGGACGATCCGGCCAGATGTAACACACTGGCCGAGCCTTCCTACCCCGGGACAAGCTTACGACAGAGGCGAAGACGGTGGAGACGGTTTGGGGATTTTTTGGTACCAAGCCTTTTCATATCATACTCCCCCACTGGCGGACAAGGGCCAAGCGGGAATTCAATGCCGCACAAGACGCCGGACCCGCTGGTGCAGGCGGGTCCGGCGTACTGGAATCACATATCAAAACACACGCTGCAGGCAAGGGGATCACAATTCAAACGCCAGGAACTGCGTACCGGCATCCCGTGCGATTTGCAGAAGCACGGTGTCGCCTTTTTTGGCATCGCTTAACACCTCCTGAAATTCCGTCACATTTTGCACGGCGCGGCGATTGGCTTTAAGGATGAGATCACCCTCGCGCAGGCCGGCGCGGTAGGCTGAACTGCCGGCAGCGATGTCCGTCACCACCACTCCGCGGCGGCGGTTGTCGAGGTTGTAGCGCTCCGCCAGACGACTGTTGAGGGTTTCGACCGTGAAGCCCAGCAATTCCTCTTGTGAGCGCGTGCTGCCACGCTCGCCCAAATTCGCGGGCTGTTCGCCCAACGTCACCGTTACTTCCCGCATGCGATTGTCACGCCGCACACTCAGCGTCACCTGTGTGCCGGGCGCCAGCGCCGCGATGTCCGCGCTCAGTTGGCTGTTGTCCTTCACCTTGCGGCCGTTCAGAGCGAGAATGACGTCTTCGGGCCGCAAACCCGCCCGCTCGGCCGGGCTGCCTTCCACCACTTCGCTGACGATCACGCCCTCCGGCTTGTCCAAATTCAGGCCTTTGGCCAGCGCTTCATCCACGCTTTGAATGCTGACGCCCAGCCAGCCGCGGATCACCTTGCCGTGCTGGATCAGCGATTCCATCACGCTGCGCGCCATGTTGATCGGTACCGCGAAACCAATCCCTTGAAAGCCTCCGCTGCGCGAGGCGATCGCGGTGTTGATGCCGACCAACTCGCCGTCGAGGTTGATCAGCGCGCCGCCGGAATTGCCCGGATTGATCGCAGCATCGGTCTGAATGAAATCCTCGTATTGCGCCAGCCCAACGTTGGAACGGCCCTTGGCGCTCACAATGCCCTGCGTGACCGTACTGGCGAGATTGGCGCTCAGCGGGCTGCCGATCGCGAGCACCCATTCACCGACGCGCAGCTTCTCGCTGTCGCCCAGGCGGATGGCGGGCAGATTCTTCGCATTCACTCGCAGCACGGCAATGTCGGTCTTGGGATCGGCGCCGATCACTTTCGCCGGCAGGGTGCGGCCGTCAATCGTGCGGATGTTGATGCTGTCGGCCTCGGCAATGACATGGTTGTTGGTCAGGACATAGCCGTCCGCACCCACGATCACGCCCGAGCCCAAACCCTGCTGGCGAAACTGCTGCTCGGGCGCATTGCGTTCGCGGCGCCGGCCGCCGAAGGGCGAATTTTCACCAAAGAAATCGCCAAAGGGATCAAAGAAGAAGGGCGCAGCAAACGGGCTTTGCCCGCGCAAACGGTACACCTTTTCGGTAAACACGGTGACCACGGTGGGATTCACGGTGGCGGCGATATCGACGAACGCGTTGTTCAAATCGCGCAATGAGGTGATGACCTTATCGCGCGCGGGCGGCACGGTCGCCCGCCCGGCCGGTGCTTCGGTGCTGGAGGCTCGGGCCTGCGGCCCTTCGTGGAAGTTGGAAAAAGCCAGGCTGCCGATCACGATCCCGATGAATAAGAAAATCAGACTCGAGTATCTTCGTGATTTGCTCATGAGAAACTCTCCTTGCCTTAAAGTCACTGCGTGAAGATCAAGGTGAAAGCCCCGCCGGCATTCCGGTGGTGGCAAATGCAGGTGATTAGACTGCCGGCCTCGCCAAAATGCCTTAACCCGCTGCGGAATTTTCACGGCGCCGGCGCTTGCGCCGCTGGTATTTTTTTGTTTACTTGCGGCGCAATTCATCCCGCATCGATCTTTGCCGGAGGCCGACCATGAGTACCGCAGCCGCAACCAACACTGAAAAGATTCGCCTGGGCATCAGTTCCTGCCTGTTGGGGGAAAACGTGCGCTTCGACGGCGGACACAAGAAAGATCAATACATCACCAAGACCCTGGCGCAATTCTTCGAATGGGTGCCGGTGTGCCCGGAGATGGAAATCGGGCTGGGCGCGCCGCGCGAAGCGCTGCACCTACTCGGCCGGCCGGAAGCGCCCCGCCTGGTGACCACGAAAACCGAACGCGATTACACCGAAACCATGCTGGCCTATGCCCGCGCCAAAGTTGCGCAGTTGGAGAAACTCGGGCTGCACGGTTATCTGCTCAAGAAGGATTCGCCCACCTGCGGCATGGAGCGGGTGAAGGTTTACGATGACAATCATGTTCCCACCAAGACCGGCGTGGGCTTGTTTGCGCGCGCATTGCTGGAGAAGATGACCATTCTGCCCGTGGAAGAGGAAGGCCGGTTGAGTGATCCCCGCCTGCGCGAAAACTTCATCGTGCGCGTGTTTTGCCACTTCCGCTGGCAGCAGTTGCAGCAACAGCCGCTGCGCGTCAGCGCGCTGGTGCGGTTTCACGCGCAGCACAAGTATTTGCTCATGGCCCACAGCCCGAAATACCTGAGCGAGCTTGGGCGCCTGGTGGCGGGCGCCAAAGCGCTCACGCCCAAGGGACTGCTGGCCCGCTATACCGAGCTTTTCTTCGCCGCGTTGCGGCGGCCGGCCTCACCGAAGAAACACACCAACGTGCTGCAGCATCTCACCAGCTATCTGAAGAAGCAACTCGACGAGCGCGACAAGCAGGAGCTGCATGCCACCATCACCGATTATCATGCCGGGCTGCTGCCGCTCATCGTGCCGCTCACGTTGCTCCGGCATTACGTGCGCAAATTCGATCTCGCCTACCTGCAGGATCAAATCTATCTCAATCCTCATCCCAAAGAATTGATGCTGCTCAATCACGTTTGACCTGAAACCAGCCGACTTTGAGATAGTCATCTCCCGCGAAGTCCGCGCTGATGCCAATCTCCCGCTGCAGGGTGAAGGCGGCCGCGAACAGGCTGAAGAACTTCGGCGGTGAAATGCCGCGATAGTTCGTGCACGCCAGCAAATGGCCGCCTCTGCGCAGAACACGGCGAAACTCCGGCATCATGCCGGCAAAGCCCTTGGCCACGGTGAAACGGTTGCCGGACTTTTGCGTGGCATAGGTCGGCGGATCGCAAATGATCACATCGAATGATCCGTCTTTCTGCTTGCGCAGAAAACGAACCGCCTCCTCCCGGCGCTGGCGCACCATGCTGACCTGATTGAGCGCCTGATTCTCCCGCGCCCACTGCAGCCACTTGACGCTGGTATCGACTTCGATGACGCGGCCGGCGCCGGCACGCGCTGCCGCAATCGAAAAACCGCCGGTGTAGGAGAACAAATTCAGCACCTCCGCGCCCGGCGTCAGAAGTTGCTTCAGCTCCTGCCGCGCCTGCTTGATATCGAGAAACAATCCCGTGCTGTGGCCTTCTTCAAACGACACGGCGAATTGCAGATCGTATTCCCGAATCGCGAAGCGTGCCGGCGGTGCCGAGCCGAACAACAACGTGGGGCGAAGGCTGCCGGCCTCCGGCTCCGCCGTGGCATGCGAGAGATTGTCGGGCCGGAAGCGGGCCAGCGCGGCCTTCACCGGCACCGCTGCGTCAGCCAGGCCCTCGGCCACCGCAAGTGCCAGGCCGGCGAGTTTTTGTTCCGGGAAATCCGCATAATGAATCAACAACAGATAGCCGCCATAGTAGTCGATGGTCAAGCCCTGGCCCAGTTCATGATGGCAGAGGCGAAAGGCCGTGCAGGCCTCGAAAAACGGGCGGCGCAGCGCGATCATGGCCGCGATCGCGGAGGTAAGTGGGGTCATGGTCAGGTCAAATGCTATTTCGAATCAAACCAACGATCACATAACCTGGGCGCAGCCAGGATCGGAATGGATTCTCCCTCAAAAGGTAATGCCATTGAGCCATCAGTCTCCCGGCGCTCGTTGCGTGTTGCGCAATAGTGCGGGTTGTGGCGCACAAAATCAAGCAGGAAGTCGAAACCACGCCGGCGGCGAGAAAGCGCCGGCAGCGTGCGTCGGCGAAATGGCGCTTGCTATTCTCGCGCGCCCTTTTTATCATTTTGGCCAGATCAAACCCGGGCATGACGCCCCAGCCGCGGCCACACGCTGGGGCATTCTCGTTTATGGAGCTCACCGCGGGAGCCTTGATGAAGCAAGTCGCCTTCGGCAAAACCGGCATGCAGGTATCGGAGATGTGCCTCGGCACGATGATGTTCGGTGATCGCTGCAGCGAGGCGGAAGCCGACCGCATTCTCAGCCATGGTCTCGAACAAGGCGTCAACTTTCTCGACACCGCGGCCATGTATTGCGACGGCCGCACCGAGGAAATGCTCGGCCGCCTGTTGCGGGGCCGGCGCCACCAATTCGTGCTGGCCTCCAAAGTGCACAAGGGCTTCGATGCAGAGGCGATCGTCACCAGCATCGAAGAGAGCCTGCGCCGTCTGCAAACCAACTATCTCGACTTGTATCTCATTCACTGGCCCAAGCCCGGCATGCATCTGGAAGAAGTGATGCGCGCGCTGGATCAGGTGAGCCGGCAGGGCAAGGCGCGTTGCGTGGGATGCTGCAATTACCCGGCCTACATGTTCGTGATGTCGAATGCCGTGGCGACCCAAGAGGGCCGGCTGCCGTTAACCTGCCTGCAGATTCCCTACAACTTGATCGAGCGCGGCGCCGAGGTGGAAGTGTTGCCCATGGCGCACGCGCTGGGTGTGGCGGTCATGGCTTATCGCCCGCTGGCCATGGGTTTGCTGGCCGGCCGTTATTCCACTGCGGAAGAACTGCCGGCAGATTCGCGGGCAATCACCGATGAGCGCATCGGCCGTTGGCTGGCGGCATACAGCGAGGACCTGGCCCGCCTTTCCGACTATGCGCGGCAGAACAACTTGAGCATGAGTGATGTGGCCCTGGCCTGGCTGCGGGCCTCGCCGGCCGTCACCTGCCCGGTGGTGGGCGTCAGCACGCTGGTGCAATTGCAGGCGTGCCTTTCAGGATTCGCCGTGGAACTGGAGCCGCAGGAGCGCGAGGTGATTGGCAATCTGCTCAGAACGGAAGTCAAGGAAGAGGCCGGCGGCGCCTACAAGGCGCTGCGCCGCAATCTCACGCTCGTGTCGGTGTGAGGGCGCGCGGCGGCGATCAGCGTGACAAGGCTGAATCAAATGTGTTGAGGCCAGGCAACTCACTGTCTCCCGTTCCCGCTCTTGAGAGCAGGAAGAAAGCGAGTCAGAAGATTGCCTGCAACTCCCCTCTTTTGACAAGGAGAGGGGAAGCTGGCTCCGGCAAAGTGAAATTTTTGCATCAAAAGCAAAGAAGCATTTCCAACTGATACCAATCTCTTCCATCGATTGGGTTGCTTCTCTCAGTTGGCGATCTTCTTTGAGTTGAAACTTGTTCGTGTTGTGGAGAGAATTTTCTCACTCACCCTTGTCACGTTGGTGTCCCTCCGAAATCGCGGTCGGACGCGAACGATCCTGTTGGCGGTATTTGATTTTGCTCTTTGGGGTGGCTGTGAACCGGTTTTTTTGACAGCACCAACGATGCCAGACACGAAACCTCTCCGCTTCGGCTTTATCGGAGCGGGGCGCATCGCGCGCGTGCATGCCCAGGTATTGCGCGAACTGGGCGGCACCGAGATGGTGGCGTGGTCGGCGGGCCACTGGCACAACGCGGAAAAGGCGGCGGCGGAGTTTGGCGGGCAAGCGATGATGACCCACGACCTGCTCAAACATCCCGGCCTCGATGTGGTTTTGGTCTCCAGTCCGACGGCGTTGCACCACGAGCATGTCCTCGCCGCGCTCGCTGCGGGCAGGCACGTCTTTTGTGAAAAGCCCATGGCGCGCACCGAATCGCAGGCGCAGGCCATGCTCACCGCCGCCCGCCAGTCGACCGGCCGCCTCTACATTGGCCACACGCTGCGGTTCTTTCCACGTTACGCCCGGGCGCGCGAACTGCTGCGCGCCGGTGTCATCGGCACGCTGCGCAAAGTTGCCTGTCGCCGCTTGAACGCCGCGACTGCCGAAGAACGCGGCTCATGGTTCCACGATTTCGAGCAGAGCGGCGGCTGCGTGCTCGACTTGATGATTCATGATTTCGACTTTTTGCAGTGGTGCCTGGGCAAGGCCACGCGCGTGGAGGCGGAAACCGTGCCCAGCAAGGATCCCGAGGGCTGGCAGCACGCGATCGTGCATTTGTATTTCAAAGGCGGCGCGCGCGCGGAAGTCGAAGGCAGTTGGCTGCACCACCGCAACGAACGGTCGCTGCTCTTCGAAGGCGCGCTGGGCCGCATCGCGATCGATCCCGATGACGGCCTGTTGCACGTGGAAAGCAGCCGCGGCCGCGAAGTGGTTGCCGTGCCGGCGGTGGACGGCTATCGCGCACAGATGAGCCAGTTTCTCAATCACGTGCGCCGCGGTACGCCCCTGCTGGTAACGCCGGAAGACAGTCTCAGTGCGTTGACCATCGCCCTGACCGCCCTGCGCAAACTCGGCAAAGAATGAGGCCGCCAACCGGCGCCTCGTTCATCTCCTCTTCACCTCTTATCTTTGATTCTCTCTATGCCTCATCTCGCCCTGCTCGGCGGCACGCCGACCCGAACCAAACCGTTTCCAAAATGGCCGCTCCTGCGGCCCGAACATGCAGCCGCGCTGCACCAGGCGTGGGAAAGCGGCGCGTGGGGAATTCGCAGCCCGCACGTGGCGGAATTCGAAAAACGCTTTGCGGAATTCCAGCAGGCCAAGTACGCCCTGGCGATGTGTAACGGCACCGCCAGCCTGTGGGTGGCGCTCAAAGCCTGCGGCGTCAAAGCGGGCGATGAAGTCATCATTCCGCCCTACACTTTCATTGCCACGGCCTCCTCGGTGTTGATGGCCAATGCCGTTCCGGTTTTTGTCGATATCGATCCCGACACTTACAACCTCGATCCCCAACTCGTCGAGGCGGCGATCACGCCGCGCACACGCGCGCTCATGCCGGTGCATATTGCCGGCCAGCCTGCTGATCTCGACGCCCTCACTGCGATTGCGGCCCGGCACGGCTTGCAAGTGATCGAAGACGCGGCGCAGGCGCACGGCGCGGAGTGGAAAGGCCGGCGGGTCGGCGCGCTCGGTGAGGTCGGCTCCTTCTCCTTTCAATCTTCCAAGAACATGACTGCCGGCGAAGGCGGCGCGCTGGTGTCGGATTCAAAAGAGCTGATGGATTTGTGCTTCTCCTACTACAATTGCGGCCGCGTGCGTGACGGCGCCTGGTATGAGCATCGCGTGCTCGGCTCCAACATGCGCATGACCGCCTGGTCCGCCGCCGTGCTGCAGGCGCAATTTGCCACCATCGAGCAGGACATGCGGGTGCGCGATCGCAACGCGCTCTATCTCGATCGGCGGCTGTGCGAAATTCCCGGCATCCGGCCGCTGCTGGTTCATCCGCACGTCACGCGGCACGCCCGCCATTTGTACATCTTTCGTTATGACGCCGAGGCGTTCAACCATCTGCCGCGCGAAAAATTCCTGCAGGCGCTGCAGGCCGAGGGCATTCCCGCCTACAAAGGCTATGCGCCGCTCTATCGCGAGCCGCTGTTCGCGCTGGATCCGCGGGAATATCCCTGGATCGCAGACCGTGACTACGCGGGGCTGCATCTGCCGGTGTGTGAGCATGCCTGCAATGAGGAGGCCGTCTGGCTGGCGCAAAGCGTTTTGCTCGGCACCGAAGCGGACATGGAAGACATTGTGCGCGCGGTGGCCAAGATTCACCAAAACGTTGCAGAACTGGGTACGCCGCAGCATCCCTCCGAGGCCGAAGCCACGGCAGAGGCCGGCGCCTGAGCAGATGCCTAGCTTGCAGCAGAAAAACGCCGTGGCGGAAAACCGATATCCTGGTGCTTCGCTGCCGCCAACCGCTGCCGCTTGACTGAATACGAGGACTTTTCACCGGCGGCGCCCGAACCGTTTCCGGCAACATTCTACAAACTTGGGAGGGTTCACATGCGCAGGTTCATCTCTGTTCTGATCATCATCACCGCGGGCTGGATGGTCTGCGATGGCACGCGCGCGCTGGTGGTGGGCGACTATGTCACGCCGGGCAGTGGCCCGCATGCGGGTCAGCTCGGGCCGTGGGCGAGTGTCGTGCAGGCGGTTGGTCTCGCGCCGCGCTCGCCGGCAATGAAGCTCATCTTCGTTGGCTATGGCCTTGCCTATCTGGCCGTGCTGGTGGCCTGGCTGATGCGCAGGCCCTGGGCGCGCTCGGCCTTGCTGGTCGTGGCCGTGCTGGGACTCTGGTATGTGCCGGTCGGCACCGTGACAAACTTGGTGGTCATCGCCTGGGTGTGGCTGCGCACGTGAAGCCAGCATTTTGTTACTTTGATTTGTGTAAGTGATTGCGAGTGTCATTCGGAAGGAATCTTGTGAGGCACTTGGCACCGTGCTCAACTCTTCACAGGATCCTTGCAGGATGACAGCGATAGTGATTTGCTTTGCAAGGTAACGGCATACCAGTTCGATCACCGAAGATTGCCGGTGGACCATGCGGCCTCGGCTCTGCTTGACCGGCCAGGGTGTTGCTGGCCGGCAAGACACGAAGATAGCAGCAAGAAACTGGTGATTGCTCACTGCAATCGCTCAAACCGCGCGCGGCACAAGCTGAGATCACCGCCCTAATTTGCCGGCCACTTCGCACCAGCCGGCGGCCGGTCTGCAAATCGAAAGCCTGCGCCGTATTGGCAGGGGGAAGGACTTTGCGGTTTCAACGGCAGGATTCACCATCACTCTGGAGGAAATCGTCATGAACATCACCAATGATCCGCGCATCGAGCGCATTCTCACTTTGCCGGAGGGCAGCACGGCGGAGTGGAAAAGCGATCTGCGCCGGCTGGAATCCGGCGATGCGACGCTGACCCGCAAATCCGCGGGCGAGGCTTCCATCAAGGCGGTGCAGCGCTTGCTGATCTTCCTGGGCTATTCCACCAGCTCCACCGGCGCCTTTGCCATCGACGGAGATTTCGGCCGCGGCACCAATCGCGCGGTGGCGCAGTTTCAGTTCGAAAATAGCTTGAACTCCAATTTACGGCGCAGCATGCTGTGCTACGACTGCACCTGGCAGACGGCGAGCAAGAACATTGTGGCGATTCCGGACACGCGCTTGACGGTGGCGACGCTGGAGAAGATGCTGCAAACCGCCCTGCGCATGATCGAAACCAGGAATCTCATGTGCGGTGATTTCGAAGAGGCGCTGTTTCATCTCAACGGCCTGCATCGCTCGCAGTTTCTGCCCTGCAAGGAAATCCTCAACCGCTATGGCACACTGGTCGACGCCGCGATTCAGGGCGTGCGCAGCGAGCAGGGTTTCGCCATTGTGCCGGAGTGGATGCTCGCGATCATCAAACAAGAAACCGGCGGTGTGGTGCGGCCGCGGTTCGAGCAGCATTATTTGTCCCGTTTCAACCAGCAGGAGCCGCGGACGGATTTCGTCGAACTGCGTTACCGCTCGATGAGTTTCGGCCTGGGCCAGATCATGGGAGAGAACTACCGGCGGGTGGGCGCGGCCTCGGCGCATGCGATGTTCACCAGCCCGCTGGCGGATCAAGTCCTGTTCGTGGCGCGCTTTCTGGCGCAGCGCCGCGAAGTCGTCATCAAAAGAAATCCCAGCGAAGCTGATTTTCACACCCTGGCGCGCTTCTACAACGGCCCGGGCTATGCCTCGCATTTCTACCATGAGAGCCTGGCGACCTGGTTCAAGGAGTTTCGCCTGCTGCTGAGTTGAGCGGCCTGGCCGCCCTGCAAGCGTAAACAAAATCGCGCGGCGGCAATCGGCACCAGCCGCTATTCCACCCCAGTGAACGGAGGCAGTATGACTGAGCACAATCGTGAAGAAACGGCCAAGCTGGCGCGCGGCGCCAAGTGGGTGATTCGCCAGCTCATTCTCGAAGTCGAGAGCCGGCAGACGGAAATCGAGTTGTTCGATGCGCAAGCGGAAGGATTCGCCGTGTCGTACCGCCTGCTGGCCGGTGAAGAGGCCGTGGTCGCAGAGTTTGCGCAGAAATTGGGAATTGCGAAGACCGGCAACCGCCTGGAGGTGAAGCATGGCTGAGCGCAAAGGCCTGTTCGCCTGGATCATCACGGCACTCGTCGTTCTGGTGGGATTGGCAGTGGGCTGGAGCATCTGGAATTCGCTGCGCGACACGCGCGCCAAACTGCAGGCGCAGACCCAAAAACTCGAAGAGCTCCAGCGCAAAGACGCGGCGCTGCAACGCTATGCCGACAGCCTGGACGCGGTCATTGCCGATTCCCGCCGGCGCGAGGCCGAGCTGGCTGCGGCGCGCGAAGAGTTGGCGCGCGAACTGGCGAATTTGGAAAAGGAATATCGCCGCACTCTGGCGCGCCTCGACAAGCTCTGGACGGCGACAGAAGTCAATCACGAACTCGATCAGGCCTTTCCGCATTGGGCCGGCCAGTTTTGGGAAGCCACCCGGCCAGACGGCGTGCACGCGCTGCTCGCCCCGCGTTTCTTCGGCGCGGAAGTGGCCGAAATCAAAACCGAGTTGGACAAGCGCCAACGCGAAGTGGCGCTGAAGGACAGCACGATCACCACCTGGCAGCAAACGGCGGCGGAGCAGGACATTCAAATCCAGGCGCTCACGTTGAAAGCCGACAGCCTGCGCAGCACTTACGAAAATCTCAAAACGGAATACGCGGAGCTTGACAAGAAATACCGCAAAGAAGT
This sequence comes from bacterium, assembly GCA_023150945.1. Classification (NCBI taxonomy): domain Bacteria; species bacterium. The sequence goes on along the minus strand of JAKLJX010000001.1, from coordinate 69,870 downwards.
CGTCAGCCACTGGTTCAAATTCACGCCGGGCAACGCCCTGAGCGCGGCCGTGGGTTTTGGCGCCGGCTATTTGGTCGGAAAGAAATAGCGGCTCGGCGTACTGGAAAATCGATTGAGGGCAAGAGCAACTGTCTTGCCCTCAATTGAACTTGCCACCTCGAGCTCAGCCTCGTTGCAGCATTCTCTTGGTGAAATTCACATTTTCATTCCAAGATTTGCCTCCGCTTGTTGCGCGTCACTCTCACCGCGGCACCAACCGCTTCTGAACACTCACTGTTCAGAATTGAACATCCCTTCTTTTCACCTGCATCTTCCAACTTCCACCAAAACCGAAGCTTGCAAAATGGTATGCCGCTTGCAATCAGGCCGGATGAATCCAAACAAGGTGGAAGGAAACCGACATGGATCGTCCGCTCGACGCGGCATTTCAAAAACAGCGGCTCACCCGGCGCTATCTGCGTCTGGGCGCAATCGTGCTGCCGGTGGTGGCGGTGCTGCTCTGGCTGCCGAGCTGGATGACGCCCAGCGTGAGCAAGAACCGCATTCGCACCGCGCGCGTGGCGAGCGGCCCGATTGCCGCGACCATCTCCGCGGCCGGCACCGTGGTGCCCGAGTTCGAGCAGGTGATCTCCAGCCCGATTGACACGCGCGTGCTGCGCATTCTGCAAACAGCAGGCGCCGCGATTGCCGCCGGCGAGCCGATTCTGCAGCTCGACGTGAGCGAGGCGGAACTGGCCTGGTCCCGGCTCAACGAGCAGCTTGGCCTCAAAGAAAACCGCCAGGCACAGCTCAAGATCGACCTGGAACGCACGCTCAACGATCTGCGCAGCCAGTTGCAGATCAAACGTCTGCGCGTCGAATATCTCCAGGCGAGAGTCGCCCAGGAGGAAAAGTTGTTTCAAATCGGCGGCAGCAGCAAGGAGCTGGTGCGGCAAGCGAAGCTGGAACTGGAAATCGCCCAGCTCGAATTGGCACAACTCGAGAGCTCGATCGCCAACACCCAGCATTCGCTGCAAAATCAGTTGGAGGGGGTGACGCTGGAGACCCGCATCACGCGCGGGGAACGCGATGAGGCTGCGCGCCAGCTCGCACTGGCAGCCACCCCAGCGCCGCACGCCGGTGTGCTCACCTGGGTGGTGCCGCAGGAAGGCGCAACGATTCGCAAAGGCGAAGTCGTCGCCAGGATTGCGGATTTGCGCGCGTTTCGCGTGGAGGCGACGATCTCCGATGTGCATGCCGTGCGACTGGCAGCCGGATTGCCGGCCCAAATCCGGCTCAGCGATGAGGTGTTTCTCAACGGCACGATTGCGAGCGTCCTGCCCACGATTCAAAACGGAATCGTCACTTTTTACGTGAGTCTGGAGGACAAAACCAACAGCCGGCTGCGTGCGAACCTGCGGGTCGACGTGTTCGTCGTCACTGCGGCCAAAGACCGTGTGCTGCGCCTCCAGCGCGGCGCCCTGCTGGGCAGTGAAGGCGACCAACAGGTGTTCGTGGTGCGCGGCGGGGTTGCGGTGCGCACACCCGTGCGCGTCGGGCTGGTGGGCTTCGAGAACCTGGAAGTCGAGGCCGGACTGCGGGAGGGCGACGAAGTGATCATCTCGGATATGCAGGATTTCGCGCATCTGCGGGAAGTGAAAATCAAATAGCACACGCTGTTCCACCGGTGGTGCATGGCAACGGAGGCAATATGATTCAACTCGAAGAGGTCGAGAAGGTCTACCGCACCGACAAGATCGAGACGCTGGCGCTGTCGCGCTGCAACCTGCAGGTGCGGGAGGGCGAATTCATCGCGGTGATGGGGCCGTCCGGCTCGGGCAAGAGCACGCTGCTCAATCTCATCGGCTTGCTGGACGAGCCGACCAAAGGCCGGATCATGCTCGACGGCAGCGCCGTCGCCTCATTCCGCGACAAGCGGCTCGCCCGGCTGCGCAACGAATACATCGGCTTCATCTTTCAGAGCTTCCACCTGATCACCGATCTCAGCGTGGTGGACAACGTGGAGATTCCGCTGCTCTACCGGCGGATGTCGAACAGCGAACGCCGGCGCCTGGCTTTGGCGGCGCTGGAGCGCGTCGGTTTGACCTCACGCGTGCATCATTTTCCCTCGCAACTCTCCGGCGGACAGCAGCAGCGCGTCGCGATTGCACGCGCCATCGTGGGCCGGCCGAAAGTGCTGTTGGCGGACGAACCCACCGGCAATCTCGACAGCCACATGGGCGATGAGATTATGAGCATCCTGTTTGAGCTTAACCAAAACGAGAAGACCACCGTGGTGATGGTGACCCACGATCCCCGCCTGGGCGAAAAGGCCGAACGCATCGTCAGGCTGTTTGACGGCCGGCAGGTCAACTGAGCGGCGCCGGCCAGCAAGGAGAACTCATGCTCAAGAACTATTTGAAAATCGCCATCAAGGTTTTGCTGCGGCGGAAATTCTTCACTTTCATCAGCCTGTTCGGCGTCAGCTTCACGCTGGTGGTGTTGATGGTGGCGAGCGCGCTGCTCGACCATGCTTTCGGTCCGCTGCCGCCGGAAGTGCGCACCGACCGCACGCTCGGCATCTACACCGTGCGGATGGAACTCACCAACAGCTTTGAGCGCACCGGCGCCGCGCCTTACTGGTTTTTGGATCGCTACGTGCGCACGCTCGCCACGCCTGCAAGAGTTTCCCTCTACTCCACCCAGCGCAGCGTGGCCGCGTACGTGGCGGATGAAAAGCACAGCCTCTTTCTCAAACGCACGGACGGCGAGTTCTGGAACATTCTGGATTTCGAGTTTCTCGAAGGCGGGCCGTTCACCGCCGCGGACGAACGCGAGGCGAACTTCGTGGCCGTGATCAATCGGGCCACGGCTGAGCTGTTTTTCAAAGGGCAGCCGGCCGTCGGCAAGACCATCGCAGTTGACGGCCAGCGCTTTCGTGTGGTCGGCGTGGTGCCGAATATTCCGATCTTCCGCGTCACTTCGTTTGCCGACGTCTGGGTGCCGCTCAGCACTGCCAAATCAAACGGCTATCTGCGCGATGCGACCGGCGATTTTCTGGCGTTGCTCCTGGCGCGCACTCCCGGCGATTTGCCCAAAATCAAGGAAGAGCTGCAAACCGCGCTGGCGCGCGTGGAGTTTCCCAATGCGCGCGAGTACAGCCGGATCATCACTGCTGCCGAAACCCTGTTCGAATCCGTGGCGCGCGGCATGTTTGGCCGCGACCGCGACGCACGCAACTACGCCGGCTATCTGCTCGGATTGCTGCTCGCGCTGGCGGTGCTGTTCATGCTGTTGCCCGCCATCAATCTCATCAACCTCAACGTGAGCCGCATTCTGGAGCGGGCCTCGGAGATCGGCGTGCGCAAAGCCTTCGGCGCCTCGTCATGGACGCTGGTGGGGCAGTTCGTAGTGGAGAACGTCCTGTTGACCTTGATCGGCGGCGCGTTCGGCTTTGTCGCCGCGCTGTTCCTCCTGAACGCCCTCACCGACAGCGGGCTGATTCAGTATGCCCACTTTCAGATGAATTACCGCATCTTCCTCTATGGCCTGACGGCCGCGCTGTTCTTCGGCTTGTTTTCCGGAGTCTATCCCGCGTGGAAAATGTCGCGGCTGCATCCCGTTGACGCATTGCGAGGGCAAAGTCTATGATCAAACATCTCTTCAAGCTGGTGTGGAATCGCAAGCGCTCCAACTTGCTGCTCATGCTCGAAATTTTCTTCTCGTTCATCGTGCTGGTCGCGGTGATGACGCTGGCCGCTTATTATCAAGACAACTATGGCCGGCCGCTGGGATTTGTCTATGAAAACGTCTGGAACATCGGCATCGACATGAACACCGCCACGGACGATGTCTGGTCTGCCGAGATGGTCAGCACCACCCGGCAATTGTTCCTGGCGCTGCAGGATTTCCCCGAAATCGAATCGGCCTGCGGCGCATTGAGCACACCCTACGGCCTCGGCTCGCGCCAGTCGGTGAATGAATTCAAGGGCCGGCGCGTCGAGATGGAAGTCAATGAGGTCACCGACACTTTTCTCCAAACGCTGAACCTGCAATTGCTGGCCGGGCGCTGGTTCGATCAGACGGATGATGCCTCGAATTGGAAGCCAGTGGTGATCAACCAACGGTTGAGCCGTGAGTTGTTTGGCCATGACGATCCCATTGGTCGCCCGTTCGAACCCTGGTCCTCACAGGAGGAAGAAGTGCGGGTAATCGGCGTGATCTCGGATTTTCGCCGCGACGGCGAGTTCGTCGGCCCGGGAAATTATCTGTTCGAGCGCAAGCGTTTGGACGACCCGCGCAATCGTCCACCCGCGAATCTGTTGATCAAAGTTCGCCCGGGCGCGAGCGCCGCGTTCGAAGAGCGGCTGGCGGCCCGGCTGGAGGCAGTGGCCCGGGAATGGTCTTTTGAAATCCAGCCGCTCACGCACAAGCGCGAGGTGGCGATGAAGTTGCGCCTGGTGCCGGTCATTTTGCTCGGGTTGATCGCGGCTTTTCTCATGATCATGGTCGGCTTGGGTTTGGTGGGGATCTTGTGGCAAAACGTGACCCAGCGCACGAAGGAAATCGGCTTGCGGCGCGCAAAAGGCGCAACGGCCGCGGCGATTCACAAACAAATCTTGGGCGAGACGCTGGTGCTGACTTCACTCGGCGTCGTGCTGGGCGTGATCCTGGTGGTGCAGTTTCCGCTGCTCGATCTGATCAGCACCGTGAGCGTGAAGGTCTATGCCCAGGGTGTGTTGCTGGCGCTGCTGGTTCTCTATGGACTCACGCTGGCGGCGAGTCTGTACCCGAGTTGGCTTGCCACCAAAGTGCGGCCGGCGCAAGCGCTGCATTACGAGTAATCGCGGCCGCGCTGCACAACAGGTCGCTTCTTCTTTCCCGCCAATTTTTGCCTGGCAAATCTCCCCACGGTTGCTGTTATTCTCTCCGAAAAAGTGCTGCGCGGCGCCGAATAAAACCGGCGCTGCGGTGTTTCATTCTCGCAAACAACATATGCCGGAATCCGAAGCGGAAAACGATCATGGGCTCGTTCTGCGCAGCCAGCGCGGCGAGGCGCACGCTTTTGGCCTGTTGGTGCAACGCCATATGCAGCGGGCTTATTTCACTGCTCTGGCGTTGACCGGCTCGCCGGAGGACGCGCGCGATCTCTCCCAGGAAGCGTTCGTGCGCGCCTACCGCGCGATCGCGAAGTTCGACGCCGCGGCCGGCGCCTTCTTCACCTGGTACTATCGGATTCTCCGCAATCTCTGCTTGAATCTGCGGCGCGATCGTAGCCGGCGCGCGCGGCCCTTTGCAGAGATCGGGGAATCGGTGATGGAGCAGGTCGCGGCTGCAACGGAAGAAGACCCGGCCGTGCTCGCCGAGCGCAACGAGCTGCAGGACGCGCTCTGGCGGGCGCTGGCTTCGCTCAAACCGGCGGCGTGCGAGGTGATCGTGCTGAAGGATTTTCAAGGCATGTCTTACAAGGAGATTGCCGAGGCCCTGCATTGTCCGGTGGGCACGGTGATGTCGCGGCTGTTCGAGGCGCGCCGGCGGCTGCGCGAATTGATGGAGAATTATCTGTGATGCACCTGCCGGAATCCGAACGCGAACGGTTTCAACTCCTGCTCATGGCCGCGGTCGACGGCGAACTGGACGCCCAGACGCGGCCGCAGTTCGAGCATTTTGTGCAAAATTACCCGGAATGTCAGGCTGAATGGCTGAAGTATGCCAAGCTGAAGGAGGTGACGCAAGCCATGCAATTCAAGAATCCCCCGCCGGAAGTTTGGGAGAACTACTGGCGCAGCGTGTACAACCGCCTGGAGCGCGGCTTCGGCTGGATTTTGCTCTCGCTCGGCGCGGTGATTTTGCTGACCTATGGCGGCTACCAAGCGATCGTGGCGCTGTTGGCCGACACCGAGGTCGAATTGGTGATGAAGATCGCAATTCTGGCGGTGATCGCCGGTGCCGCGCTGTTGCTGGTTTCCGTGTTGCGCGAAAAACTGTTTACGGCGCGAACCGACAAATATCAGAAGGAGATTGAGCGATGATCGTCGTCACTGCGAGCACGGTGGCGGGCAAACGGATCGTGAAAACATGCGGCCTGGTGCGCGGCAACACCATCCGGGCGCGGCATATCGGCAAAGACATCGTGGCCGTGTTCAAGAACATCCTGGGCGGCGAAATCGAGGAATACACCAAGCTGCTGGGAGAATCGCGCGAGCAGGCGCTCGACCGCATGATCAGCGAGGCGCAAGCCCTGGGTGCCAACGCCATCGTCGACATCCGTTTCTCCACCAGCTACATCATGGCCAATGCCGCCGAGATTCTGGTGTATGGCACCGCCGTGGTGATTGAATAGGCCGGCCGCTTCCGGAGTACGCCTGGCCGGTTGAAAATGCCCACCCGCAAAAAAATCCCACCACAGCGCAAGGCCTTGCTGTGGTGGGGTTCGAGCATTCTCCGCTGAAAACGCTGCGCCGCCCAGGCAAGGATTGCACCGCGCAGCAAGCGCCCAACCGGCGGCCTGCCGATCACTGGCTGCCCGAGGGGCTTTCTCCGCTTTTGCCTTCCCGCGACCGAGTCGTTTCCCGCCGATTCATCTCGTCGATCCGCTGCTGGCGCTGCATGGGATTCTCCGGCTCGCTTTCGCGCTGCTTGAACAGTTGAAAGCGCGTGGGGCTGGGCCGCGGTGGCCAGTGGTTGTTGCTCAGATCGGTGTCCGCGGTTTCGAGAAAGGGATCGAGCGTGACGCCGCGCATCTCCCTGGCGGTGACGAAAACCTTGCTGATCTGCTTATCGTTGTAACGCCAAATCTCCGCCGGCAGGCGGTGTACTTCTTTCGCGCCATCCTGATATTCGAATTCTAAAATCAGCGGCGTCACCAACCCGCCGAGATTGGCGAAGTGCAGCTCATAATAATTGTAGCCGGCCCGCAGCAGTTGTTTTTCCGTTTCCTCCAGCGTGCCGAGATAACGCTCGAATTCTTTGCGGTCGAGAATCGAAACGGCAAAAGGATCATACTTGTTGTAGAAATCCTGCAGGCTGGTGTCGCGCTCGATCATCGTGGCGCTGATAGTCCGCCGGTCGCGCAGTTCGCCGAGAAATTGCGGCTGCTCTTGCAGGTTGGATTTGGCCAGCGGCTTCTCCAAGTCGGGATCCTGCGTGTCGATCTTGTACCAGTTCACCGCGGTGAGCGCCACATCGACGTGCTCAGTGGAATAGAACCAGCCCCGCCAAAACCAGTCGAGATCGACCCCGGAAGCGTCCTCCAGCGTGCGGAACAAATCTTCCGGCGTGGGCTGCTTGAACCGCCAGCGCTGGGCATAGGTTTTGAAGGCAAAGTCAAACAGCTCGCGACCCATCACGGTTTCGCGCAGAATGGTGAGCGCGGTGGCGGGCTTGGCGTAGGCATTTTCACCGAATTGCAGCAGCGATTCGGAATTGGCCATCACCGGCGTCTGGCGGTTGCGGTCGCCCTTCATGTAGTCGACGATTTTGGCCGGCGGCCCGCGCCGCGAGGGATAATCGTGCTGCCATTCCTGCTCCGCCAGGTATTGCAGAAAGGTGTTGAGCCCCTCATCCATCCACGTCCATTGCCGCTCGTCCGAGTTCACGATCATCGGAAAAAAGTTGTGCCCGACTTCGTGAATGATGACGCTGATCATGCCGTACTTGGTGCGCTCGCTGTAGGTGCCGTCCGGTTCCGGCCGGCCGCCGTTGAAACAGATCATCGGGTATTCCATGCCGATGCGGTCGGCGTGCACCGATATCGCCACCGGATAGGGATAATCAAACGTGCGAGCCGAATAGGAGCGCAACGTATGCGCCACGACTTTGGTGGAATACTGCTCCCACAACGGATTGCCTTCCTTGGGATAGAACGACATCGCCATCACCGTGCGACTGCCGAAGTTTACCGGCAGGGCATCCCAGATGAATTTGCGCGAGCTGGCAAAGGCGAAATCACGCACCTGCTGCGCGCGGAAACGCCAGGTCTTTTTGTGCGGGCTGCGGGATTTTTCCGCGGCCGTGGCCTCGGCCGCGGTGACGATCATCACCGGTGCCGCCGCGCTTTGCGCCTGTTGCCAGCGGCGGCGCTGTGCCGGCGTCAGGACTTCGGCGGCGTTTTGCAGCTCGCCGGTGGCAGCCACGACGTGATCGGCCGGCACGGTGAGGCTGACGGAGTAATCGCCGAAGCACAGCGTGAATTCGCCGGCGCCGAGAAATTGCTTGTGCTGCCAGCCCTGCGCGTCGCTGTAGACCGCCATGCGCGGATAGAACTGCGCGATGGTGTAGAGATAATTCTTGTCGGCGGGGAAATACTCATAGCCGGAGCGGCCGCCCATTTTCATGCGGTCGTTGAGGTTGTACCACCATTTGAGTTTGAGCACGTAGCGGCCCTTGGGCAGCAGCGGTTGCGGCAGATCGACGCGCATCATGGTTTTATTGATGACATAAGGCAGGTCGCGGCCGACGGCGTCACGGACATATGCGATTTTGAAGCCGCCGTCGAAATCGAGGTGCAGCCGCTGCAACTCACTGAAAGTCATGTTATCGGAGATGCTGCTGGTCTGTGTCTTATAAGTGTCGGAATCGCGTGCCCGCCGGTTTTGATCGAGCTGCAGCCAGAGGTAGGTCAGGGCATCCGGTGATTCGTTGTGGTAGGTGATGGTGCCGGTGCCGGACAGGCGCTGGTGTTCGTCATCCAACTCGACGTGCAGGTCGTAGTCGGCGCGCTGCTGCCAGTAGAGATGGCCGGGCGCGCCCGCAGCGGTGCGATAGACATTCGGACTGCGGAACTCCTCGTACAACTGCCGGAATTTCTTCTCGGCTTCGTTGACGGGGTATTCGTCTTGCGCCCAGCCGGCAGACGGATGGCTCCACACCAGCCACACGCACGCCAGCGCCAGCATGCTGTGCTTCATGTTCATCTCCCTTGCGTCTGATTTGAAAGGAATTGTGATTCACGGTGGGAAAATGCTAATGCATAGGACTTATCGCGTCCCGGCTTTCATGGCAGCAGGTTTTACGCCGCCACGCCGGCCGATGCCATAACCAACACGATACACGTCAGGAATATTGATCCGGTTTCCCGAGACTTGCTGCATCAAACCAAGGTCGATCAGATCTTTCAAGACGCCTTCCGTGCCACGGGCGATATTGGGGGGAAGCACCCGCTCCTCAGCTTCTTCGATTTCTTGTTTGAGGATTTCTAGAACCTTCCCCTTTGTCCAGACATGCTCAATATCCTTGATCGGGCAGGGGACTGAGATGGCGGACAATGGCTTCAACAAATGTTGAACCCAGGGATAGTCTTCCTTCATTTCCTTCACTCGAATTTGCGAGGCCGCCTGCACACCCTGTTTGATGTCTTCATAGTGCAGTGGGTTTTGCTGGTCTGGCCGTTGGCGGTGGACCAATGCCGCGTGCCGTACCGCTGCCAGAAAACTGCGCGGGCTGACTTCGTTTCTCGTGTCGCCGAGATGATTGGGCAGCCAGGTATAGGGAAAACCGCGACGCCGATCGCGCCCCATGTAAGGTCCGGTGATGGAATGTAAGATTCTGCGTTGCTGCTCGTCGTCACGCAATTCCTCCGGCACCATCCATATTCCTTCCGATTGTTGCCAGCGAACGCCGATCATCCGGCTGGTTCCCTCGCGGAATACCTCGCCATCATCGGAATTGGAAAGATATTGCCACAAAAGAGCATAGAGTTCATGGCGCGGCCAGTAGAGATCGGTTTTGGACGAAAGAATCTTAGAAGAATCGGGGAAGGAAGTCACCTCGGGCGCTTCCATTTGATCGGGCCGCACAAACACTTTCAGCCGGATTCTGCGATAGGACCTGATCTCCAGGGCGATTTGCAGAAGTTCGCGCAGAAGACGATTCCTCACCGTCCAGTCATTCGCGCTACGGTCAAGGGCGTCGAAGAGCACGAGATGATGGATGCCCTCGGACTCCAACTTCTCATCTGCTTTGTAGATGATGTTCTCTACCGCCTCGGCATTGTCCTTCAGCCAGGCAGTCCGTTCTGCCCAGGTCTCCAACCTGCGAAAATTCTCGGGAGATTGCTGTTGGGCAATATGCCGGAAGATAATCGTTTTCCAGATGAAGCGCGTCTCGAATCCTTTCTGAAGAAGCGCGTTGATGACATCCTTGCCGGGAAAGCGTTCCGGCTCTGGTTTTTCTCCGAAACCAGCCGAGACCTGTGTCTTCCGGCCCAAGCCGATGGCGCTGCCGATGACGGCGCGATTCGCTTCGTCCTGCAACACCGACCACCAGAAACTCTTGCCTGCGCCACGAATGCCGACCACCAGCATGTTTTCCGGCCGCAGCGCCCGGACATGCGCCGCCGGCAGATAGGTGTAGCGCAATTCCGGCGGGGTACCATGCAGCGAGGTATCATCAGGCAGCGCCTTCTTGATGACCTCACGGATTTTGTCATCGAAGACGAATTCAGTCATTTGGCGTTGTCCTCATCAACCCCGGCAAAGACCAGACGATCGGCACGATCCATAAACAAGCCCATCGCTTCTGCAGCCATTTTCCCTTCGATTCCTTCAGCTTGGGCACAAGGCTCAAACTCCTGCAACGCCCGGTGCCAGAAAACCGGCGCAGGATAGTGCGGGGCTTCTTCATCATTGAGATCGAAGGTGAACGCATCGGCGGCCTCTGCAGGGACTTCATCATAAAGACCTTCCCGAAAAAGATCCCATGCATGCTCTCGAAATCGTTTCAAATGCTCGCCGCGGTTTGTTTCCGGCACCATGGCGGCCACGATTTGCATCCTTTGCCGAAGGTCGGACAGCCGGGCGTGCCGCTTCCAGTGATTAAAAAGAAAGGAATAGGCTCTCCACGTCTGGGCGCTGTCCACAGCAAACAGAAGGGAAAAGGCATTCATCCGGGTAATCGCGACGGCAGCGATATCATGGACACCCGCGCGGCTGTCGAGCAGGACAAGGTCGGGTTGCTCATTCCGCTCAAAACTCGTCACCATCCATTCCAAACGCTCTCCCCAAGAAGCAGCCTCGGCTGACTGTGCGTAACAGCGCGCCAGCTTGGGGAGATACTCGCCAGTTTTGCTGCCGAAAGCGGGTACGATCTTGATATCGCCTCGAGATCCCGATGCCAGCGGACTGACCGCGAGCATCTCCGGCGTGATCAGATCACCCTGCCCAACGCCGTCTTCGACGAACCAGTCAACGATGCCGAAGTCCGGCATTGCCTCCAGCGGCAGCAGAGTGCTGCTGACACCCGGACTTTCCAGATCGAGGTCGAACACCAAAACCTTTTTGCCGCGCTGCGCCAGATGCCACGCCCAGATGATCAGTGCTGTGGATCTTCCGACACCGCCTTTGACTCCGAAAAGAGTAGCGCGAGGATTCGAGTTTTGAGATGCAAAGGGATCCTTCAACCAGTCTTGGCCCGTGATCTGCCGGTCCAAAAGGTGGATTGTCATACCGTCACTCTGATCGAGCGCAAAGCGATCACTCAACTCGTTAGCAGCAACGGCAAGGGCTTCATTGTACAAAATCATCTGCTCCGGAGGAAAACCGTATCCTCCCAGAGCTGCACTCAAAGCAGCAGCCAGGCGTTTGATCGTCCGTTCCTTGTTCCGATAATCGACTGCGCTTCCGGGAAGGAGGAGGCGAATCCGGCCACGAAAATCCCGCACAAGAGTGATTTCCTGGGCAAGGCCGTGAAACTGTTTGACGGTTTCGAGCGCCTTTGTGAGTGCTTGTTCAAAAAAGACGGGGTGTCCGCTCATTTTATCACTCCATCCAACTCTGCAATTTTGAGCACGGCCCGGGCTCTTTCGGCGCCATCCTTGTGTTGATCAGCCATCTCCCTGGTTATTTCTGACCGATGATGGTACCGTTGATTCACATCCCAACTTTGAAACGGATTCAATTGCGGGTCCATCAGCACGGCATACTTGGCGGCTTGACGGCCACTGGCAAACGCCGGGAATTGCATCCACAGCTTGTCAATATGAACAGCGTAAGGAGCTTCCGGCTTGTCTGGCTTCTTCGGATCCATTCCCATGCCCAGAGCCAGCATGACCGCTTTGAGGGCGCATTCGGCAGAGAGTCCGAAAAGATGATCTGCATTCGCCCAGCGTCCCACAGAATGGAGATGGTTGGCATCTTCGAAATGGCGCGTGGCCGCGTCCCGGTAATCGACGGGCATTGCTTTTCACCGTTCTCCCTTGTGCCCATGATTTCGCACCCCGCCTCGGCACACCGCCCAAACCCGGGAAAGTCTTGCTGCTCCCAAGAAAAGACTTGAAAATCTGGAGTCAACGAGTAGATTACCGCTTCCAGACTACGCCCGCAGACGGAGGTCGCTTTGCCATGCTCGTTACTATTGTCAAAGCTAAACGAAATTTCTCACAATGCAAGCCTGAAATGCCGGGACGGCGGCGGCGTTTTGCCCGGAGATCCGCCATCCTGTTTGGCCTGCTGCTCGCCGCTGCCCTGCTGGGCTTTCGCCATCCTTTTCATGTCAGCGTTTGCCAGGTGGATCACAATCCGCAAACCCAAGCGCTCGAAATCACCTTCAAGATTTTCACCGATGATCTCGAAGAGGCACTGGCCGCGCAGGGCGCGCGCCGGCTCTTCCTCGGCGACGCGCGCGAGTCGCAGGCGGTGGATCGCTATCTTTTCAACTATCTCAAACACGCCGTGGTGTTCGTCGTCAACGGCGATACCGCCGCTTTTCAATACCTCGGTAAGGAAATAGAAACCGACGTGACCTGGTGCTATGTCGAGATTGCGAAGATCGCGCAGGTGAAAAAAATCTCCGTTACCAGCCGGCTGCTGCATGAAATCTTCGAGGATCAAATCAATCTCGTGCACGTCAAGGCCGGCGGCAAACTGAAAAGCCTGCAACTGCGGCGCGGCCAGGCCACCGGCACGCTGGAATTCTAACCGCAGCGCCACGCCGGCGATCGCGAAACCACGCGCGCCCGGCGAGAGACACAGGATCGAACATGCCCACTCCGATCAACATTTTTCCGATTGACAACCAGACGCTCGGTATCGACTGGGACGACCACAGCCGCACCACCTATGGCCTGCGTTTTCTGCGCGGGAATTGCCGCTGCGCCGCCTGCGTCGACGAAGTCACCGGCCAGCGCCTGGTCTTCCCCGAACACATTCCGGAAAATATCCGTGCGCTGGAGGCCAGACCGGTGGGCCGCTATGCCATCCAGTTCCTCTGGTCCGACGGCCACGAGAGCGGAATCTATACTTTCGACTACTTGCGCGAGCTTGTGCAAAAAAGTTGAAACTTGCCGAGGAATGTGCTATCTTGCCGACCCAATTGCCTGCCGTGCGGCGAACCGGTGGCCAGCCGGTTGCAGGCCGGCGGCGGCAGCGGACACAACTGCGGCAAACCATTGCAAAACTCGCACGCAACCCTAGCGGAAGCATGAAGATCTATCTCGAAACCTACGGCTGCCAGATGAACGAGTATGACTCGGAGGTCATTCGTTCGATTCTGCGCCAGCAGCAACACGAGTTCACCGACGTCGAAGCTCACGCCGAGGTGGTGTTGCTCAACACCTGCGCGATTCGCGAAAACGCCCATGAAAAGATCTTCAATCGCCTCGAACACCTGCGCGGTTTGAAAAAGCGGCGCAAGGGCAATCTCGTGGTGGGCGTGCTGGGCTGCATGGCGCAAAACCTGCGCGCCGAGCTGGCGGAGCGTGCCGGTGTCGTCGATATTGTGGCGGGGCCGGACAGTTACAAGCGTTTGCCGGCGTTGATGGCGGCGGTGGTGGAGCATCGCGAAACCGCCTTCGACTTCTCGCTGTCGGAGTACGAAACCTATTCCGACATTGCGCCGCAGCGCCAGCCGGGCGTGAACGCGTGGATTGCGATCATGCGCGGCTGTGATAATTTCTGCACGTTTTGTGTGGTGCCCTACACCCGCGGCCGGGAACGCAGCCGCGAGCCGCGCAATATCGTGGCGGAGGCCGAACGCATCGCCGCCGAAGGCTTCAAGCAAGTCACGCTGCTCGGCCAGAATGTCAATTCCTACCGCTACGAGCAGTATGATTTCGCCGATCTGTTGCAAATGGTGGCGGAGGTCGAGGGGCTGCAGCGCCTCCGTTTCACCTCGCCGCATCCCAAGGATTTTCCGCGCAAGCTGCTGCACACCATGGCCGCCCACCCCAAGCTCTGCAAGCACATTCACCTGCCGCTGCAGGCCGGCAGCAACGCCGTGCTCGAACGCATGAATCGCAACTACACCCGCGAAGAGTTTATGGCTTTGGTCGCGGAGATTCGCGACACGGTGCCCGAGGTGTCATTGACCACCGACATCATTTGCGGCTTCTGCGGCGAGACCGAAGCGGACTTTGAAGAAACGCTGCGCGTGGTCGAGCAGGCGCGCTTTGACTCGGCGTTCACGTTCAAGTACAGCCAGCGCAAGCATACCATTGCCGAGCGCAAATACGCCGACGAGGTTCCGGAAGAGGTCAAAGTGGCGCGGCTCATCCGATTGAATGAATTGCAGCGTGAGATTTCGCTGGCGCAAAACGCCCGCGAAGTGGGCCGCGTGCACACCGTGCTGGTCGAAGAAGTGAGCAAGAAGCGGCCGGACGAATGGCTCGGTCGCACCGATCAAAACAAGGGCGTGGTGTTCGCCGGCAGGGTCAAGCCCGGCGATTTGGTGAAGGTGCGGATCGAGTCCTACGGCACGAATACGTTATTGGGCTCGATCGTGGGCGATTATCGCCATCGCTTTCGCATTCACCTGGAAGCGCAAACGTGTTGCGCTTGAGGGAAAAAAACGGCCCGCGGAGTTGCTGCAACAGCTCATGCTTCATGCTATTGCCAGCAATGATGCGCTGACGTACAAGCGAGGAAGAGGCCTGAGGTAACTGGGTGCCTTCGTGGTCGAATTCGTTTGCGGCGCGCCCGCCGCGAGGTCACTTCCAGGGCTCGTTGCAGTGATCGTCGCCGCCGAAGTGGCGGCGCAAAGATGCGCCCGACTGCTTTTTCCTCCGTGCCAATTGAATTCTACTCGTCCGCGCGACCATGTCCACTCTCAATCCTTTCGATTTCTACAACATTGAGGCTTCGCTCTCCGACGAAGAGAAAGCCGTGCGCGATCAAGTACGGGAGTTCGTGCACAAGGAAGTGAAGCCGATCATTCGCGATCACTTTCGCGAGGGCACATTTCCAAGCGCTCTCGCCAAACCGATCGGGGAGATGGGCCTGCTGGGCGCCAACTTGAAAGGCTATGGCTGCCCGGGCTTGAACAATGTCGCGTATGGCCTGATCATGCAGGAACTGGAGGCCGGCGACAGCGGCCTGCGCAGTTTTGCCTCGGTGCAGGGCGCGCTGGTGATGTATCCGATCTGGGCATTCGGCAGCGAGGAGCAGAAGCAGAAATATCTGCCGCGGCTGGCGAGCGCGGAGTGGCTCGGCTGCTTTGGTTTGACCGAACCGGACTACGGCTCCAATCCCGCCGGCATGATTTCACGCGCCGAACGCACAGAGGGCGGCTTTGTGCTCAACGGCCGCAAGATGTGGATCACCAACGGCACCCTTGCCGACGTGGCCGTGATTTGGGCCAAGCTCGCGGGCACGGTGCGCGGCTTTTTGGTGGAGAAAGGCAGCAAGGGCTTCCGCCAGCAAAAAATGCACGGCAAGCTTTCACTGCGCGCCTCCGACACTGCCGAGCTGCTGTTGGATGATTGCCATGTGCCGGCGGCAGCCATGCTGCCGCACGCCGAGGGATTGAAAGCGCCCTTGCGCTGCCTGAGCCAGGCGCGCTACGGCATCGCGTGGGGCGTGTTGGGTGCCGCGCTGGCCTGCTATCAGGAGGCGCTGGCCTACGCGCAGGGCCGCATCATGTTCGACAAGCCGATCGCCGCGTTTCAATTGACCCAGGAAAAATTCGCTCACATGGTGAGCGAGATCACCAAAATGCAGTTGCTCTGCCTGCAACTCGGCCGCTTGAAAGATCAAGGCCGGGCGCAGCCGGCGCAAATCAGCCTGGCGAAGCGCAACAACTGTCATCACGCCCTGGAGATCGCGCGCATGTGCCGCGAGATTCTCGGCGCCAACGGCATCATCGACGATTATGTCGCCATGCGCCATGCCGCCAATCTGGAAAGCGTGAAGACCTACGAAGGCACGCATGAGATTCACACGTTGATCCTGGGCCAGGCGGTCACCGGCATTCCGGCGTTTCATTGAAAATGGCCGCCGGGCAGGCAAGAGGACAAAGGACTCATTCTCCGGCAGGAGTTGTGCGCGAACCGATGTCTGATTCATCTCTTAGGAGGAAGCTTGAAGCAGTACGGTCAATTCACGGATGATGGCATGCCCCGCTTCACGCTCGAGCAGGCAAATCTGCTGTTGCCCAAGCTGATCGAGCTGACCGAGCAGGTGATCGAATCTTTGCAGGATGCCAAAGACCGGATGGAGTCCGAGCAGTTGTTCAATGAAGAAGATGCCCAACAGAGCTATGATCTGCAGGTGGCGTTGACGCTCGAGCGCTGGTCGCAGCAGGTGCTCAAGCTCGGCGCCTACCCCAAGGGCTATTTCACGGTTGATTTCAAGAGTATGATCCCGGAAACGCTGCTGTGCTGGACCTACGGCGAAACCAGGATCACGCACACCCACAAAGTCTGGGAGAATTTCAAGCATCGCCGGCCCATCGAACATCCCGAAGTCTATTCGTTTGCCTTTTCACTGAACTGAAGGTGTTGCAGCCCGCGGCGCGCCCGAACGTGCACGCAGCGGGGCGAATATGATTCCATATTGCACAGCAAGGCCTGGCTCGAATGTATGAATGTGACTGATGAAAACTGATTCCCCTCACTTGATTCTTCGTACCCGCCAAGAGGATTCCCCCCCAACACGGTTGCTGGCACAGGGGCGCCGGCTGCTGCCCTGGCTGTTCGGCCTGGTGCTGCTCTTCATCGTTTACCAAATGGTTGCCTTCCTGCGCCAGCCGCCGGCTGCCGAAGTGGCGCCGGTCCGGCAGGAAACAGTCGTGCGCGCGCTGGCGATCACCGCGCGCATCCGTCCGCGCTACACGAACCGGGTGACGCCGGTGGTTTCCGGCCGACTGGTCAAGCTCACCCGCGAGGAGGGCGAGGCGGTGCAACAAGGAGAAGTGCTGGCGCAGATTTTCGACGAGGCCGCGCGCGCCGCGCTGCGGCAGGCCCAGGCAGTGGCCGCCACGCAACAAGAGCGCTGGCTGCAGTCGCGCCGTGATTTCGAGCGCGCCCGGCAACTCCACGAGGCCGGGCTGAACTCTGCCGAGGAATTGGAAAACGCGCAACTCGCCCGCGAGCAGCAAGAAAAGGCGCTGCAACAGATGCAAGCCGCGGTTGCGGAGGCCGCCGCGCGGCGCGAAGACTATGTCTTGCGCGCGCCGTTCAACGGTTACATTCTCGCGCGGCCGGTGGACCCCGGGCAAACTGTGGGACCGGAAACCGTCATCTATGAAATCGCCACCACCGACCAGCTCGAGGTCGAAGCGGAAGTGGACGAGCAATATCTGAGCGAGCTCGAGCTCGGCATGCCGGCTACGGTTTCGCCGCTCGGCAACCACCGCCAGCTTTATGAAACCGGGCTGTGCTACATCGCCAAAGGTGTGAACACGCAGACGGGCGCGGCCATTGTCCGCTTCTGCTTTCTCGCGGCGCCGCCGGCACTGCCCATCGGCCTGTCGCTGGATGTCAATCTGATCGTGGCGCGCCATGAGAATGCCCTGACCGTGCCGCGGGCGGCAGTGGCCGGCTTCGGCAGCGCGCCTTATGTTTATGTGGTGAATGACGGCCGCACGGCGCGGCGGCCGGTGCAGGTGATCGACTGGCAATCCGAGCGCATCGTGGTGCTGAGCGGCCTGGCTGCCGGCGAGGCGGTGATCATGAATCCGAGGATGGTGTCCGATGGCATGGCAATTCGGCCGCGACCGTCTCAAACCGCGCTTTGAAATCACAGTCGCCTGGCGCTACTTGCGCAGCAGCCCGCTGCAAACCGGCTTGATTCTGCTTGGCATTGTGGTCGGCATTTTGGTCTACACCTTCATGGCGGCCCTGATCAACGGCTTGGCGAAGCGTTTGACCAACGACGTCGTGGGCAATCTCGCCCACGTCACGCTGGAGCCGCCGGAGCGCGTGCCGGCGCTGCTGCTCCCGCCGGCGGAAGGACGGACGCAAGTCGCGGTGCAGCGGCTGAATCAGCAGCGCACGGAGATCACCGGCTGGCGGCAACTGGTGACGACGATCGCGCAAACGCCGGGCGTCACCGTGGCCGTGCCGCAGGTGATCGGCAATGGCTTCATTCAACGCGGGGAGAAGATCGCGCCGGTGGCCATCACCGGTTGCGAGCCGGAGAATCTCTCCGCCATCATCGACGTGGCCGGCGGTTTGGTGCGCGGTTTGGCAACGCTGGCGCCCGGCGAGGCGCTGATCGGCGCGCGCCTGGCGGAGGAGCTGGGCGTCACCACCGGCCAGCGGCTGCAAGTGCAGAGCGAGCGCGGCCGCACGCGCGCCCTGATGATTCGCGGCATCTTTGACGTGGGCAGCGCCAGCGTCAACGAGCGCGTGGTGTTCGTGGAATTGGGTACGGCGCAAGCATTGATGGATCTGCAGGGCAGCGTCACGCAGATTGCGGTGAAGTTGCGGGACATTTTCGCCGCGCAACCGCTTGCCGGCCGGCTGGCCGGCAGCACCGGCCTGGAGGCGAAAAACTGGATCGACGAAAACCGGCGGCTGCAGGAGGGTTTGCGCTCGCAAGGCATGACCGGCGATCTCATCAAGATCTTCAGCCTGATGGTGATCATCATCGGCGTGGCGAGCAAGCTGCTGCTCTCCGCGGTGCGCCGCAGCCCGGAGATCGGCATCATGCGCAGCATGGGCGTGAGCAAAGGATCGATCATTTTCATTTTTCTGCTGCAAGGCTGGCTGTTGGGCCTGCTCGGCTCCAGCCTGGGCGCCGGCGTGGGCTGGTTTTTCTGTGAATTTCTGCGGGTGGTGACGCTGCGGCCCGACGGCCGCTCGGGCTTGCCCATTGATCCCGCACAAGGCGAATACGGCCTTGCCATCGTGCTGGCCACGCTGTTCAGCACGCTGGCGGCGATTCTGCCGGCGCGCGCCGCCGCCAAAGTCGATCCGGTGGAGGTGCTGCACCAATGAGGGAAATCGTGCTGCGGGCGCGGCAAATCGTCAAGACCTTTCACGACGGCGAACTGGATACGCAGGTGCTCAAGGGCATTGATTTGGAAATTGCCGCCGGCGATTTTCTGGCATTGATGGGACCGAGCGGCAGCGGCAAGAGCACGTTGATGGCGATTCTCGGCACCCTGTTGCGGCCGACCTCCGGCACCATCGAAGTGGCGGGCAAATCCACGCACGAAGTGGCTGATGCCGCGCTCACCGGCTTTCGCAACCGTCACCTGGGCTTCGTGTTTCAGTTTCATCATCTGTTGCCGGATTTCACCGCGCGGGAAAACGTGATGTTTCCGGCGCTCGCCTATCACGGCCGCGAGACCGCGCAAGCGCGGCAGCGCGCCACCGATTTGCTGCAACGCGTGGGCCTGGGCCACCGTCTCGATTACAAAACTCCAAAGCTCTCCGGCGGGCAAAAGCAGCGTGTCGCCCTGGCGCGCGCCGTGATGATGAAACCCGAGCTTGTGCTCGCCGATGAACCCACCGGCAACCTCGATCGCGAAACCGCCGGCGAAGTGATGGCGCTGTTGCAGGACATGCGCGCCCGCGAAGGCACCGCCTTCCTGATCAGCACGCATGATCCCCAAATCGCGGCGCGCTGTGATCGCGTCATTCAAATCGTGGACGGACGCATTCAATCCTGAAAGGCTGCGGGCACGCGCATGTTCAAGCTCGTCTTTTTTTCCCTCTTCAGCCATCTGGCCATCGGCGGTCTGTTGCCGCTGTTCTTCATTGCCCTCGAAGAAATCGGCACGATGTACTTTCGTTTGATCAGCCTGTTGGCGGCGCTGTTTCTGGGCTTCGCTCTACTCGCGCAGCCGTTCACGACTGCGCCGCCGGCTGTCGCACCGGTGCCCGGCTTCTCCCCCGGGCTGGTGTTGGGATTGTTGGCCGCCAGCATCGTGATGCTGGTTGCCGGCGCGATTGGGATCAAGTTCCTGCGCAAGAGTTATCTGTGGCCGGCATTCGGCGCCGGCGTGCTGGCGCTGCTCGCGAGTGCCTTCTTCTATCCTGCCGTCGCCGGCGCCACACCCTCCGCCTTCACGGTCAAGGCACTCAGCTTTGCCGGCTCGGCCTTTCTGCTGGGCAGCGTAATGACGGCCATGATCACCGGGCATTGGTACTTGGTGAATCATCGCCTGACGATTCAACCGTTGAAAATTGCTTCTCTGCTGTTTCTGGCGGCCGTCATCCTGCGGCTTCTGTTCGTGACGGGCTTGATGTCATTCAATGCGCTGGCAGGCGAAGCCGCCACGGTCACGGTCACCCGTAATTTGCTCAGCCTTTCCGGCGAGGGTTTGATCTTTTGGGCGCGTGTCGCGATCGGGCTGGTCGGCCCGCTGATCTTTGGCTTCATGGTCCATGCCACCGTGAAGCTGCGCAGCACGCAGTCTGCCACCGGCATCTTGTATGGCGCAGTGGTGATGGTGTTCATCGGCGAAGCGTTTTCGAAATTTCTCTGGTTTTTCACCGGCATTCCCGTTTAGCCGGCGGCAGATTGAGGTTGCGGTTGCGTCTTCGGACGGACATGAATGAGTGTCTATCCAGAAAGCACGGAACCGCCCGGGCGCTTGGCCCGGAGGCGTGCACCAGGCGAAGCGGACGCGCTCGCGTTCATGATCAAGCGCCCGGGAAGTGGTGTTTTTAGACGGCCACGAATTATGTCTTGATTTTCGGGTCTTAACGACCTATATTTTCGGCAATTTCGAAATGCAGGATGCCTGGAGGCGTGGCCGAAGAGCCTGTATTCTTTGGGATTGGCGAAACGCAGGCGCTGCAATCTGCGTTCGCCATTTCTGTTTCAAGTGGAGGTTACGGCTGCGACTCTGGCGCGAAGGCATCAGCTCATCTCAGGAGAGACAACTATGGATCTGAAGCCAATGGAAGAGCTGACCTTCCGGTTACGATTGGAACTCATGGTGTGTTTGTTCAACGGCCAGCCGCTGCGGCCCTTGCTGGACAAGCTCACCACCGCGCAACTGGTGCAAGCGCACAATTTTCTGTGGAACAAGCTGGTGGAGTTCCACTTCAAGACGCAGAAGGGAGAGTTCCATCGCGAAGAAGTCACGCGCAAAATGATCCCCTCGGCAAAATATCAAAAGCTGCAAAATTGTGATCTGCGCCTCGATTACTGCAAGGGCGTCGAGTGCGTGTGGTCGAACCCTGCTTGTGCGGGCAACAAGATCAAGAACAACATGGAAGTGATGGCCGAGCACATTCGCGGCTATTTGCGGCCGCACCTGGCGCCGGCCACTCCCGCCTTCGAGCACCAATATGCCGCCGCCTGAAGCCGGCGGGCGCATGCAGTGGACCGGAATCGCAATCGGGTTCCTCTTGGGACGAAGCGAGGAAAATCATGGAATCGTTTTGGATATACGGCGCCGTCGCCCTGACGGCTTTTGTCATAGCCTGGCTGCTGGCCAAATTCACCATTCATCGCCAACTCGTCAAAGCCCAGACTGCCGCGGCTGACGTTCTGGCGCAGGCCGAAAAGGAAGCGGAACGCAAGAAGCAGCAAATCCTGGTGCAGGCCAAACAGGAATGGTTTCGCGAGCGCGAAGAACAGGAGCAAAAGCTCAAGCAGCGCCAGCGCAAGGCCGAGCAGAACGAAGAGCGCCTCGAAGAACGCGAGAAGAAGCTCAACCGCCGCGATGACGCCCTCAAACAGCGCGAGGGCGCGCTGCAGCAGCGCGAAAGTGAGCTGGAAACCCATCGCCTCTCGCTCAAGGCCAAGGATGCCGAGCTGGAAAAGCTGATCGCCACCCAAACCCTCGAGCTTTCCAAAATCACCCAGCTTTCGCTCGAGGAGGCGAAACAACGCTTAATGGACAATCTGCGGCAGGAATTCAACCGCGAGGCCGCAGAGCTTTACAAAAGCATCGTCGATGAGGCCAAGGCCAATGCCACTCGCGAGGCCAAGCGCATCCTCACCATGACCATCGAGCGCATCGCCTCCGAGCATGCTTCCGAAACCTCGGTCTCGGTGGTGCCCATCCCCTCGGAAGATGTCAAAGGCCGCATCATCGGCCGCGACGGCCGCAACATCAAAGCCTTTGAACAGGCCACCGGCGTGAAGGTGGTGGTGGATGACACGCCCGAGGCGGTGGTGCTCTCTGCTTTTGATCCGGTCAAGCGCGAAGTCGCGCGGCTGGCGCTGGAACGGTTGATCGGCAACGGCAAAATCCATCCCCAGCGCGTGGAAGACGTGGTGGCCGCGTGCGAGGAGGAGGTGGAGAAGGCCATCTGGCGCGCCGGCAACGAAGCCGTGGCCTCGGTCGGCATCGGCAAGATTCACCCCGATCTCATTCGCGTGCTCGGCCGGCTGCACTTCCGCACCAGCTACGGCCAAAACGTGCTGGATCACTCCAAAGAAGTGGCCTTCATCTGCGGCGCGCTGGCCGCCGAGCTGCGGCTGGACGTGCGCATGGCCAAACGCGCCGGCCTGCTGCACGACATCGGCAAGGCCATCAGTCAAAATCAAGAGGGCACCCATACCCAGCTCGGCATGGAGATCGGCAAGAAGTACAACGAAGATCCCATCGTCATCAATGCCATCGGCTCCCACCATGAAGATATTCCGGCGGACAATTTGATTTCGCTGCTGGTGAGCGCGGCGGACGCCATCTCCGGCTCGCGGCCGGGCGCGCGACGCGACACGCTCGACGGCTATGTCAAACGGATTGACAAGCTCGAAAAGGTGGCGGATGGTTTTGATGCCGTGACCAAAGCCTATGCAATTTCCGCAGGCCGCGAAATCCGCGTGATGGTGCAACCCGAAAAGATCAGCGATGCGGAAGCTGAGCTGCTGGCCTCTGACATTGCCAAGAAGATCCACCAGGCGCTGGAATACCCCGGCCAAATCAAGGTCACGGTGATTCGCGAAACCAAGGCGACCGCGTACGCATAAATCGTAAGGCTGAATGTTCTTTCCCAGTAGACACTGTTGAATATGGCTTTCGCAGTTCACTTTTGACCTTTGGGAAGAGCTGCAAGCAGAGGTACAGAGTTGACCAAGCGAAGAAACAATGGATAGCCGCTATCAGCTCGTTGCATTGCGATATTACCTACAAGGACTGAAGAGGTAACAACAATGGATAACTGGCAGCCAAAACGGATCCTGATCTTAGGTACAACTTATCCAAGCTATTCTCAGAAATACACTGAAACCGTTTGTACTGGAGGCATATTCGAAGATACTTTTGAAATGGTCAGACTTCATCCAATTCCGCACCGATACCTGGAAACAGAGCACCAGTTCAAGTCTTTTCAATTCATCAAAGCAAAGATCACAAGGAATCTCAGTGATCCACGCCCTGAGAGTTATCGCATCGAACCGAACTCTATTGAACTGCAGGAAGCAATACCACCAGAGAGACCTGAGGACCGAAGGAAATATCTTGAGAGATCACCTCACTTTTGCAGTTCTGTTGAAGAACTAAAGGATAGACAAGACAAGCATAGAACATCTCTTGGGATTGTAGTGCCGAAGAAGATCATAGACTGCAGTATTGAGCCGCGTTCTGAGCATGAAAGACTGGAATGGGAAGAAAAGGAGAGAACAATCTTAGACCAGCAAGACTTATTCAACATGCTCAAGCCAATAGATTTCCCAGAGGCCCAGTTTTTTGTTTCTTGGGAATGCAATGATATACGTTGCAGAGGTCATAAGATGAATCTACACCAATGGGGAATTCACGAATTATATCGAAAACTCAAGAATGATCCCGAGCGTGACAAAAAGGTTCTGAAGGCAATGCGCAGTAGACTAGATCAGTCAAATCAAGATGTTTTTCTTTTTCTAGGCAACTTCAGGGGCATTCAATTCAACTTTGGTCTTATGGATTCATATTCTGCGAAAAAGACGCAACAGCTTGCTTTGGAATTTTGAACAAAGTCCTGAAGAGGTGAGACACTAAACTCTTGGAGGAGGAGATGGTATGTTTCAATCTTGGCTACCAAGGGAGATCATTAGCGGAGTTATGTAGCACATTATCTGAAAATGCTGTCAAGATTCTTATAGATGTTCGGGAGCATGCGTGGAGTCAACGTCCAGAGTTTAGAAGAGTAGTGCTGCAAAACACACTGGCCAGTCACGGAATCAGTTATCTCCATTGCAAGATGGCAGGTAATCCTTTTCGTCCTCGCAATGGCGAACGTCTTGATTTCAAAGTCTGCGCTGAAAGGTATGAGCGACATTTGACAGAGGTCCCTGAGGTATTGGATGAATTGGAGAGCGTAATCAAGAATCAACGCTGTGCTCTATTTTGCTATGAACGAGAACGCAACTCCTGTCATCGAGATATTCTTCTGAATGCACTTTCAGTTAGAAATCCTAAAATGAAGATTATCAACCTTTGATGTTTCGAATTGCAGAAATTTGAAGTCCGACGAACTTCAATACTTTAGGATGCCAAAGTTGTGATTGGTCTTTGTGATGTCCGCGGTTTGAGCGTACGCCAAGTTTTGGCCTAGGGCCGCTACGCCTGAGGTTCGCAGCCTTGAGGAATACGATTCGCAATATCGAGAAATCATTGCCGCCAGCGGCGCCCAGCCGCCCGGCATGAAGCGAGGCACCCTCTGAAATTATTGGCTTTCGCCGAATAGATCGACCAGGCGAGACTGGCATGGAAATTGACCATCTCGCCTGAAACAGACCAAATTAACCCCACACAGTGCTGAGGTGAAATTATGGAACGTCGTCGTGTTCGAATCTTCGCTGCCTTCGGTGCGGTCATCGCCATCATTGGATGGGTGATCGCCAGCGGCTTTAAGGATACAATGGTGTACTACAAGACCGTGCCGGAACTCAGAGCCATTGGCCAGGAAGCGGATGGCCGCGGCTTCCGGGTGAGCGGGCACGTGGTGCCCGGCTCGGTGGTGAAATCCGAGGATGGCCTTTCGATCAAGTTCATGATCGAAGAACAAGGCCAGCAACTGCCGGTTTCGTATCACGGTATCGTACCGGACACATTCAAAGAGGACATCGATGTTCTGTTGGAAGGCAAGTATGCCAACGGCCAGTTTGCCGCCAACCAGATCTTCACCAAGTGCGCCAGCAAATATGAAAGCGAAGACGGCAGCGGGTATTCGGCTCCTCCTTCTTCGACATGAGCAGCCCGCCCGGAAGCTGGTTTCAGATTGTGCTTCAAACCATGGCCCCGTCAAGGGGCTTTTTTTCAACCCAGCCGCCAGGGTGCTCACTGGTTGAACTGCCGTAACACCTGAACCCAGGACAACAACTCATGACTCAATTTGGAAGTATCTTCATCTGGCTGTCGCTCGGCTGTGCGGTATACGCCATTCTCGCGTCCGTGCTGGGCGCGCGGCGCAAGGATGCGCAACTGGTCGCCAGCGGCGAACACGGCGCGTTTGGCGTGGCGATCTTTCTCACGCTGGCGGCGCTGGCTTTGTGGCAGGCGATTTTCGCCGACAACTTCCGCGTCGAATACGTGGCGGGTTACAGCAATCGCGCGCTGCCGGCTTACTACAAGTTTACCGCGCTGTGGGCGGGCATGAAAGGTTCGCTGCTGTTTTGGGGATGGCTGCTCTCGCTGTTCAGCGCGCTGTGCATTCTGCTTTATCGCCGCAAGCAATCCGTGCTCATGCCCTACGTCACGGCGATCAACACCGCGGTGACGCTATTCTTCATCGGCTTGATCACGTTCGTCACGCCGCCGTTTGAAATGCTCAATTTCATGCCGGCGGACGGCCGCGGCTTGAACCCGCTGCTGCAACATCCCGCCATGGCCATCCATCCGCCGGTGCTTTATCTCGGCTACGTGGGCTTCACCATTCCCTATGCCTTCGCCTTGGCGGCCCTGCTCAGCGGCCAGCTCGGCAATGAATGGCTCAAGATCACGCGGCGCTGGACCATCATTCCGTGGTTCTTCCTGGGCGTCGGCATGATGCTGGGCGGCAAGTGGGCTTACATGGAGCTCGGCTGGGGCGGCTACTGGGCTTGGGATCCGGTCGAAAACGCCGCGATGATGCCCTGGCTCACCGGCACCGCCTTCCTGCATTCCGTCATGATTCAGGAAAAGAAAAACATGCTGCGCGTGTGGAACATGGTGTTGATCATTCTCACCTTCACCCTGTGCATCTTCGGCACTTTTCTCACCCGCAGCGGCGTGATTTCCTCGGTGCACAGCTTCACCACCTCCAGCCTCGGCCCGTTGTTTCTCGCGTTTGTCGGCCTGATTGCGATCGCCTCCTCGTGGATTCTGATTCTGCGCTCGCATATCTTGCGCAGCCCGGTGCGGATGGAAGCGGTGGTCTCGCGTGAATCCACCTTCCTGCTGAACAATGTCGTGTTCTTGGGCGCCTGCTTCGCGGTGTTCTGGGGCACGGTTTTCCCGGTGGTGTCCGAGGCCGTGCGCGGTGTCAAGATCACCGTCGGCGCGCCCTGGTTCAACGCGGTGCTGGTGCCGATTTCGCTGTTTCTGTTGCTGCTCACCGGCATCGGGCCGCTGGTGGCGTGGCGCAAAAGTTCGCTGGCGCAAATGCGCAAGATCTTCGCGATTCCGGTCACCGGTGCCCTGCTCGCGCTGGTTTTGTTTGTGGCATTCGGCATCCGGCACGTGTACGCGCTCATCTCCTTCACCCTGAGCGTGTTCGTGACCGTCACCATCGTGCTGGAGTTCCACCGCGGCGCGCTCGCCCGCGGCCACAGCAGCGGTGAGGCTTATCCGGTGGCGCTTTGGCATCTTCTGCTGCGCAACCGCCGGCGTTACGGCGGCTACATCGTGCATTTCGGCATGGTGCTGTTGTTCGTCGGCGTAACCGGCATGGCGTTCACGCAGGAAATCGAAGGCCAGGTCAAGCCCGGCGAATCACTCAAGCTGCGCAACTATGAGCTGGTTTATCAAACCACCGAGCAACACAGCGATCCCAACAAAGTGGTGATCCAGGCCACCATGACAGTCAAGCGCGACGGCAAAGTGGTGGATACGATCTATCCGCAAAAGCATTTTTATGTCGTCCAAGAACAGCCAACCACGGAAGTCGCGCTGTTTTCGAATTTGCGCGAGGACTTGTATGTCGTCCTCGGCGCGCATCAACCGGAGACCAATGCCGCGACCTTTCATGTGTACCTCAATCCGCTGGTCACATGGGTGTGGATTGGCGGCTTGGTGTTGACGCTGGGAACCTTGATTACGCTGCTTCCCGAGCCGCGCGACAGCCGGCGCCAGCAAGCCGGCCAACCGGCGGCACAGGCCGACAAACACGAGCCCGCCACCGCCTGATCGACGAGGAGATTCTGGCATGAAAATCACCCGTGACTTCCTGCACGCACTACCGAAAACCGATCTGCACTGTCATCTCGACGGCTCGATCCGGGTGAACACCGCCATGGAGCTCGCCCGTGCCAACGGTCTCTCCCTGCCCGGCAACGCGGCCGAGGCCTACGATTTCCTCTCGGTCAAGGGGCAGGTGGAAAATCTCAGCGAGTATATCGACAAGTTTGATCTTACCCTCAAGCTGATGCAGGAGGAGGAGGCGCTCCGCCGCATCGCCTACGAGCTGGCCGCCGATGCCGCCGCGGAAAACGTGCGCTACATCGAAGTCCGCTTCTCCCCGATCCTGCATCAGCAAAAGGGGTTGTCCCTCGAACAAGTGATGGATGCGGTGCTCGCCGGCCTGGGCGAAGCCGAGAAGAAATTTCCGATCCGTGCCGCGGTGATCATTTGCGCGATTCGCAGCATGGCGCCCGCCGCCACTTTGCGGCTGGCGGAGTTGACGCTGCAATACAAGCGCCGGGGCGCGGTCGCCTTCGACCTGGCCGGCCGCGAGTTCGGCAATCCCGCCAAGGATCACGCCAAGGCCTTCTATTTTATCCGCAAACACTGCATCAACTGTACGGTGCATGCCGGCGAAGCCTACGGCCCGGACAGCATCTATCAGGCGATTCATGCCTGCGGCGCCCACCGCATCGGCCACGGCACCCGCCTGATCGAAGACGAAGATTTGCTCAGCTACGTTTGCGATCACCGCATTCCGCTGGAAATCTGCCTGACCAGCAACGTGCAAACCAAGACCGTGCTGCGCATTGAACACCACCCTTTCAAGAAATTTCTCGACCGCCAACTGCGGGTCACGCTCAACACAGACAATCGCCTCATTTCCCGCACCACCATGACCGACGAGCTGTGGCTTGCCGTGCAGACCTGGGACCTGAACTATGAGCAGGTGAAAAAGATCGTGCTCAACGGGTTCAAGAGTCTGTTCATTCCTTTCGCCGAAAAGGCGAAAATCTACCACGAAGCCAAGGCCCTGCTGGCACAGTACGATTGAACTGCCTGCCTGCCGCTGCGGGGTGCCTGATTACATCGTCATCCAACATCTCTGCGAGGCCGGAGTGCAACCTGCCACCTCGAAAGCCATTCTGTTGATTGCCGATATCAGCGGTTTTACCCAGTTCATGCGGCTGCATCGCATGGCCACCAGCCATGCCAAGCAGATCGTCGTGCGGCTGCTGCAGTCGATCATTTCCGCTTCCGCCCCGCCTTTGACGCTGGCCGAACTGGAAGGGGACGCCGCGTTCTTCTATGCGCTGTATCCCACCGCGGAAGAATTGCCACAGGCACTCGCCGCAGTCAAAGCGCAATTGCCGGAGTTCTTTCGTTCGTTTTACCGGGCGCTGCACCAGACTTGTGATTTGCGGCTGTGCGTGTGCGAGGCTTGCACACGCGTCGACGATCTGCGGCTGAAAATCGTGATGCACGCCGGCGAAGTGGCGATCGAGCGCATTCAGACCTTCGAGAATCTGTTCGGCCTGGACGTCATTCTGGTGCACCGGCTGCTCAAGAACCCGCTGCCGGCACGCGAATACGTCTTGATGACGGAGGAGGTTTACCGCGAGCTTGGCGGGTTTCAGGAATTGCAGCCGGAGCGATGCCGGGTCAACTGCGAAGGCATCGGCCGGGTGGAGACGCTGGTGTTCTATCCGCCGGCGGAGTTGATCGGCGTCGCCGCCAACCGCGGCGCCGCGCGCCAGCCCTCTTTCCTGCAAAAGCTCCGCTGGATCGTGCAACTCGATTGGGGCTTCGTACGCGGTGTTCTGGCCGGCAATAAACAAAAAGCCCCCGCCCATTAGGGTGGGGGCTGTGCCAGGCCGCAGAATTTGAGGGCCATGCCGGCCCGCAGTCATCCTCCCTCTTTGATCCCTTCCATCGTCTCCCGGATCAAATGGTCCATCACCGCCGTGAGATCATGATTGCTTTCCTCATAGACCTGAAGCTGGCGATCGGCGCTGGTGCCCACCTCCAAAATGCGGTAAAGGTAGTTGATCTCGTGGCGGCTGTCGAGTTCTTCGACCGCTTCATCGACAAAGCGGATGTATTCATAGAGCAAGTCGCGGAACGGCACTTCCGCTTGCTTGCCGAAATCGATCAACTTGCCGGAGACGCCGTAGCGCGCCGCCCGCCATTTGTTTTCCTCGATCAAAGTCGGCCGGTAGGTGCGGAAGCTCATGTTGTCCTGGTGCAGCATCCAAAGCTTGGCCACGGTCGCCTGAATCAGGGCGGCAATCGCGATGGTGGTGTCGAGATTGGTGGGAATGTCGCAAATGCGGATTTCGATGGTGTTGAAAAAGGCATGCGGCCGGATGTCCCACCAGATTTTCTTGCCGTTGTCGATGCAGTTGGTTTTCACCAGGGTCTGCACGAAATGCTCGAAGTCGGCCCAGGAGGCGAAATAATCCGGGATGCCGGTGCGGGGAAAGCGGCGAAAGATCACGGCACGGGTGGATTTCAAGCCGGTGCGGCGGCCCAGCCAAAACGGCGAGCTGGTGGAAAGCGCCAGGATGTGCGGCAGGAAATAGCGCATCTGGTTGCAAAGCGCGATCGCGGTCTCGCGGTCTTCGATGCCGACGTGGACGTGCAGGCCGAAAATCAAATTGGCGCGCGCGACGTCTCCCATCTCATCGATGATCATCTTGTAGCGTTCGTGTTCGGTAATCTCCTGCGTGCGCCAATCCGAAAAGGGATGGGTGCCGGCGGCGACGATGCACAGCCCGTTCTTGGCGGCAATCTGTGCGATGCCGCGCCGCAGGGCGGTCACGCTCTCACGCGCCTCGCGAATGTTGCGGCAGATGCCGGTGCCCACTTCGACCACCGACTGGTGCAACTCCGGCTTGATGTTTTCCTGCAGCAACATCCTGCCTTCCGCCAGCATTTGCGAGAGGTGAGACCGCAACTCGCGCGTGTGCGGATCGACGATCTGAAACTCCTCCTCAATGCCGATGGTGAACTGCTCTTTCACGTTCAGGCTCCTTCATCGGTTCGGGACAGGTGCGAGGCGCGTCACTGGCAGCGGCCGGCAGTGACTCACCGGCCCGGTGAGTCGGCGAGCAGGGGCTCGACCGGATCATGGCCGGCGCTGCCCAGAAAATTCGACCACAGATATTCCGCCGGCGGCGTCACCGGCAATTGTGCCCGTTCCAGCGCAAGGTCGGACATCTTGTCGACTACCCATTCGAAATTGGGCGGCGTGACGGACTTGTAATCACAATCGGGCGCGGGATTGCCGAAGTCAATCGCATAGGGGATGCCGTTGCGCACGGCAAACTCGCAGGTGTTGAGATCATACCCCAGTGCCTGATTAATGAGCAGGCAGTAGGTGGTGATGGCTTCGGTCAGCGCCGGCGTCAGCGGCGACGCGTTTTGGAGATATTGCTCGAAAAACGGCTTGCCGGGATCATAACGCATGATGCGGACATGCCGCCGGCCCACGGTGTAGCAGCGATAATACTCGGTGAACTCGATGGCCTCCTGCAGCACCATGCAGAGGATGCCGGTCTGATTGTAACAATTGAAAAACTCTTCGGCGTTGTGGACTTTGTAGACGTGTTTCCAACCGCCGCCGCTGTGCGGTTTCAGGAAGGCCGGCCAGCCGATGTATTCGAACACCGGCTCCCAGTTGATCGGGTATACCATGTTACGCATCGATTGCGAGGAGGTGTAGGGCGGATGCGCGTTATGCGGCAGCAAGACGGTCTTGGGCACGGGCACACCCAGCCGGCGGGCGATCGCATAATTGAAGAATTTGTCATCGGCACTCCACCAAAACGGGTTGTTGATCACATGCGTGCCGGAGAGCATGGCGTTTTTGAGGTAGGCGCGGTAAAAAGGAATGTCATGAGAAATGCGATCGATGATGACGTGATAGCCGCTCGGTTCCGCCATCTGGATGGTTTCGAGCTTGATGAATTCTGCGGTGGCGGGCAGCTTGCGTTCCGCGCTTTTTTCATTGATGCGGGCAATCAGTGCTTCGGGAAAGGAGTTTTCTTCGCCGCGTAGGACACCAATTTTCATTTACCCTCCTCTTCTGCGAGTCCGTCTCGGAGTTCTTCTGCCAGAAACTTGGCCGCGGCCGGCGGCGTGCCGGAAAGATCGACCCGGCGGCGGGCATGGCCACATTGTTTCGTTGCGGGAACCTCACCGTTGGCGGGAGCGCGCGTGATAGATTAGGCGACCGGCTCCCGGTCCGCGCACAGCAGCCACCTGGTTCCCAGCATGTCAAGCAACGATAAAACGCAGAAAATATAAGGAACGGCTTACAAAAAGGGAAGGGAAAATTTCCCCGGACAAAATCCCCCGCGGCAGTTTGCTCATTCACGCACATTTGTGAGTATTCTAAGGTGATGGAAGAATCATCCCTCGTTCCTGGCATTGGCAGGCATTCGCAGATTTACAAGGAGTAGAAATGGGTCCATGGACGCTGATTGCCGGCTGGCAAGCCCGCCTCAATGGCAAGCTAGATGGCGTGAAAGAGAGACCGGCGCAAAACGGCGAAAACATCGCTTACTATCTGTATAAAGGCAAACAACCGGGGATCAGCAGCAACGGGCAGTGGCATGAGGTGCAATGTGCCTCCGAGTATGAACAAAAAGTGTGCAAGATCGCGGATCGCGCCATTCGCAAAGTCTACCAGAAATGGCAGAGCCGGGATGCCAAGCTCATCGGCCAGCACAAGAATTGGATGCACAAGCTCAAACAAGCCGAGGAAAACTACTTTGCCCGGCGCAACGACCTGGAGCGCGATTCGACCTTCGACGCCACGCCCTGGTGGTATTTCCCCATGATCTTCGTCTTCGGCATCGCCGAGTTCGCGATGAATGCACAGGTGTTCGACATCTTCGGCTCGCCGCGCTTCGAGACCGTGATTATGGCGATGATCCTGTCCTTTGCCATCCCGGTGTCCGGCCATTTCTGGGGCCGTTTTCTGCGCGAGGATGAAAAGGAAAAGCCGCTGATCTTTCTCTCCATCGGCTGTTTGGCGGTGATTCTCTTCTCGCTGTACTCGCTCGCCGAGGTGCGCAACAACTATCTGCGCACGGCCGCCGCCTCCTCCGATGAAATGGCATTCAGTGCCTGGCTGTTCTTCCTCTCGCTCAATTTGCTCATCTTTGTGATTTCGGTGTATGCCTCATGGTACGCCCATGAGCGGGATTTCAAGCTATTCAAGTTCAAACGGGATTACCTGAAGGCGATGGCCAAGATTCACAAGATCGAAAGCCGGCGCAATGCGCTGAAATCCTCCTGCCACAACCAGAGCTTCCGCATCCGCGACGGCGCCCACCAGGCGATCAGCGTCTACCGCCAGCACAACATGCGCCACCGCGAAGATGACCGCCGGCCGCGCGCCTTCGAGATGCTGCCGGACATCCTGATTCCCGATTTCGAAGAAGAAACTTTTGCCACCAACGGGCAAAGCCTGCCCCTGCGCAGCCTGCCGCCCCAGGCGGGCAGCTCGCGCTACGCCTTTGACTGAACAACGGCGCGCCCCGGCCGGCTCCTGGCTACGGCGCCCGGTTGCCTGTTCCGCGTTCTGAAACACAAACCCTCGAGTGGTTTTGAAGGATGAAAATCACGATCACACGTTTTGCCAGAGAGTTGTCCCGGCGTGCGGCGCTGCTGCTGGCAGCCCTGTCGACGCTGACATTCACCACCGCTTGTGACAACACGGAAGCGCAGGACAGCGAGCCGCGGTGGGTCATGATCTTTCTCGACATGTCTTTGAGCACGCTGCCCGATCGCGAAAATTATCAAAAGTACATCCAAAACATCGTGGCCAGGCTCAACGCCGGTGACCGCGTGACGGTCTGCAAAATTATCGACCTCACCATCGCCGACTTTGCGCCGATCTACGACGCCACCCTGCCCTCCTTCAACTTTTGGACCGACAACCGCACCCAATACAACAAGCACACGCGCGGCATCACCGATCAGATTCTCTCCACGGTGGACAGCGTGCTGCAAACCAAGCCGCGCATTCAGAAGGCCGAGATCATCAACTCCTTCATCATCTGCGATCAGCTCATGCGCGGCAAACGCGGCAAGAAGTCCCTGGTCATCATCTCCGACATGCAGGAAAGCTCAAACGAGTTCGATTTTCGCACCGACGCGATGACGCCGGCCTATGTCAGCCAGGCGCTCGCCACGCTGAAAAGCAAGGGCCGCCTCCCCAATCTGGCGGGTGTCGAAGTCTGGATTGCAGGCGCCTATTCGAAGGAAACCGAACGCTATTTTACGATTCAGGATTTCTGGAGCCGCTACATCGCCGCCAGCGGCGCCGAGTTGAAATCCTACTCCCACACCCTGCTGGATTTTGAGTAACGGCCGCCGTCGTCAAAAATCTCCCCAAAGTTCCGTTGACAAAGGCGGCGGAATTCCCTATAATCCGCCGCGTCCTTTCGGCGTGATGCCACCTCATCAGGAACACCTCCGGCGCTGCTTCAGCATCAGCTTCCCACCCGTTGAGACGGTGCCGGGCACAACGCGAACGACCTTTCACCGACATGAGGGATGCGATGCACGTGCCGCCGGTCCGCAGCCTGGGGAAGACAGCCAGCGTACCAACCAATCCGCGGCCTGATCCGCCATCTCCTTCCATCTCCATCATTTCGTTCGCAGTCAAGCGAATGTGTTGATATCACGGCTGTGTTGTCACCTTCATTACTCATTTGATCGACCTCACTGTTCTTGCAGGCAGTTGTCGCAATTCGCCAAATCCAATGCACCGGTGTGGAAGCTTTTTTTTCAAACTGGATTCCCGCAGCGCGCCGGCCGGGGTGGTCTGCTCTCTTGCCCTCGCGTCAAAAGGCCGCTTCGACCATGCGGCAGCGGCATGCGGGAAACAATTTTTGAAGCTGGCCGGTGTGCCGAACTCTGATCTATACCAAAAGGAGAGGCAATGAGACGAGCAATTACCACGGGATTGATGCTTCTGGCGTGCGCTTCACTGGCTTGGGCGTCAGAAGCAGGCGTGAAAAAAATGGAGGTCAAGCGGCCAGACCTTGCCATCCCGAGCTTTGTCGGCTGGGTGCCGGACGAAATCGTCGTACAGTTTGACAAATCGGCGGTGATGAATTTCGACCAAACCACCATGGCGCTGGGCAAGTCCGGCCTCAATGCCATCGATCAACTCAATCGGCAATACCAGGCGGTGGCGCTCACGCGGCAGTTTGCGGCCAGCCAGCCGCGCGTGTATAACGGCCGGACGATCGACTTGTCGGGCTGGCATAAAATCAAATTCGCGAGTGCCGTCGCGGACATCGAAGCCGTGGTGGCGGAATACCAGCGGCTGCCCGGCGTGATCGATGCTCAACCGATCGGCATTCACACGGTCTACGCCACGCCCAACGATCCGCAATTCGCCAGCCAATACCATCTCAATCAAGCCAATGATCATGACGTCGATGCGCCGGAAGCGTGGGACCAGCAAACCGGCAACAGCCAGATCATCGTCGCCATGCTCGATACCGGCGTGCGCTACTATCACAAGGATCTCGGCGGCGCCAATGCCGCCGCCGGCAATTTTTCCTCGATCAGCGGCAACATGTGGAAGAATCCCGGCGAGATCATCGGCAACGGCATCGATGACGACGGCAACGGCTACATCGATGACATTGTCGGCTACGATTTTGTGTCAGCGCCGATCGCGGGATCCAATTCCTGCTGGCCGGGCGAAGACTGCACCACCAAAGACAACGATCCGCGCGATTTCAACGGCCACGGCACGCACTGCGCCGGCAACATCGCGGCGATCAACAACAACGGCTACGCCACCGCCTCCGTTTCCGGCGGGTGGCTCAATGGCGCGCAACAGGTTGCCGGCAACGGCGTGAAAGTGATGGCCTGCCGCATCGGCTCCTCGGAAAAATATTTCGGCTTTTTGAACATCGAAGTGGGTTATGTGCGCATGGACTATTGCGCCGAGGCTTTCAATTATGCGGCGAACAACGGCGCGCACATCGCCTCGTGCTCGTGGGGTTCCTCCAATTCCGGCGGGTTGGCAGCGGCCATCGACAACTTTCTGGCCGCGGGCGGTTTGATCTTCAAGGCCGCCGGCAATGACAACACCGGCGACAGCCCGGATTATATGGGCTCGCGCACGGACATCATCAATGTCGCCGCCACCGATCAGAACGATCTCAAGTCCGATTTCTCGAACTACGGCAGCTATGTCGATGTCGCGGCCCCGGGCACGGATATCCTCAGCCTTTATCACAATCACAGTGATGCCGCCAACGACTACGTGGCCACGGTCAGCGGCACCTCGATGGCCACACCGATTGCCGCGAGCGTGGCCGCGCTGATTTGGTCGGCGGATCCCAGTCAAACCGCGGCGCAGGTGCGCAGCCGCTTGCAAAGCACCGCGGACAACCTCGACGGCCTGAATCCCTCCTATGCCGGCAAGCTCGGCGCCGGCCGCGTAAATGCCTTTCGGGCCATCGACGGATTGGGCGCGCCGCCAACGCCGCCCACGGCACCCACCAACTTGACCGCGAATGCGGTGAGCAGCAGTCAAATCAACCTTGTCTGGCAGGACAACGCCACCAACGAAACCGGATTCGAAATCGATCGCGCCACCACCTCCGGCGGACCTTACACGCAAATCGCCACCACCGGCGCGAATGTCATCAACTATTCGAACACGGGCTTGTCGCCCAACACAACCTACTACTACCGCGTGCGCGCCACCAACGGCGCCGGCGACTCGGGCAATTCCAACGAGGCCTTCGCCACCACCCAGTCGCCACCCCCACCGCCAGCGGCGCCCACCAACTTGGCGGCGAATGCGGTGAGCAGCAGTCAAATCAATCTCGCCTGGCAGGATAACGCCAGTGACGAAACCGGATTCGAAATTGATCGCGCCACCACCTCGGGCGGACCATACACGCAAATCGCCACTACCGGCGCGAATGTCACCACCTATTCGAACACGGGTTTGTCACCCAACACGACCTACTACTATCGCGTGCGCGCCACCAACGGCGCCGGCGACTCGGGCAATTCCAACGAAGCTTTCGCCACCACGCAGTCGCCACCCCCACCGCCCGCGGCGCCCACCAACTTGACGGCGAATGCGGTGAGCAGCAGTCAAATCAATCTCGCCTGGCAGGATAACTCAAGTGACGAGACCGGATTCGAAATTGATCGTGCCACTACCTCCGGCGGACCGTACACGCAAATCGCCACCACCGGCGCGAATGTCACCACCTATTCGAACACGGGCTTGTCGCCCAACACGACCTACTACTATCGCGTGCGCGCCACTAACGGCAGCGGCGATTCCAACAACTCGAATGAGGCCTTTGCCACTACGCAGAACGCGCCGTCCGGCAACCTGGCATTGAACAAGAATGCCACCGCCTCGAGCACCTACAACTCCACCTACACGCCGGCCAGGGCGGTGGATGGCAGCACCGCGAGCAGTTCCTACTGGCGCAGCGGCTCGATCAGCAGCAGCAACCCCGGCGCCTGGTTGCGGGTGGATTTGGGCG
Organism: bacterium; assembly: GCA_023150945.1. Lineage (NCBI taxonomy): Bacteria > bacterium. Next base: position 32,923 of record JAKLJX010000001.1, on the reverse strand, counting down.
CACAATACAGCCTGACGCGCGGCGTGGTGAAATGGCGGGAGAATTATTACGCCACGCAGTATCGCTTCCAGATCTCGAACACCGGCGGCAGCAGTGACGCCGAATGGACGACGGTCTACACCAACAACAGCGGCGCGGCCGGCACCCAGGATGTCAGCTTCACTTCGCCGTTTGCGGCACGCTACTTCCGCATCCGCATGGACAAGAACCGCAAGTCCAACTACCGCGTGTTCGAGTTGGAATGCTATGCCGGCTCCAGCCCGGCACCCAAGCCTGCCGGCGATGAGCCGGGGTTGATCGCGGCCGAAATGCCTGCTGATTTCGAGCTGGGGCAAAACTATCCCAATCCCTTCAATCCCAGCACCAACATCACGTTCAGCGTGCCGCAGGAAGAACATGTGACGCTGAAGGTCTTCAATGTGATCGGTGAAGAAGTCGCCACACTGGTGAATGGCCGCCGCGAAGCCGGCGTCTACACGGTGTCGTTTGCGCCTGCGGATCTGCCCAGCGGCATCTATTTCTACGTGCTGCAGGCCAGTGAAACCAGGCTGGTGCGACGGCTCGTGTTCATGAAGTGAGCTGTGCGCGCCGGCGTCGGGGAGGTTGGTTTGTCGCCACCCCTCCGCGCCGGTCGCGGTTTCCACTTCCCCCCGGAAGGTGCAAGCGTTCGGCTGGACGACAAGTTTCAGCCGAACGCTTACGTTTCTGCCGTTGGCGCGCTTTTGGGGATGGCAGTAGAATGGCAGGATGCTTTCACACACTTTTACATGGGAGATTCTCTATTCGCATTGTGCAGCTTTTCGGCTTTTGAAACTTCTGACTGATCAGAAGCCAAACCGGTGACGCTGGGCAGTGTTCGCGGTTGATGCGCGCGCAGCCGTTGCGTACCGGAGGCTTGCCTGACAGTGGTCTTGTTCCCGAAGGTGATTCCGGAGACTGGCTGATACGGCGGCGAATTTGAATGATCGGGGCAATGGCACTCGTGCACGACCTGCTCAAGTGGCCACAAGACCAGCGCAGTGAATCACCCTACGAAACGGGACCCCAGATGATCTCTTTAATCACCCGATTGGCGCCCCGGCCGCCTCAGCTTGCGACTGGAAGCCGCCCCCCAGTAACGACCAGTGTTCCCATTCAAACCACCGGGAACCATGCCGCTTTCTTTCCTGATCGTGCTCCCCTCCTGATTGACGATCAGCCGTGGCAGGCGATTGCCACCATGCCAAGAATGCAGATCCCACTTTGGCTAGAATGTCACTCCATTCAAGATCGCCACTCCAATCAACAGTGCTGCAGTCCAGTTCTTACCGAGCGTGCCGCGCGAGCGCCGCTCATCTGCCATCATTGCTTCGAACGCGATTGACGTTGGGCTGTCATGCCGCCTCTCTTGCCGCGCCGCTGCTGCCGGGCGACGCGTGCTGTTGTGCAATGCCAGCCGGGCCGGCGCGCCTCACCCACCGGTTCGCTGCGCGGAAACAATCCGACCCGAAGCCCGCTTGCTGGGGGCGGGAAGGCCCACGTGCCTGACCGCGTCCTGTCGTCCCTGCTTCGTTGACGGCCACATGCGGGGCTTCGCAGGCTTCATCATTCAACCAGGGAGACAAGGCCCATGCAACCACAAACTGCTGCGACGAACAAGCGGCCGCCCGCGCCGGCAATCTTTCCGTCACGCCGCCCGATAGGCAGGAAATCAACTCGCTGGAAATTTCTTCCGGCTGGGCTGGCTTTCTTCGCCTGGCTCGGGCTTGCCGGCCAGGCGCAGGCGCAGACCATTCCTTCCGAGATAACAGTCAATGCGCGCGTCAATACCGGCTCGGTGAGCGGCGATGCCGATGACCCGGCTATCTGGATTCATCCCACCGACCCGGCGCAAAGCCTGGTAATCGGCACCGACAAGATCGGCGATGCGGTTTACGTTTGGGACATGAATGGCCAGCAACGGCAGCGCGTTTCCGTTTCGGCTACGCCCAACAACGGAGATGTACGCTACGGCATGCCGGTCGGCGGCGTACCGGTTGATATCTACGTCGTCGGCGCCGAAAACCCCAGCCGTCTGGTGATTTTCAAAATCGATCCGAACACCCGCCAGCTCAGTGACATCACCGCCAGCGGCGCCACCTCCACGCCGCAGGTCAAAGAACCGTATGGCGTTTGCTTGTATCGCCGCGCCAGCGACGGCGCCTATTTTGCCTTCGTCAACAGCAATGGCGGCGTCAATGGCGTGCTGAATCAATATCAGTTGCTGGACAACGGCGCGGGCAGAGTGCGTGCGGTGTTCGTGCGGTCTTTCGGCGGTGACGTAAATGGCGATCACTCCGAAGGCATGGTGGCTGATGACGAGCTGGGCTACGTCTATATCTCGGAAGAAGATTGCTGTGTGCACAAGTTCCACGCCGATCCCGCGATGGGTAATCAGCGGTTGGCGGTTTTTGCACAGGGCGACGGCATCGATCCGGATCGTGAAGGGCTGGGTATCTACGGCTGCGCCGACGGCACGGGTTACATTCTGCTCTCCAGCCAGGGCAACAAGCGCGTCAAAGTCTATCGTCGCGAGGGCGATCCCGGCAACCCGCACAGCCACAGCCTGGTGACGACCCTTTACACGCCGCAGGTGGGTGGCACCGACGGTCTCGATGTGACCAATCTTCCGGCCGGCCCGACGTTTCCCTTTGGCTTCATGGCGAAACACAACAGCAGTCCCAAGAATTTCGCCTTGATTGCGTGGGAGGATATCGCCCAAACCTACCTGACCATTTGCCCGAACACCTGCGCTATCACCGCGGATTTCTCCGCCAACATGACTCAGGCATGCGCCGGCCTGCCGGTGAATTTCACCGATCTGACCTCCGGCTCGGCAACTTCCTGGTCATGGGATTTCGGGGATGGTCAAACTTCCACCTCGCAAAATCCCACTCACACCTATGCCGCCCCTGGCGTCTACACCGTGACGCTAACCTCGTCTGATGGCAATTGCAGCGACGAAGAAACCAAGACCGATTTTATCACAGTGACCGGCGCGCCAGCAGCAGAATTCATCGCGTCATCGACTTCCGGCAATGCGCCGTTCACGGTGAATTTCACCGATCAATCCACTGGCAATCCCACTTCCTGGGCGTGGGATTTCGGTGATGGCGGCACCTCGACCGCGCAGAATCCTGCGCATACGTACAATGTCGCTGGTGACTACACCGTGATCCTGACCGCCAGCAATGATTGCGGCTCGACAGTTGAAACGAAAACCAACTACATTCACGTTGATCCGTGCATTCCGCCTGCAGCAGCATTCATCGCGTCCTCGACTTCCGGCAATGCGCCCTTCACCGTGAATTTCACCGATCAATCCACCGGCAGTCCCACTTCCTGGGCGTGGGATTTTGGCGATGGTGGCACCTCGACCGCGCAGAATCCTGCGCATACCTACACTGCTGCCGGCGATTATACCGTGACGCTCACCGCCACCAGTAGCTGTGACTCTGATACAGAAACCAAGACTGCCTACATTCACGTTGATCCGTGCCTGCCGCCAGCAGCAGAGTTCATCGCGTCATCGACCTCGGGCAATGCGCCGTTCACCGTGAATTTCACCGATCAATCCACCGGCAATCCCACTTCCTGGGCGTGGGATTTCGGCGATGGCGGCACTTCGACTGCGCAGAATCCCTCGCATACCTACACTGCTGCCGGCGATTACACCGTGACCCTCACCGCCACCAGTAGCTGTGACTCTGATACAGAAACCAAGACTGCCTACATTCACGTTGATCCGTGCCTGCCGCCAGCAGCAGAGTTCATCGCGTCATCGACCTCGGGCAATGCGCCGTTCACCGTGAATTTCACCGATCAATCCACCGGCAATCCCACTTCCTGGGCGTGGGATTTCGGCGATGGCGGCACTTCGACCGCGCAGAATCCCGCGCATACCTACACTGCTGCCGGCGATTACACCGTGACCCTCACCGCCACCAGTAGCTGTGACTCTGATACAGAAACCAAGACTGCCTACATTCACGTTGATCCGTGCCTGCCGCCAGCAGCAGAATTCATCGCGTCCTCGACTTCCGGCAATGCGCCGTTCACCGTGAATTTCACCGATCAATCCACCGGCAGTCCCACTTCCTGGGCGTGGGATTTCGGTGATGGCGGCACCTCGACCGCGCAGAATCCTGCGCATACGTACACTGCTGCCGGCGATTACACCGTGACGCTCACCGCCACCAGCAGCTGCGACTCTGACGTGGAAACCAAGGCTGCCTACATTCACGTCGATCCGTGCCTGCCGCCAGCAGCAGAATTCATCGCGTCCTCGACCTCCGGCAATGCGCCGCTCACGGTGAATTTCACCGATCAATCCACCGGCAGTCCCACTTCCTGGGCGTGGGATTTCGGCGATGGCGGCACCTCGACCGCGCAGAATCCCTCGCATACCTACACTGCTGCCGGCGATTACACCGTGACGCTCACCGCCACCAGTAGCTGTGACTCTGACGTGGAAACCAAGGCGAACTACATCACGGTGACAAATGTGCCGACGGGCAATTTGGCACTGAGCGAACCGGCGACGGCCTCCAGCACCTATAGTTCCTACGCGCCCAGCCGCGCAGTGGATGGCAGCACGACTTCCTACTGGCGCAGCGCCAACGTGACCAAATCAACTCCCAACACCTGGCTGGCCGTTGATCTGGGCTCGGCATTCAGCCTGACGCGCGCGGTAATCCGCTGGAAGGAAAACTACTTCGCGCGGCGGTATCGCTTTCAAATCTCCAACAGCGGCGGCAGCAGCGACGGCGAATGGACGACGGTCTACACCAACAACGCCGGCGCCGCCGGTTCGCAGAACGTGACTTTCACCTCCCCCTTCGCGGCGCGCTATTTCCGCGTGCGCATGGATCAGAACAACAAGGCGAACAATCAGGTTTTCGAGCTGGAGTGCTATGCCGGCGCAGCCAAGATCAGCGCCGGCGAGAACGACTTTGCCGCAACCGCAAGTCCGGCCGAGCTTGTGCTCGAGCAGAATTATCCCAACCCCTTCAATCCGACGACGCTGATCAGCTTCCGCTTGCCGGCAGAAGGCGAATTCTCGCTCACCATCTACAGTACCAATGGTCAGTTGATCAAACGCCTGGCCGGAGGCTGGCTCGCTGCTGGCCGGCATCGTTTCGAATGGGACGCCACCGATGAAAACGGCCGGCGCGTCGCGAGCGGGGTGTATCTCTACCTGCTGCAAGCCGGTGAATTTGCCGTGCAGCGCAAGCTCTTGTTGATGAAGTGAGCGAAGTATTTGCCCGGCTCATGCAATAAGAACATGGCGGTCAACCGCCCACCTGCGCAGGCCTGCTGTGCCGTGGTCAGCGCAGGATTCCTGCAACTCATTTCACTCAACCTGAGGTTGATATGAAAACCGATAGATTCCCGGTCTCTGGCAGCCTTGTCGTTTTCCTTTTCAGTCTGCTGGTTGCTTGCGCCGCGCTGGCGCAAGCAACCAGCCTGCCGCCCCCCAATCTGAAAATAGCCTTCATCGGCGGCCAAGGGTTCGGTGAGAATGCGCGCGCTGTTTTGGATATGATCCGTAACGAAGGCGCGCAAGCGGTGATTCACCAGGGCGATCTCGACTATGATCACAATCCCGCCGGTTGGGATCAAATGATCAACGATCATCTCGGCGCCAATTTCCCCTACTTTGTTTCAATCGGCGACGCTGACAAAGACGAATGGGACGGGCCGTCCGGCTATCAAGCCAGACTGGAAGCCCGCCTGCAGCGCATCGGCATTCCCTGGAGCGGCACGCTCGGCCTCAAATCATCGCTCTCCTTCAACGGATTGTTCATCATCCTGTCGGGGGTCGATATTCGCGAAACCGGACATGACGCCTACATTCGCCAGCAACTGGCAGCCGACAACTCCATCTGGCGAATCGTGAGCTGGCACAAGAACATGCGGCTGATGCAGGTGGTCAACAAAACCGATGAAACCGGCTGGGGCGTTTACGAGGAGTCACGCCTCGGCGGCGCCATCATCGCCACCGGCCATGCCCACAGCTACAGCCGCACCCACTTGCTCAGCAGCATGCAAAACCAAACCATCGCCAGCACTGCCAACACGCTGCACATTGAGAAGGGCAAGACGTTCGTGTTCGTGCACGAAATCGGCGGACACGGCATTCGTTCGCAAGAATTGTCCGGCAGTTGGTGGGCAAGCATCTATACCCGCAGCCAAAACGCGGAGTACGGCGCCTTGTTCGGCGTTTTTCATTACCAGGGACAACCCAACAAAGCTTACTTCTACATGAAGAATCTGCGCGGCGAGATCATCGACAGCTTCACGGTGATCAGCCACGTCAATGAACAACCCAGCACGCCCAGCCTGCACCTGACGATCCCCAATGGCGGGGAGATCTGGGAAATCGGCACCACGCGCACGCTGAACTGGACCAGCACCAACTTTTCCAACCCGGTCAAGCTGGAATACTCCGTAAACGACGGATCAGCGTGGACCACGATTGCCGCCAACGAAAGCAACGACGGCGTCTACGCCTGGACCATCGCGGCCCCGGCTTCCACCCAGGCGCGCGTGCGCGTGTCCGATGCCGCCGATGGCGATCCCAGCGATCTCAGCGACAACTCTTTCACGCTCACCGACATCCCATTTACACCCACGGCGTTGTCTGCGACGGCCACCAGCAGCAGCAACATCACTCTCAACTGGACTGATCATTCCGGCATCGAAGACGGCTACAAAATCGAACGTAAGACCGGCGCGGGCGGCAGCTACAGCCAGATCGCCGTGGCCGGCGCCAATGCCACGAGCTATTCCGACAACGGTCTGGCTGCGAACACCACCTACTTCTATCGCGTGCGCGCCAGCGCCGGCGGCGGGGATTCGGATTACTCCAACGAGGCCAATGCGACCACCTGGGCAACGGCGCAACCGCCGGCAGCGCCGGGCAATCTCACCGCCACCGCAGTGAGTAGCAGCCAGATCAACCTTCTCTGGCAGGATAATTCCAGTAACGAAACCGGCTTTGAAATCGATCGCGCCACCACTTCCGGCGGGCCGTACACGCAGATCACCACCACCGGCGCGAATGTCACGACCTATTCGAACACGGGCTTGTCGCCCAACACAACCTATTACTATCGTGTGCGTGCCACCAATGCCGCGGGCGATTCGGACAATTCCAACGAAGCTTTCGCCACCACGCAATCGCCACCCCCACCGCCCGCGGCGCCCACCAACTTGACGGCGAATGCGGTGAGCAGCAGTCAAATCAATCTCGCCTGGCAGGACAACTCCAGTGACGAAACCGGATTCGAAATCGATCGCGCCACCACTTCCGGCGGGCCGTACACGCAGATCGCCACCACCGGCGCGAATGTCACGACCTATTCGAACACGGGTTTGTCGCCCAATACAACCTACTACTACCGCGTGCGCGCCACCAATGTCGCGGGCGACTCGCCAAATTCGAATGAAGCTTCAGCGATGACATTGGCTGCACCCGCTGGCAATTTAGCTTTAAACAAGCCGGCAACGGCCTCCAGCACCTACAGTTCCTTTGCGGCCAGCCGCGCGGTGGATGGCACCAGTTCCGGTTCATCATATTGGCGCAGCGCGACGGTGAGCAAGCCGGCGCCGAACACCTGGCTGCGCGTCGACCTGGGTGCGGCATTCGACCTGACACGCGCGGTGATCCGATGGAAAGAGAACTACTTTGCCAGCAGGTATCGCTTTCAAATTTCCAACAGCGGCGGCAACAGCGACGGCGACTGGACGACGGTTTACACCAACAATGCCGGTACGGCCGGCACGCAGGATGTGACATTCAGTTCGCCTTTTGCGGCGCGCTATTTCCGTATTCGCATGGATCAAAACAACAAGGCCAACAACCAAGTCTACGAACTGGAATGCTATGCCGGCGGCGCGGCCAAGGCTGGCTTGCCGCTGGAAAGCGGGGCAGCGGCGATCAGTGAAGCCGGCAATCAACTCGATTTGCTGCACGTTTACCCCAATCCCTTCAATCCTGCCACCGTGATTGCTTATGTCGTGCCCGAGGAGTCACACGTTACCCTCAAAGTTTACAATCTTGCCGGACAAGAGGTGGTGGTGTTGGTGGAGGGCAACCTGCCGGCCGGCCGTTATCATGCGACTTTCCACGCCGGCCATTTGCCCAGCGGGCTCTATTTCACGGTTTTGCAGGCGGGCACAGCCAGGCAGGCGAGGCGGCTCGTTTTGATGAAGTAGTCAGCGTTTTCCGCCTGATCAGGCACGGTGAAGGGCAGGGCACAATCTCGTTGTGTCCTGCCTTTTCTTTTTCTACCTTCTCGCCGCGAGCCGGCGTGTTCGCCCTCCCGTGCCGGTCCGAAAATGTTCCGGCCGCGGCTGCGCCGAGGTTTTCGAACTGCGAGCGCCGTTGCAACGCTTCGCTCTTCAATGCGCCGGCCAAGCCACCGCAGGAACGCTTTTGTCAAGAAGCTGCAATTTCGCACGGGCACTGCCCAACGCGGTTAAACCGCAACTCAAGGGAAATCGCCAACAAACAGAAACAACCCGGCAGAGGAAAAAGCTCTTCCTCCGCTGGAGAAAGTCATTGCTGTCAGAACAACGATTTCAATCTCAAGAGACTGAGCAAACCTGACAGCTCACGGATGCGGAGTTCATCGTTTGCGTATGCCACCCAGCGGCGGTTTCAAAAAAATTCTGGTCATCAAGCTGCGCGCCATCGGCGACGTGATTCTGGCCACGCCGGTGCTGGATAATCTGGCCGCAGCGCTGCCCGGCGCCGTGATCGATTTTCTCACCGAACCGCCGGCCGCTCCCCTGGTGCAGCATCATCCGGCCGTGCATGATTTGATCGTGCTCGAGCGCAATCCGCCGGGCTGGCGCAAGCAACTGGCCCTGCTGCGCGATTTGCGCCGGCGGCGTTATGACCTGGTGATCGACCTGTTCGGCAATCCACGCAGCGCGCTACTGGCCTTCGGCACGCGCGCCGCCGTGCGGGTGGGCTACAAATTTCGCGTCCGCCGCTTCGCTTACAATCATCTCGTCACCCCGCGCGGGGATCAGGTGCATGAAGTCGAATTCAATCTTGATGCGTTGCGCAGTCTGGGGCTTCCCCTCGTCACCAAGGCGTTGCGCGTGGAGGTGGCGGCCGGCGCACAGGAAGAAATCAACGCATGGTGGCACAAGCAGGAATTCGATCGCAGCCGGCCGGTGATCGGTTTGAACGCTTCCGGCGGATGGTACACGAAGCGCTGGCCGCTGGCGGCATTCGCGGCGCTCGGCGACCGTCTGGCAACCGCGAGAGCGGCACAGATCATCCTGTTGTGGGGCAACCGGCAGGAACGCGAGGAGGCCGCGGCGATCCTGGAGATGATGCAATCGCCGGCGTTGCTGGCGCCGCCGACGAGTTTGATGCAATCCGCCGCGCTGCTGGCGCGCTTGCGTCTGCTCGTTTCCAATGACTCCGGGCCGCTGCATTTGGCCGCTGCCATGCAGACGCCGGTGGTGGGCATCTATGGCCCCACGCGCCCGGATTTGCAAGGTCCCTGGGGTGAAGGCCATCAAATTGTGCGGCAGGAAGGTTTGGCTTGTCTCGGCTGCAACGGCGTGGCGTGCCGGATCAAGACACATGATTGCATGCAAAAGCTGGAGGTGGAACAGGTGCTGGCGGCGGTGCAGAGATGCCTGTCATCGCGCAGGGGCGCGGCGGAGGCGCAAGGTGGCCGGGCTGCAGCGGAATGAATCGCGGAAAGTGACGCAGGCGCAGGCGAACGCTACGACGTTAAGCACCCCGGCTTCTCCAAAGGGCCAGCTTGACCCCGACGGGCTCACAGGCATTAGCCCACGGGCAGCGCCCTGGGATATTGACAAGGTTCATCGCAGGTTGCCCTGAAAGGGCGGCATTTCTGACGTGTTTCGAGGGCATGACATTTTAGCGTCAACACATGTTGTCTTCATTCACGAAATGCCTGAAGTCGAATTCCTCTTTACAACTCTTCGCCAGGGCGTGCGCTTCTGCCTTTTTGAGATTCGAGTAATGTACGACAGCATTTGGTGGCCGGATAAAGCAACCCCCCGCCTTTTGCCGTTCGGCACCAATCTTCGCGGGTACGATGCTGGCCGCATTACGCCGGAGACAACAACGCCTCATGCAAACGAAAAACGCAATAATCCGGGTACTGTGCGAGACGCCACATGAATGAAAATGCCGCAGAGTCACCAGCAATGACCAAGAGCATGACGCCGGGCGCGCCCCGGCTTTCAGTGATCATCATCACCCAGAATGAGGCGCATCTGTTGGGCGACTGCCTGGCGAGCGCGGCCTTTGCCGATGAGATCATCATTGTGGATGGCGAAAGCAGGGATGAGACGCAGGCGCTGTGCCGTGCATTCGCCGCCGCGCAAGCACAACCAGGCGGCGCGCAGGTGCGCTGGTTCGTCAGGCCCTGGCCGGGTTTTGCCGCGCAAAAGCAGTTTGCCCTCGAGCAAGCCACCGGCGATTGGGTCCTGAGCCTCGATTCCGACGAGCGCATCACGCCCGCGCTCGCCGCCGAGATTCGATCGGTTCTCCAGAACCCAACGGCGGCGGACGGCTATTACCTTCCCCGCTTGAGCACGTTTTTGGGAAAATTCATGCGGCATGGCGGCTGGTATCCCGGTTATCAACTGCGCTTGTTTCGCGCCGCCCGCGCGCGGCTGATCAACACGCATGCGCATGAGGGCTTTGCAGTGACGGGAACGCTGGCTCATCTGCAGCACGACCTGCTGCACTACACCCATCGCACGCTGGAAGAAAGCCTGGCGCGCATGAATCGCTACAGCTCGCTGGAAGCATTGGATCGCGCCGGCCGGCGCGTGCATTGGTGGGATTTTTTCTTCCGGCCGCTGGCGGCGTTTTGGAACAAATACGTCGCCAAGCAGGGCTGGCGCGATGGCCAGCACGGCCTGGTCCTGGCGTTGGTGACGGCGATGGTGAAACTCGCGCTGTATTTGAAGCTGTGGGAAGCCCAGCACAACGCCGGCGCCCAGACGGACGCACGCCTCAACGCCGCGCCGACGGAAACGAAATGATGATTTCCGAGCCGTGCGCTTCGTGAGGACGCACGGCGATCTCGCCGTGATGCGCTTCGATGATCCTCCGGCTCAGGAAAAGCCCCAAGCCCACCCCCAAGCCGAATTTCTCCGCATTGAACACCGGATCGAAAAAACGCTCGAGCGTTTCGGCCTCGAGGGGGGCGCCGCGGTCTTCCAGGCGGATCACCACTCCTTCACCGTTGGGCTGCGGTTCGGTTTGCATTTTGGGGACGGCGTCTTCACCGGCGGCCATGATCGCGTATTTCAGCAGGTTCTGCAGCGCCACCTGCAGCAGAATCGCATCGCCGGTGATGGGCGGCAAGTTGGGGGCGAGCACCATGGTGCACAACACTTCATGATTCATGGTTTGTTGCAGCAGGGCGAGTGCCTCCAGAATGGCGTCGTTGAGGTCGAGCGCGACGAGATGAGCGGAGGCATCGCGCGCCAGGCTGACCATGTTGTTGGTGAGGTAGCTGATGCGGTAGATTTGCGTGATGATGTCGTGCAGGCCCGCTTCCAGTTCGTGATTACCGCTCTGCGTCGCCATCCCCAGGATGTCATCGAGGCGGTGGCAGATCACGTCGAGCGCGCCCGCCAGCTCGTGCGCCACGCTGGTGTTGAGCTTGCCCAGCAGCAGAAGCTGTTCGAGCAGTTGATGCTGCTTGCGCAGAATCCGGCCCTGGGGTATTTCACTCAACGCCAGCATGGCCAGGCGCTGCCCGCCCGCCGCCGGCAGCGCGCTGAGATGATAGCGGAAGGTGAAGCTCGGACCGTTGCCGTGGCACTGTTGAAATTCGCCCTGCAGTTGCAGCGGCGACTTCGCGTTTTCCTCCCGGTCACTGTGCGCGCTTTCAAACAAGCGCTGCAACTCCCCCCGCAAACCCTGCTCGAAACTGCTCGGCACCAGCGAGAACACCGGCTTCTGCAGCGCTTGCTTGCGCGTCACTCCCACCAGCCGCGCCATGGCGTGATTCCAATGCCGCACGATCAGATCTTCATCGACACAGCAGACGGCTTCCGGCAGCGCTTCGCAGAGGGCGCCGAGCGATAGTGCCTGCTCCGGCGCCGGGGCGGCGGATTGCCAAAAGGTGGAAGCAGCGGGAGCAAGCGTGGTGGTTGAAGCGGGATGCGAGTGCAAAGGGTGCATAATGGCGGCCTCAAATCATCTGGATCTGTTGAGTGACTGGCAAGCCGGTCAGGTTTTGCCGCCGTGCTTGCCGCAATCCGAATCCCACAATCGCAAAGGTGTCACGAATGAAGCGGCGGCCCAGCCCATGAAGCCGCATTCATGCAGAAAGTTGTGGGGAGGGCAAGCACGACAAAATCGGTGCCAGTGTCCCGCCGTCTGCTGCGCTGCAGAATGCTGAAGTTAAACCGGCGCCGGACCCGGCCGGATGTTTCACGGTGAGACTGAATAACGAAGCTGGTTCCGGAGATGGCAGGAGTTACGCAATAACAGAATTGTAAACAATCGCGCTTCAGCGGGCGCCCAACAATACAAAAGGCGCCCACCGCGCGGGATGATCGGAAGTGCCGGTCCGCGTTGCGCGCTTGGCCGCACGCAACGCTGCGGCCTTGTTCATGCCGCGATTCAAGTTGGCATAGAACTGCGCCAGCAACTCGGCCGCGGTGCGCTCTTCACTGCGCCACAAGCTGATGACCAACGAACGCGTGCCGGCATGAAAGAAAGCACTGGCCAGTCCGCTCAGATCCTGGCCGCTGCTCGTGTCTTCCAGCTTCGTGGTGCTGGCGCTCAAGACCGCCAGTTCGGCCTTGAGATTCATGTTGTAGATCTCGGCGACGCGCACAAAGCCGTCGCTGAGCAGAAAAGCCGATTGCAGCGGTTCCTGCGGATCCAGGTAACCGAAGGTCGCCAAATGCAGAAAGCGATGACCGCCGGCATAATGCTGCAACTGTTCCCGCGTGGCCTCGGCGTTCAATTTGGCCCGCACGTTTTTGCTGTGCGCGCTGATCAGTTTGATTTCCTGCGCCGAATACGGCAGAGCGGGGGCCCGCGCCGCCGGCACGACGGGTTTGCCCGCCGGCGCCAGATCGTCGAGATAGCTCACCGGCACGCGCGCAACACCGTTGTTGCTCGCGCTGGCAAAGGGCGCCAGGGCCAGCAGGTCGCCGGAATAACCGGCGGGCGCGCGTTTGCTCACGTTGCGCAACAATGCCGCAGTGGGCGAATAAGTCAACGGATAGCGGTCGAGTAAAAACGCCGTGCCCGCCAGCCGGCCTGCGCCGTTGGCGGCGGGCGCCTGGGCCACGAGCGCGTCAAACGGCAGGTAGTGCAGAATGCCGTCCGGCACGATGATCAACGCCGCCAATTCCTGCTGCTGATTGGCCGCGGCAATGCGCGTCTCCAGCGGCTGAATGAGAATCTGGTAGAGTTGATACGCGAGCGCCTGATCAAACGGGGAGGTGGCGCCGCCGTTCAGCGAGGTGATGAGCTGCGCCACTTTGGCGGTCAGTTTCTCCCGATCAATCCGGACGAGGAAGGGATAGAGGTTCTTCCTGCCGATGACGAAGCTGTAGAGCGCGCGCTCGCCGAGAAAAAACTCCAGCAACACTTCGTTGTCCTGCAAAATTTCATTCTGCACCTGCTGCAGGCGCAGCGGCGCGGGGAATTTCAACTCGGCATATTCCGGATGTGCCAATTGCACGCGTTGCGCCAGCAGCTTCCATTGCGTGTTGGTTTCCTTTTGCTGCTCGATCATGAGGCGCTGGCGCAAGCTGCCCATGCCGCTTTGCCACTCGGCGCGCAGACGCGCGCCGCGGCTCAGCAGGCTTCTTTCCGCTTCACGCAATTCCGGTTCGACGCCGGGCGTAATTTCTCCCGGCGTGGCGAACAGCGCTGCAAGCAAAGGCCGCGCCTTGCCGCGTTCGAGATAGCTGAACGCATTCTCATAATCTTGCTGCTCGAAAAACAGAGCGACCATGCGACGGTAGACATTCACCGCTGCCGCCACCGCCGGCTCTGCGAGCGCGCCAAGCGCCGGCACCGGCAGGCCTTCTTCCAACACCGCCACCGATTGTTTGTACCAGGCCAGCGCCTGCGTCTTGTCACCTTGCAACTCATACAAATAACCGAGCTGGCCCAGCACCTTGTGCTCCAAGTCCTGGTCGCCCAAGGTCCGGCTCAAATTCAGCGCCGAACGCAAAGAACGGAGCGCCTCGGGATAATCCTTGGCGCTGCGATAAACGATGCCCAACTGCTGCTGCACCTGCGCCTCACGGCCGGGATCTGCAGCGCGCCGACAAAGTTCCAGGGCATGCTGCAAGCTGTTCACCGCCAGCGCATAATCGCCGGTTTGTTGATACATTGCCGCGGCCTGCTGCCAGACGTCCACCTCAGTCGCGGGGTCGTTCACTTCCTGATAGATCTCCGCCGCGGTTTGAAAATAAGCGCCTGCTTGTTGATACCGGCCCAGTGCCGTCTGCAGCGCGCCCAAGCGGCTGAGTGTCAACGCGGCTGCGGAGGCCTGGCCCGCTTGCTGTTGCAGCCGCAGCGCTTCCTGCAGCGAAGATTCGGCCTGCGCGCGTTGATTGAGCGCCAGATAAACCATGCCCAGGTTGCTCAGCACGGTTGCTTTGCGGCTCTCCTCCTGCAATTCCGCCATGCGGCGTAAAGCGGTTTGAAAGTGAGCGAGCGCCTCCTGAATTTTGCCGGCGCGCCGCGCGATCTCGCCGATTTCATTGAGCGCCTGAATCTCGCCGGCGCGGCTGCCCGCCTGGCGATGCAGTGCCATGGTTTTTTCATAGTGCTGCCTGGCTTCCTGATACGTGCTGAAGCGGATCTGCCAGTGACTCAAGTCTTCGGTCGAGCCGGTTTGTCCGGTTTTGTCGCCCAAATCCTGATAGGCCTTGTGCAATTCTTCTTTGTAGAAATCCGCCTGCATCTGATTGCCGAGCTGGGTGTAGATCTCCGCCAGCCCGCTGAACAGGGTAATGAGGTCGCTCAGCTCGCCGCTCTTGCCGAGCAGCTTCAGTGCCTCTTGATAGCGCGCCAGGGCGGTGGCGTAATCGCGCGTGGCGAGATGCACACTGCCGATGTGCTTGAGCGCCAGCCCCTCCTGCAATTTGTCGCCGGCCTGGCGCCGGTTGTTGAGCACGTAGTTGAAATACTTCAAGGCGTTTTGATAATCTTGCGTGGCGGCATACAACTCGCCGATGCGGGTGAGCACCACGCATTCGCCCGCCTTGTCCCCCATGCTTTGATAGAGGCGAATGGCGCTGCGATAGTATTCCAACGCCTTGCGGTTCTGGCCCTGGCGGCCGTGGCTTTCGCCCAGACTCACGATCGTGCGCGCTTCCGTGGCCTTGTCGCCGAGGTCGCCGGCCAGCGCCATGGCCTCCTGCAATCGTTTCATGCCCTCGACGGCATTGCCGGCCAGGCCCTGCGTCTCACCCAGCAGCGCCAGCGTTTTGGCGGCAGCCGCCTTGTCTCCCAGCTCCTGCGCGATCTTCAGCGCGGCCTGATGCTGCGCCAGCGCCTCTTCATGGTTGCGGCCGGATCGGTAGATTTCACCCAGCGAATTCCGCGTCACCACCTGCAACGGCCGGTCGCCGATTTGTTGCGCGAGCGCCAGCGCTTCCTGATGCTTGGCGCGCGCCGTCTGATAATCGCCGGCGCGGCGGTAGGTCATACCGAGCTGATTGAGGGTTTTGCTGGTCAGCACCGTGTCCGCTGCGGCGCGGTGCAGCTTGAGCACGTACTCGAATTGTCTGAGCGCGCTGGCCCAATCGCCTGTCTGGCGGTGAATCTCACCCACTAGCGCCTGCACCGCGGCATCATTGGCGGGCAGGGCCTTGAGCAGGCGCAGGGCCTCGAGATCATGGGCGTGCGCACGATTGAAATCGCCCGCGCTGCGGCAGGTCTCGGCCATTTGATGCAGGACGGTGCCCTGGCCGAGCGAATCTTCGCTGGCGCGGCAAATCTCCAGCGCCCGCTGGAAATGCCCGATCGCCTTTTCGTAGTAGCCATTGCTGGCAAACACGGCGCCCGCGTTTTGCGAAACGGCCTTCACCTGGCGCGTGTCGCCGCCTTCGAGCGTGGCCGCCAGGGCTTCGCGAAAACGAGCCAATGCCTGCTTGAATTGCGACAGGCGGCAGTGCATCTCGCCCAAGCGGTTGAGCGTCACGCCTTCGCCGGCGCGATCGTGAATCTTCTTGCGCAAATTGATGGCGGTTTCGAAGGCGGGCAGCGCCTGCTGAAAATCCTGGCGATCGCTGTACAGCTCGCCCAACCGGTGCCAAACGGCAGCCTGGCCGGCTTGATCCCGCGTCTTGCGCTTGAGCGTGAGCGCGGTTTCGTAGGAGAGCAGCGCGTCGTTGAAATTGCCGCGGCTGCGGTAGAAATCGCCGAGATGCATGAACGTGGTGCCCTTGCCGTTCTCATCTCCAGCGGCCATCATGGCGTTGAGCGCGTCATGAAAATAAGACAGCGCCGTGGCATCATTACCGGTGAGTTGATGCACTTCCCCGAGTTGATTCAACACCCGGCCCATGGCCGGCTGATTGCGGGCCTCTTCCAGCGTGGCCAGCGCTTTCAAATAGTATTCTTCGGCGCGGCGGAAATCACGGCTTTCCTGATAAACACGGCCGATGTTTTTGAGAATCCAGCCTTCACTGGACTTGTCGAAACTGGCGCGCGCGAGCTGCAGCGCCTCTTCATAGGCAGACAGCGCCTTGCTGTAAGCGCCCAAGTCCATGTGGATTTGCCCGAAATTGTTCAACACGCTGGCGCGCAGCGAATCATTGCCCGCTTGTTTGACGATGGCCTGCGCCTGCAGCAGATAGCGAAACGCCTGTTCGCGATTGCCGGCCTCGCGATAGATCGCGGCCATGCGATTGAGGATGCCCACTTCCCCGCTGTTGTCGTTGGCGGCGCGCTGCAGCGCCAGCACATCCTGCAAATTCGCCAGCGCGAGTTTGTAGTCGCCCATGCCTTCGTACACGTCGGCGATCAACAGCAGAGTTTCCCGCTCACCGTCGGTATTTTTTTGCAGGCGGAACAGGTAAACGCCGCTTTCCAGCGCGTCGAGCGCTTTTTCGGGATCACTGGCTTTGTAGGCTTTGGCCCCCTGATTGTAGAGATAGCTGGCCAGCACGCCGGCATGAAAGGGAAAGCGTTTGACCAGCAGCTCCGCCTGTGCCTGATTGCCGCTGCGCACGGCGGCCATGAAGCCGTCCATGAAATCCTGGCCGGAGAGCTGTTCTTGTTTGCCCGAGTCCGGCGCGGCGGGTTCCGGCGTTTCCTGCCCAAACAGCAAACCAACGGCAGCCAGCAGCAACAGCGCGGTGAGCGTGGCGGTCATGCGAGTCCAAGGGTTCATGGTGCGGATCCTCGCGCAGGTTTGTTGGCTCATGCGATCACTTCTCGAGTGGGAATAAGACCGCTTGTTTTGCGGTGAAACAGTGCCTTGCAACGCCGCAGGCCCGGCCACAGCACCAGCCTTGCCGGCTGAGGGCGGGAGGAGGTGCTGCAGCCCTGCCGCATGCCCGCCGCCCGGCATTGGCGGCGCGGCAGGCGATGGTGCGATTGCATTTGCTCAGCTTAACAGGCGCCGGAGCCTTCTTCGCGTTGCCTCTTGCGGTTCGGGAGGCGACAGGTGCATTCAACATTCGCGCCGTGTGGAGGTGGCTCAAGTCAATTGCAAGATTCAAGCCAGCCGCGGGTGACCGGCCTTTACTTGGATTTGAATTCATAAACGCCGTCCCAGTTCGGCGGCGGCGGTGTTTCGATAAAATTGAAACAGCGCGTGACGTAAACCCGCGAAGGTCCATCCGAGGGAAAATAGCGCAGCACGCGCTTGAACTGCTGCAGCGCCCCCACCCAATCTGCCTGCCGGTACAGCGCCAGCCCTTGCGAATAGACCTGAATGATCAAGTCTTCTTCGATTTGCGGCAGCGGCTCCATGCTGCGCAGCTCGTAGATTTTCACCGGCCGCTTCTTGCCTTTCACCCGCACGAGATCGAGCTCGCGCACACGGGCGCGAGCTTTGGCCTGGGTGTAGGTCGATTCGGAAATGATGATCGAGGTCCAGTACTCCTTGTTGGCGCCCTCCAACCGTGCGCCCAGATTGACTTCATCGCCGATCACGGTGTAATCGAACAACTGCTGCGAGCCCAAATTCCCCACGATCATGTGGCCGGTGTTGATGCCGATGCCGATCTGAAAGTAATCCTGCGCGTTCGCCGACCAGCGTTTCTGCATCTCGCGCAGCCGGTCGATCATCGCGACCGCGGTTTCACAGGCCTTCTCGGCATGATTGGGATAAGCGTAGGGCGCGCCATACACCGCCATGATTTCATCGCCGACGTACTTGTCCAGCGTGCCCTGCTGCTGCTTGATGATCTCCGTCATCTCGGTGAGATATTCATTGAGATGCTGCACCACGGTTTCCGGCGCGTGCTTTTCGCAATAGGTGGTGAAGCCGCGAATGTCGCTGAACAACACCGTCAGCTCACGTTTCTCACCGCCGAATTTCGGCATCGCGCCCGAGGCCAGAATGCTGTTGACGATGCTTTCGGAAACATACTGCTGAAACACCCGCTTCGTACGCCAGCGCTCGCGGCGTTCGGTGATGATGAGCTGGGCATTGTTGCCGACATAGCTCAGCACGATGGCCAGGCCGGGCGCCACCACCGGCAGCCAGACGAGAAACTTGATGAAACAGAGCAACCCGGCGATCAAAACCAGCAACATGGCCAGACCGGTCGCCAGCATGCCGGTGAACGTGCGGCTGGTCAGTACCAGCGTCATGGTGCCGAAGCCGGTTGCCAGCAGCACCAACCACTCAATCCAAAACGGCGTGCGCTGCACGGCATCCCCCAGCAACAGCGTGGCCAGGGCATTGGCATGCACTTCCACGCCCGGCAGCTTGTGCCTGGATTCACCGGCGCCATAGAACGGCGTGAACTTGACATCCTGCAATTCTTCCGCGGAAGCGCCGACAAAAACCACCTTGTTTGCGAAGACGCGGTTGGGCAGATAAACGGTCTCGAAATAGTTGGTATCGAGTTCGGCTTCGACGAGCTGAAAGTCGCGATCATCGAGCACGCTCGCAAACGAGTACGTGGGAAAAGTGCGCGCCGGGCCGCGAAAATTGATGAGAAAGGTATTGTCATCGTGCTGCGGCAGGCCGTTGGCGGCATCCACCGGATCCTGTGGCGCGCCTTTGAGCTGGCGATGGGCCATCATCGCCAGCGGCAGATGGCGACTGCCTTCCCATTCTTCGAACAGCAAATAGCGGCGCACGAAGCCATCGAGATCTTCATCGATGTTCACGATGCCCCAGGGGCTGCCGCTCTGCAACAACGGCTTGATGGGTTTGATCAGATAGGTGTTGAGCGTGCCGCCCGAGGCCAGCTCAAACGCCTTTTTGCCCGCAAACACCACCCGCCGGGAGCGGGCCGCCGCAGCAGCCAGCGCCAGATCTTCCGCGGGATTGCTGGCCGTAGGCTCGGAGAAAATGATGTCGAACAAGATCAGCCGGGCGCCGGCGCGCGTGAGGTTGTCGATCAGCCTGGCATAGTACGTCCGCGGAAACGGCCAGCGGCTGGGCAAATCGAAAAAGGACTGGTCGTCGATATCGACAATGACCACGCCGAGCGAGTCGACGCCCTGCGGTCCGCGCAGGGCAAAGCGAAGGTCGTAGGATTTGAGCTCGAGATTCTCGAAGGCGGTGGTGAAGCTCAGCACGAAGGCCAGCAGGATGGAGAAGAGACTGATCGCGCTGCCCAAAATCCATTTGTTGGCGAGCGCCTGCGACAGATTCACGTCAATCCGCCTCAGAAGCGAAATTCATAGTGGGCCCGCACCACGCTGTTGGTGAAGGGCGAGCGCGGCGTGAAGCCGGACGCGGTTTGCAGCCCCCCTTTGTCGCTGTATTTGATCAAAGCCAGATCCACCACCACTTCGTGCCGCTGCCGCAGCAGCAGCGAGCCGCCGAGTTGCAGCCCGGTCTGCGTGTACTTGATCAGGTTGACCACCGGCGCGCCGGTAATGCCGTTCTGCCCGGAAGCGCTCACGCGGCGCAGCGCCACGAAGGTGCGGAGCTGTTGCCGCGGGAACTCATAGTCCGCCCGCCCGCTGAACATGGTGAAGTTGAACTGGTTTTGCCTGCCGCCGACGTTGTTGTCGTTGAACGCCAGGTTGAAGGTCGTCATCAACGGTGAATGGTATTTCGTGCGCACCGTGATGGAGGTCAAATCGGAAGTGACGTCCCCGCCACCGAAGCCTGCCACCCGCTGATTGGCCCAGCGGTCGATGCGATCGGAGTTGGTCAGGCTGAGCGAAACGGTGTGCTGGTAGCGGAAGGCCTGCAGATTGTGGCTGAACGTGAGCGAGAAGTCGCGCGTGCGGTTGTTCTGCCGCAAATCCGTCACGCGCTCTGTCGTGTCGTTGAGAGTAATAACCTGAACTGCAAAAACTGAATCGACGCCGTTGTCGCGGTTGTAGTTGCGCAGGTTGAAGCTCACCGTCGGCAGATTGGGATTCCAATTGAGCAGGAACCCGAATTGCACGGCGTTCAACGCGGTTTGCGGCTTGCCGTCGAAGTTGTCGTAATGATCGGTAAAACGCTCCAGGCCGAAGTTGAGATTGAGGCGATTGCCCAGCAGCCGCAGGCGATCATACAAACTGAAGCCGCTGATGTCACTGCGCAGATAAGTGTGGCCGAAAGAATTGTACTCCGAACCGATTTGCTTGAGCGTGAGAGTGAAATACTGGTTGAAATAGTTGAGGCGCAAACCGAGCTGGTAGGCCAGCGCAGTTTTGCCGCGCGGATCGAGCGGCGTCGTGCTCTCGTTGAGAATCAGCCAGTCTTTGAAACCGGCGGGATCGAAGGGCAGCTCCACGCTGCCGTCGGTGTAGACACTGTCGACATAGGACTGCGAGATGATGGGCAGGCGCGTGTCCTTGGTGACGAACGATTGCGCCACCGCCGCCTTCAATTCGATGCGTCGCCGGCTGAACGCCATCAGCACATCCGCGCCGATCACGAAATTGTCACGCGGCGCTGTCGTAGCGGGCACGGCAATGATCGAAGAAGTGTCGTCGCGCGCCTTCATCAACGTCAAGCCGAATTGAAACGACCGGCTGCCGAAGCTCGGCCGGATCGCGGTGAGCGTTTGCTGATAGGTGCCGCCCAGCACTCCCGGCACCGGGCTGATCGCGCGCATGGTCTGCCCGGTGACGAATTCCACATTGACAATGCCGGTATGCAAACCCGCTTGCACGCCGCGCACGCGCCGGCCATAGAGCACCAGATCGTTGAAATAGGGCGTGGCATCGCCGAGCGTGAAGTTGAGCCAGCCCGTGCCCGCGCTCAACACAAACCGGTTGCGCGGTTGCACCGTGCGGCTTTCCAAAGAGGTGAAGTAGGCCGCAGCCTCGAAATGCAACGGCCCATATGCGCCGTTGAGATTGCCGCCCAGATTGTTGTTGTTGAGCGTAATGCCGCTGAATTCCTCATGGCGCAGCTCGGCAAAGGTGACACCGCTCACCGGCCGCTGCCCGGCTTCCTCGCCAGACTCGGCCAGCGGCGACCTGCCGGCCACCTCAAACTGCCAGCTCACCGGGCCAATGCGCCTGCCGGAAGCATCATTCGCGACAATGCTCACGCGATGTGTGCCGGCCTTGAGGCGACCGGCATCAAACGACACCAACAGCGCCGAGACATTCGCGCGGCCGGTGATTTCCGTGCCGTTCCACTTCACCCGCACGCTGCTGGAATCGATATTGGCCTCCGGCGCAAAGGAAGCCAGGATCAAAACGCCCTCCTCGGCCGGTATCTTGCTGAACGGCTCGGGGCTCAAGGGGAGAATGGGATTGGCCAGGCTCAGCACCGCTGCCGGAGTGGAAGCCGTGTCCTCGCTGTTCTCCGCGCGCAGCGCCTCCATTTGGCGCAACTTCTCGTGAAGCTGCGGCGAGATGCGCTCGGGCGTCGCAGCGGTGTCTGGTTTGGCCGGCCGCTTGCCCGGACCTTCGCGCGCCGGCACGGCCGGTCGCAGTGGTTGAGGCTGGGCCCCGCTTTCCGGCTGGCTGCCGGCCTCGTTCACGATGATCTCGAACGGCTGGCCGTAAGGATTGCGGCTCGGGAAGCTCATCACGCTTTGGTCGCTCAACAAGGCGATGAGAAAATACTGCACGCCGGGCGGCTGCACCGCGCGCGCCGGAATCTCGCCGACATAACCTTCGACGCCGGGCCGCATGTCCACAAAGCGAAAATTGCTTTCACCCGGCCGCCGGAAATAGATGCGCACATAGATGAGCGACCGGCCGAAGGCGTTGATTTGCGCCTCGAGGCGCACGCTGCGACCGGCGGTGGCCGCGGTTACGGGAATATGATCGATCTCCGGCATCCGGCTGGCCGGCACCGCGCCTTCTTCGTTCGCGAAAGCCCAACCTGCACCCACGCACATCGCCAATACCAAAACTGCCAGCCCTCGTAGATGAGAATTCATGTTGCCTCGAAAACTTGTAAGTGATTCCACCATGTCTTTCAGAAGGAATCCTCTGCGGTATTGGGTGCCCCGCCGGCATCATCACAAAGTCCTTGCCAGATGATGGCGGCGGTGCATATGCTCTACAAGGTAACCGCACAGCCAGCGAATCTACTCGTAATTGACTTTCAGCTTCTTCTTCTGCCCGCTGGCATCTTCGAATTCGATCTCAAAGCTGCCGCCGGTGCTGTCATCATTGCCCCAGGTCGGAATCTCCTCCGGCCGCGAAGGCCGCGCGGCCGGCGCTTGATTCTTCAGCAGTGTGCCGGTGTAACCGGCATTCACCAGCACTTTGCCGAGCGCATTCGCCAGCTCGACCGCGCCTTCCAGGCAGATGATGATCATCTTGCCGTTTTCATCCATGAGACAATAGAAATTCGTGCCCTTGACCGCGGCCACGCCCGAAGGCGTCTGAATGCGAAACGGTGCCGTGCTTTTGGTCACTTTGGCCCAAAGCTGTCCGAATTCCAGCGCGATACTCTTGACCACGCTGTTGTCCTCCCGCGCGCCTTTGATCGCCACCTTGGAATTGGAGCGGACTTTGAGAATGGATTTGTCATCGGTGAACACCAGCGCCGCCAGCGACTCTTCGCCGGTGCGCAACTGGTTGCCGCTGTGCAGCCGCGTGCCTTGCCGCGCGCTCTCCGCCGCCCGGTTCTGCGCGCGCAGGACCTCGACTTTGCCCTTCGCCTTCAACACCACCGCAACCTCCGCGGCCGGTTGCGCCAAAGCCAAGCCCAAGCTGCCCGCCAGCAGCATCGCCAACGCGCCAAAAACTGCAGAAAATTTCATGGTTGGATCCGTAGTTGAGGTCATTATTCCACTACAAAACCGCTCAAGCGCCGGGCATTTGCGCGCAATTGGGTAATCAGCTCGTTCAAGTCGATGCGCCTGCCGTTCAACATGACCGTGCCGCTGGGCAGGTAACCTTCCAGCGGGCCGCCGGCTTCGAACAACTGGTTGACGTCTTGCAAACCCAGGCTTTGCAGCAACGCCAGCAGTTGCTGCAGCAACAGTTCGTTCTCACTGCCGCCAAACGTGCTGATTCTAAAACACCAGATCTGGCCGGGCAGCTCGAGCTCGCCGGTTTGAGTGGGCACGAGGGCATTGACCTGCCAGTAGTAGGTGCGGCCCTCCTGCAGAGGCAGGCCTTCTGAGGGATATTGCAAAGTGGGGGAGCCGAAGAAATGAAGATTGCGCTGCAGCCGCAGCCGCAAACGCGGGGGATTCTGCATGACGTCTTCCGGGCCGGAATTGGTGGGCAGCAGCTCGCACACCGTCAGCACGAACACGTCCGCTTCCGAATCCCATTTGAACTGCGGCAGATTGGTGAAAACCACCGGGCATTCCAGCTCACCCGCAGGCATGCCCGGCGCCACCAAATCCAGTGAAGGCAGGCTGGAAACGAACAGCTCTCTTTCTTCAAACTTCTCAGTGGGGTCCCCGGCGCTACCCATTTCAGAGATGGTCACACTGAGAAAGTAGCGGCCGTTCGGCAGCCGGCCGGTGCGCAACACGTTGTCGATGATATTGTCAATGGCGTTGGGGTTGTACTCATAGCGCGCGATGGTCACGTCGCCGTTCTCGCCGGTGCCGCGAAAATCGCGGTATGTAAACCGCCGTTCACGATGGGGCTGCATGTCGAAGGGATCGGTGTACGCTCGCACGATTGGGGTGAGACTACCGTCGCGGCGAAAAGTCATCTCGATCCGAGCGCGACGGACGGTTTCAGTACGATTGCTGATGATTAACTGAAACAACTCGGCAGGGTTGCCACCGCCGGCTATATCAAAATCCGAAAGAAAGAAAATCGGGCTTTCCACCACGGTGAAGGATTCAAAGTCTTGCGCCTGCGCCGCGGGCCAGGCCAGCCAGCTCATCACCAGCCCCAGAGTCAGCGCGACGGAATGCGCGCACCTACTGCCGAGGGATTTTGCCATAGATTGATCTCCTGATTGGAATGACAGGCTGGCCTGACAGCACGCGCTTTGCGGGCGCAGCCGGATTGCCTTCCGTGGAATTTGCTGAAAAAGGATTTACCGGCTGTGGCGTGAGGCTGCGTAACGCTGCACACGTTTGCCGGCTGCGTGCATGCTACCTGCCAGGTGCGGCGTTCGAGAAATGGCGGGCCCCAAAAAGAAAGGGCAACCAAGGTGGGTTGCCCTTTTCAAATTCACCTGTCGTGCCGGGCGCCGTTCAAGGTGAGCAGCAGCATTGGTGGGAAATCCCGGCACCGCGATCAAACAACGGCCGGCGGCTATTGCGGCAGCGTCAGCACCACTTCGATGCGGCGATTGCGCGCGCGGCCTTCTTCGGAGTCATTGCTGGCAATGGGAAAATTCTCGCCGAAGCCGACCGCCTGAATGCGATTGGCCGGCAGATTCATGTTGGCGACGAGATATTGCTGCACCGAGAGCGCGCGCTCGGTCGAGATGCGCTGATTGTTGGCGTCATCGCCGCGCGAGTCGGTGTGGCCTTCGACCGAGATGAAAGAATCCGGCAGCTCGCGAATGGCGCGCTGCAGCTTGGTCAGCAGCGGAAAATATTCCGGCATGATGACGGCTTTGCCGGAGGGAAAGATCAGCCCGATCAGGCGAATGCGCAGCCGCTCGTTTTCGCGCGTCACCACCGCCTCCTCGGGCGCAAACATGGTCTCCACCGCCTTGACGCGCTCTTCGCGGCGCTGCAGTTCCTGCTGCCGGCGTTTTTCCTTTTCAAGCTGGGATTCCAGACCGGCCTGCGCCTCGCGAATGTTGTTGAGTTCCTTGCTGAGCTCCGCCATGCGGGTCTCGAGTTTGTTCACTTCGTCGCTCAGGCTGCGGCGGTCGTCACGCAGGGATTTCACCGCTTCGCGAATATCGTTCACCGGCTTGTCCAGGCCCTGATCGAACTGCGGCTCGAAATCGAGCGCAGCAGCAATGCCGGCAATCTTCTGTTCGAACGAGAGCAGGAATTTTTCCCATTGCGTCTCATCGACTTTGACGCGCTGCACCTGCTCGGCGAGATGCCGGGCGTGGCGCACTTCATATTCCGCGGCCTCGGCCTTTTCGCGCGCCGAGCCGGCGGCGTAACGATTGGTGTTGAGGATTTTTTCCGCTTCCGCCAGCAGCGCCTCGGCCTTGCGGTAGGTTTCCGGCGCGAGGCGGTCCATCTTGGCGTTGCGCGCCTGCACGAGCTGGCTGCGCACGCTGCCGATCACGCTGTTCTTGATCGCGTGCAACTCCGCCTCGCGGAAGAGCTGCTCGGCTTCTTCACCCTTCTTTTGCGCGGCATTCACGTCCCCGCCTTCCAGCCGGCGGGTGGCCTCGCCGAACGCTTTGTCGGCCAGCGCGAATTTCTCCGCGGCGTTTTGCTCGGCCTCGGCCTTGAGCGCATCTTCGCGCGCACGCAGCACTTTTTCGAGCGCCACTTTGCCGAGATTGGCGGACTTCACCGCCGCTTCCAAATCCACGCTGATTTCACCGAGCTTCCTGTTGATGTCAGCCAGCGCGCGGCCGCGGCGGAAGTCTTCGCGCGCTTCGTTGTACTTCTTCAGCGCCCGGCCAAAAGCCTCCGGCGCGAGAATGTCGGCCTGCGCCGATTTGGCCTGGCCGAATTTCTCCTGCGTCTTGCCGAAGATCTGCTGAAAGACTTTTTCGTCCTGCGCCTGCCGCGCCTGCGTGGTGGACAGCATGCCCGGGACGATCATCATGAGCGCCAACAAAACCAACATGAATCGAGGCATATCACCCTCCGATGGTTGCTACAGCGTTTTCCGTGCCTGGATTGCACTCGACCGCACTCGCCGGCGGCAGGGCCCGAAGTTCCAATCGCCCGCAGCCGCCGAGCCAACAATTCTCCAGGGCGCTGTCACCCTTGAAGAACGCAATCATTCCTGTCATCCAGCAGGGATATCGTGCCGACCCAGGCACCGGCCCGAGTGCTTCACAAGATTCCTCGGCATGACAGGTGAAATGAGCTGCCTGTACCAATCGAAACGACAACCTGACGCGTGCGCATTATAACCAGATTTTGCTGAAAAGGCAAGCCTGCCGGGAGTTCTCCTGCACGCCGCTCAGCAGTGCCGGCGGCGTGATCACCTCGCCATGCGCCGCCGGTCCTCAATCGCTCGCCGCCAAACAGCGATCACAGGCGCCGCAAGTTTCGGCATGCGACAAACCGAAATACTCATGAATGAACGCCTTGCGACAGCCCGGGTGCTTGGCATATTGCACCAGCGCATAAAGCCGCCGTTGCTCGCGCTTGAGTTTGCGATCCAAATTCTTCTGATCCGTGAGTTCTTCCGGCAAATCGCCGATCACCGCCAAGTCTTTGCCCTCCAGGCTGCCGGTGGTGACGCCATAGCGCTCCAGCATGCCGAGCGCGGTTTCCAGCCGAAAATCATGCTTGCTCTTGAAATGCAGTTTTTCCTTCAAGCCTTCGAGGCCATGGGCATTGACTTGCTCGGCGTCTGCGAGCAGGAAATGATAAAGCCGGTGGTAAAACGCCGCGCCCGGATTGTTCCAGTTGAGAAAATCCATTTGAATGAGCAGATCCTGCTCATCATAAAGCAGCAGGCAATCAGAGCGGTCGCCGTCGCGACCGGCGCGCCCGATTTCCTGATAGTAGGCTTCGAGCGAACCCGGCACTTCGGCATGCACCACGAAGCGGATGTTGTCCTTGTCGATGCCCATGCCGAAGGCATTGGTGGCGAGCACGAGTTGATTCTCACCCTGCATGAATTTGTTCTGCACGCGTTTGCGCTCCCGGCTGTCCAAATCGCCGTGATACTGCAGCGCCGGCAGGCCGCGGGCGCGCAGGCGTTCGCCGAATTCCTGCAAGGTTTTGATGAGGGCAAAATAGCAGATGCCGTTGCCCGGCAGCCGCTGCGGCAGCGCGAGCAGATTTTGCAGCTTTTCCTCCTGCCCCCACACCTGGTGCACCGCAAGATGGAGATTGGGCCGCGCAATGCCTTCATGAAAGAGCTTGATCTGGCCGCGCGTCAAACCAAGCTGCGTGATGATATCCTCCTGCACTTCGGGCGTGGCGGTCGCGGTCAGCGCCAGAGTGGTGGGATTGCCGAGCAAACGGCGGATCTCGCCGACGCGCGAGTAATCCGGCCGGAAGTCGTGGCCCCACTGGCTGATGCAATGCGCTTCGTCAACTGCCAGCAGGGAAATGTGCCGCGTGCGAATCAACTCGACGAACTCCGGCTTGCGAAAACGCTCGGGTGTGACATAAAGCAGGCGATAGGCGCCGCCGGCAATGGCGGCCTGGCGCGCCTCGCGTTCGCTGCGACTCAAAGAGGAGTTGAGATAGGCGGCAGCAATGCCTTTGGCAACCAGCGCATCGACCTGATCTTTCATCAACGCGATCAGCGGCGAGAGCACGAGCACAAAGCCGTCGGGCAGGAGCGCGGGAATTTGGTAGCACAGCGATTTGCCCATGCCGGTGGGCATGATCACCAGGGCATGGCCGCCCGCCAGCACATGACGGATGATGGCCTCCTGCTGGCCGCGAAATTCGGCATGGCCAAAATGTTCGAGCAAAACTTCGTGAATGGTGGGCATGAAAGATTTTCCGGCGAATTTCAGCTTGATTCCAGTGCAACGGTTTCGTATTTTGGCGCGTTCAATAATGCGACTTCCGGGGACGACATGGCTTCGACGGGGGTCGAGGAAGCGAGAGCAGCATGTCGAGGTTGTCTGGAGCCTCGTTAAATATCCGGGCACCAAATTTAAACGCAGACAACTATGCGTATGCTGTTGCTGCCTAATTCAAACTAGGCGGCACGCTCATCACCCTCGCGCCACTCGGTGGTGAATGAGCGTCACAATAGTGGCTGGCCTGCGGTTGTGTCTGGGTATCGCAGGTGAGAACCCACAGGCTGGCGCGTGTTGACCCTTGTCTGCTGAGGTCACGCGCGCGAGATTGATCAACAGACTAAACATGTAGACGTTCTCGTTGACTGGCCTTCGGACGCGGGTTCGATTCCCGCCGTCTCCACCAAAACCTCAGGCCGCTGATGCTGCACCGCATCAGCGGCCTTTTTGTTTGGCCGCGGTGCGCTGGTGCCGCAAGGCCACGTAGCCGTGCAACACGCGCCCAAACAACGGCAGCAAAGCGCGAAATTGCGGGGCGTAGAACAAACGCGCAATCAGGCGATTGCGCCGCAACAAACTGCCGAGCCGGTGGCGAAGAATGCGGCGGCGATAATCCGCCAGAGAAAAATCACGCGTGTCCAGGGCATGCACAATGGTTTCCGCCGCCACCTGGCCGTAGGCCAGCGCCGCCGAAATGCCTTCGCCCAGCCACGGTTCGATGCCCGCGGCCTCGCCCGCGAGCAACACCCGCGGCCGGCTGAAGTGATCCGCGGGATGAAACCAGCGCTCGGGATGCCCCATCAGCGGCGTGGCCGGATCAAAGCCGCGCGCCTCGAGATGGCGGTTGAGCAGATCCGGCAGATCCGCGCGCACGCTGTTTTGCCGCTCGTGAATGCGGCTGTCGAACAATCCCACATTGAGATGCGGGGCGCCGTTCACCCAGCACGGAAAGTCCCACACATACCCCTGCAAACCCTCCCGCATCGGCCGGAAGTCGATGACCACCGTCTGATTCTCGAATTCACTCGCGGCTGCGCCGGTCGCGGGCACCAGCACTTCCAGCAGCCGCGACACGCGCGAGGGCGTTTCACGGAAGAACTGCCGCCGCACCAAACTCTTGGCGCCCTCCGCGCCCACCACCAATTCGGCGCAATACTCGCCGCGCGCCGTGGTGATGATGATGCCCTCGTCACGCCGCGACAACGACTGCACCGCCGTGTTCTCCAGCAAGCGCACCCCCTTGCGGCGCAGACAATCCGCCAGCGCGGCGTCAAACTCGTTGCGGCGAATCGTGCGCATCAATCCCGGCACGTCGAAAACGAGCGGCTCGTCGTTGAGATAGAACCGCACGCGGTCGACGCAAAAGTCCGGTGCCGGCGCGGTCAAATCCAGCTCGCGCAGCAGGCGGTCAACCCAGGGCGTGAGGCCGCCGCCGCAAAGTTTGTGGCGGGGATGCTGTTCTTTTTCGAGAATCAGAATGTGATCCCGCATTCCCGGCCGCTGCTTGATGAGTGCGGCCGCGGTCGCCAGGCCCGCCGGGCCGGCGCCGATGATGCAAATGTCGACTTTTTCCACGGGTGCATGAATTGCGATTCACCACCGACCACTCAGGCGCAGCGCTGCGCTGGTGGGAGAATTCTCGCGCTTGCCCGGCCTCCTGCGCGACCCGGCGTCCGCCGGTCTCACTGAGATTGCGGCGCAATCGGTTGTGCCGCAGCCGGTTGGCGGGATGCGCCGGAAGTATTGCCTCCCTCCTGCTCCAAAAATTCCACCGCGCGGTCAATGGCGTGGCGGGTGGCCTTGAACAAAGTGGCATCGGTGAAAAAAATGTTCTCGCGACCGATGCTGGCCTCCAGGCCGGAACGTTCCAAAACGCGCGCGGCCTCACTGGTGGCCCCGGAGATGAGCAGCAGTTTGCCGCCCGCCTTCATGTATTCGTGCACCTTCATCAGCGAGAGCACGAAGGTGGCGTCGAGGCAGGCCGCCCCGCGCATGCGCAAGATCAGCACGCGCAGCTCGGGCCGGTGCGCGATGCGCAACAGCTCGTTCTCCAGAAATTCCGCGGTGCCGAAAAACACGTCGCCGGAGATATGAACGATGGCGATTTCCGGCAGCGGATGCGGCTGGGAAGCATCGAGTTCCTTGAAGCCGAGGTGCCAATCATACACCAGCTCGGTAAGGCGCGGCTTGCGCACCTTGCGCAGGAACAGGATGATCGAGATGCCGACGCCGATGAAGATGGCCTGATCCAGCGGAAAAACCAATGCGCCGATGAAGGTCGTGAGCAGCGCGGCACGGTCACCGCGCGTGGTGTGCCAGGCGATTTTGGCCTCGTGCCAATTGACCATGGTCGCGGCGATCAACATCAGAATGCCGGCCAGCGCCGCCACCGGCAGGTAACGCATCACGGGGCTGATCAGCAGTCCCGCCAGCGCCACGAATATTCCCGCGAAAACATTGGCAAAACGCGTCAGCGCGCCGGCGCGATAGTTCAGCAACGTGCGGGTGATCGAGCCGGAAACCGGCATGCCGCTGAGAAACGCGGTCACGATTTTGGCGGTGCCCTGGCCGATCAATTCCTGATCCGGATCGATCTTGTCGCCGGTGAAGGCCGCGGCCGATTTCGCAGCGGAATAGGATTCTGCCAGGCCGATGAGGCCGAGCGCCAGCGCGCCCGCGCTTAACGCTTGTATCGTTTTCCAATCGAATACCGGCAGGCTCAACGGCGGCAGCGAGCTGAGAATCTCGCCGACCAGGCGCAAGCCCTGGCCTTCGAGCTCGAGCAGCCAAACCACTGCGGCCGCGGCCAGCAGCGCAGTCAAGTAAGGCGGCAGCAGCGGCAAGCCCAGCCGCGATTTCGGGCAATATTTTTGAATGAAGAGTGCGCCCAGAATCGTGCCGGCGCCAATCGCCAGTGCGGCCGGGTTGATTTGATCGAGGTGGCGAACGACGTTCAGAATGCCGTCGAGCGCCATCATGTTGCTCTGTTTGCTGAAGCCGAGCAAGTTGGGCAGTTGATTCGTCATGATCAGCAGCCCGGCCGCGGCAATAAAACCGGTGAGCACGGCTTTTGAAATGAACTCGGTGAGATTGCCGAGCTGCAACAAACCCGCGGCCAGTTGCAGGCTGCCCGCCAGAAAGCCCAGCAGAAAAACGACTCCGATGAAGTTTTCCTGCGCGGCATAGACGGCGAGGGTGCTGGCAATGACGATGGAGCTGGCGTTGGTCGGCCCGCTTTGCAGATGCCGCGAGGAGCCGAACGCCGCGGCCACGATGCTGCCGGTGATGAAGGCGTAGATGCCGTATTGCGCCGGGACGCCCGCGATCAAGGCATAGGCGATGGATTGCGGCAGGGCGACAAAGGCCACGGTCAAGCCCGCGATCAAATCGCGGCGCAGGGTGAAGTTGTCATAGTGCCGCAGGGAATTCCGCCATTGCGCGCGCAGCCGGGCGACGATCGCGTAGCTGTCGAGTTGGTTCATGGAGAGATGAAAGGGATTTTGGCGGGATTTTGCAAGGGGTTTCTGGGCTTCAATCCTGCGATTCGATCCTGCGATTCAAATCCCTGCGATTCGATCCTGCGATTCAAATCGCAGGCTGATACCAAAAGCCGGCTGAAGCCGGCTGGAAGTTCTTGAGGCTGAGGTTGGGGGCGAGCACGGTGCAGGAGATACCGCCCGGGCAGACCAACTCTATCCTGCGATTCAAATCGCAGGCTGATACCAAAAGTCGGCTGAAGCCGGCTGGATGTTCTTGAGGCTGAGGTTGGGGGCGAGCACGGTGCAGGAGATCCCGCCCGGGCAGAGGGGACGATTGATTTTTTTTGCGGCGATTTATGCTCAAAAAGCTAAAGCCGGCTGGATGTTCTTGAGACTGAGGTTAGGGGCGAGCACGGCGCAGGAGATACCGTCCGGGCAGCCGGAAGTACTCCGCGCGGCCTCCGGATCTTCACGGAATCATCATGAGCATTCTGCCCGGGCGAAAGTGTCACACCTCACGATAGCGATAACACCTCACCACGTGATCATTCACCATGCCCACCGCCTGCATGAAAGCATAGCAAATCGTCGAGCCCACGAATGAAAAGCCGCGGCGCTTCAGGTCTTTGCTCATGGCATCGGATTCCGGCGTGCGGCTGGGCAGTTCCTTCAGTTCCCGCCAGCGGTTCTTTTTCGGCTTGCCGCCCACGAATTGCCAAATGTAGCGGTCGAAGCTGCCGAATTCCTTCTGCACCTGCAGCAAGGCCTGGGCATTGGCCACCGCCGCATGAATCTTGAGGCGGTTGCGCACAATGCCGGGATTCTCCAGCAGCGCGGCGATTTTCCGGCGGTCGAATTTGGCCACGCGCGCCGGATCGAAATTCGCGAAGGTCTTGCGGTAGTTGTCGCGCTTACGCAAAATCGTGAGCCAGTTCAAGCCCGCCTGCGCGCCTTCGAGAATCAACATCTCGAACAGCCGCCGATCGTCATGCACGGCTACGCCCCACTCCGCATCATGATAGGCCACGCAGAGCGGATCATCGCCACACCAGGGACAGCGTCGCTTGCTTTGCATTTTGAGAATCCTCGAGTGTTTTTTCTCACCTCGCCACGCGCCGCGGGAGTTTTAGGCCGTGAGGCGCTCAAAGCCAGAATGAGATTCCAACTTTCACAACGCGGACGAGCCGCAACCAAAAAAAAACATCAGCTCACGCAAAGACGCAAAGATACGCAAAGAAAATCTTGACTTCAGACTTTCATGAAGAGAACAAATGATTGAAA